>CAYUAO010000106.1:0-6000 GCA_964442775.1 uncultured Halothiobacillus sp. | reverse complement strand
GCCCTTGTTGCCGCGCTCTTCCTTCTCGACCTGGACGATCAGTTCCTGGCCTTCCTTGAGCGCGTCCTTGATGATCGGACGGCCCTTGTCGTCGACCGCCTTGGGGTCGAAGTACTCGGGCGAGATCTCCTTGAAGGGCAGGAAACCGTGGCGATTGGCGCCGTAGTTGACGAACACGGCCTCGAGACTGGGCTCGATGCGCGTGATGGTGGCCTTGTAGATGTTGGCCTTCTTCTGCTCCCGGGACGGGGTCTCTATGTCGATGTCATAGAGGCGTTGCCCGTCTACGAGCGCAACGCGGATCTCCTCGGAGTGCGTTGCGTTGATCAGCATTCGTTTCATGGAAAAAATCTCGACGTTTCCGCACGAGTCGCGGCAGGCAACGGGCCATGCGCGACAGGTGACTTGACTTCAGGGGAACGTCCCGAGGCACGATCGCCGGTGCTCCCGCCGGATGCCGGGCCGCAAGCGACCACGACGCCCGCCATCCCGTCGCCACGAGGCGAACCAGGACGGAGAGCGGCAGGGAAAGGAACCGGGAAAGGCGCATTGGGTACAGGACGTGATGACCGTTGATCGTTCTTTACAACTGTGGGCGGGCGGCAGCCCGAGGCATGTCGTGCCTGTCGAGGCCCGGCCGGGCGTGTGGGCAAGGCCGGGTCGTGAGGCAAGCGGGATGGGTCTGGCGCATGGCGCCGGCTTGGTGAAGCCCGAGCGCTCGCTGGCTGCCGCGGGTGGCCGGCACCGGCCGCACCACCTGACTTTCGCCACAGTGCGCTGATACTATCACAACCCTTCGGTAACCCCCTGCAAGAACAACCGATGCCTCCGCAGGACTCGATAGCCCTCGACCGGAGGCCCCTTCGGGGTAGAAGCCCCTGACACACGGCGGCGTTCGAGCCGCCAGCGAACCCGAGCCGATGACAGCCCAAGATCGCCAGACCGCCGCCGAACACACCGTCGCCGAGCGCCCGCGCGTCCGCCTGGAGACGGTCGACGCGCGCAGCGACGGCCAGCGCCTCGACAACTTCCTGCTGCGCGAACTGGGTGCCCAGCACGACAAGCAGCCGCGGGCGCTGGTCTATCGACTGATCCGCAAGGGCCAGGTCCGCGTGAACAAGAAGCGCGCCAAGCCGATGCAGCGCCTGCACGCCGGCGATGTCGTGCGCATCCCGCCGGTGCGCGACCTGCGCGGCGGGCCGGAAACCGCCCGGTCGGCGGCGAGCATTCCCGCCGGCTGGCTCGAACGCGTCGAAACGCTGATTCGCCACGAGGACGAGGCGCTGCTGGTGATCGACAAGCCGGCGGGGCTCGCCGCCCACGCCGGCAGCGGCTACGACTTCGGCCTGATCGAACTGTTACGCGCCGCGCGCCCGACGGACGCGATGCTGGAACTGGCCCACCGCATCGACCGGGAGACCAGCGGCCTGATCGTGGTTGCCAGATCGCGCGTGGCGCTGCTCGCCCTCCATGAGCAGTTCCGCCCCGAGGGCGCGGCGAAAAAACGCTACCTCGCCCTCTGCCATGGCCACTGGCGCGACGTCCACCAGACCGTCGACGCCCCGCTGCGCAAGGAACAGGGCGAAGGCCGCGCCCATCGCGTGGTCGTCGACACGCAGCGGGGCAAATCGGCCCGCACCGACTTCGAGCGCCTGGCGACCAGCCATCGCGGCCCGGCCCTGAGCCTGATGAGCGCGACCCTGCACACGGGGCGCACCCACCAGATCCGGGTACATTGCCGGCACGCGGGCCACCCCATCGTCGGTGACGCCAAATACGGCGACCGCAGCCTCGACCGCCCGCTGGGATCACGCCGCCCGAACCTGATGCTGCACGCCTTCCGCCTGACCCTGACCCATCCGGCCCACGGCGGCCGACTGAGCATCACCAGCCACCCGCCGGAGACCTGGCAATCGGTGCTGGACGGCGCCGGCCTGACCCTGAAACCGATCCGACCTTGAAAAAGACCCATTTACCCCGATAACCGCCACCATGACCGACATCAGCCGACTCCTGAACCGCCCCGACCACCTGGCCGCCCCGCCCCGACTGGTGGTGTTCGACTGGGACGGCACCCTGGCCGACTCCACCGGCCGGATCGTCGCCGCCTTCCAGGAGGCGCTGGCCGCCGTGGACCACTCACCCCTGCCGGACGACTCGATCCGGGGCATCATCGGCCTGTCACTGGCCAACGCCATTCTCGAACTGTTCCCCGAGGCGGAGCAGCGATTCCGCGAGGCGCTCGCGCAGGCCTATCACCGCTGCTACTTCGCCAACGAGGAGCCGGTGGCGCTCTACCCGGAGGCCACGGCACTGCTCGAGACACTGGCCGAATCCGGCTGCCTGCTCGCCGTGGCCACCGGCAAGTCGCGCCGCGGGCTGGACCGGGCCCTTGCGCAGACGGGCCTGGCGGACTACTTTCAACACACGCTGACGGCCGAGGAAACCCGATCGAAACCCCACCCGGAAATGCTTGAGGGCATCCTCGACTATACCGGCACTCGCCCCATCGAGACCTGGATGGTCGGCGACACGGACTTCGATCTGCTGATGGCCCGCAACGCCGGCACACACGCGATCGGCATCACCCACGGGGCCCATCCGCTCGAACGCCTGGCCGCGGCCCGCCCGGACTGGCTGATCGAGCGGCTCGCCCAACTGCACGACGATCACCGCGACGGTGACGGGCAACGCGAGAACGCCGCGGAACCGGGCACCGCCCAACCTCCGGGGGAACCCGGGGCCCGCCCGGTCGTCTGAACCGGACCTTGACACACCCTGCCCGCGCCCTCCCCGCCACGGATGGACCGACCGGGCGACTACCCTTGACGACAACGCAGACCACACAGCCATGAGCCAGAACACCCCGCCAGACGACGTGCGCATCGACCCCCCCGACGGCCCGGACTACCACCCCGGGGAACCGACCGGGGGGCCGCGGCGGCCAAGTCGCGAACAAGCCGACCCCTCGCCCGACTGGGCCCGCGACGCCCTGCTCGACATGGCCCGCCACGGACTGGTCGAGCAGCGTCGCGCCCGGCGCTGGAAGGTGTTCTTCCGTTTCCTCTCGGTCGCGCTGGTGGTCTGGTCGCTGACCCTGGTCACCCTGGTCTTCACGGCCGGCGACCGCCGCGCACCGGGGGCAGGCAAGCCGGCGGCCGCCGTGATCGACATCAGCGGCCTGATCGCCACCGGCGAGACCACCGAGGCGCGTCGCGTGATCCCGCGGCTGGAAAAGGCGTTCGAGGACGACAACGTCAAGGGCATCGTCCTGCGCCTGAACACCCCGGGCGGTAGCCCGGTCCAGTCCAGCGAGATCTTCAACGCCATCCGCGACCTCAAGGAGGAATACCCGGACAAGCCGATCTACGCGGTGGCCGAGGACATGGCCGCCTCGGGCGGCTACTTCATCGCCGCCGCGGCCGACGAGATCTACGCCAACCCCTCCTCGATCGTCGGCTCGATCGGGGTACGCATGGACAGCTTCGGTTTCGTCGACGCCATGGAGAAGCTCGGCATCGAACGCCGCCTGCTGACCGCCGGCGACAACAAGGCGCTCGGCGATCCGTTCAGCCCCACCGACCCCGAAGAGACCGACTACCTCGAGGGCGTGCTCGACGAGATCCACGCGCAGTTCATCGAGGCGGTGAAGACCGGTCGCGGCGATCGGCTGGACGACGACGAGACGATCTTCTCCGGCCTGTTCTACACCGGCGAGACCGCGGTGGAGAACGGCCTGGTCGACGGCATCGACAGCGTGCGCGGCGTGATCCGCGAGCGCATCGGCGTCGAGCACCAGATCGATCTCACCCCGCGCAGAAACCGCCTGGAGCATCTCCTGGGCGCAACGGCGAGGGAGTTCGGTTCGACACTGACCGGGGGCGTCAAGGACGAACCGGCGCGCCCGATGATGTTGCCCTGAGGGTTAGACTGTCGGCATGACTGAGATCCGCCAGACACGAGTCGCGTTCGATACCGGGATCGTCGCCGCCGCGCAAACCGAGCACCGCCCGCTGGAGACCGAAGAGGTCTCCGAGCAGGCGGTCAGCGACGAGCCGCCCATGTACCGGGTGCTCTTGCTGAACGACGACTTCACCCCCATGGATTTCGTGGTGCAGATCCTCATGCAGCTGTTCGGCATGAGCTTCGACCAGGCCAACGCCGTCATGCTGGAGGTACACCACCATGGGCGCGGCGTCTGCGGCGAGTTCACCCGCGAGATCGCCGAGACGCGCGTCAGCCAAGTCAACCAGATCGCACGGGAACACGAATACCCGTTGATGTGCGTGATGGAACGCGCCGACTAGACTCAACCCCGTTGGCAACGCCGGAATCCGGCGTATCATCGGGAAACAGACCCGCGGTTCGACACCGAGCCGATGAATGGGTCATCGCAGATACCCCGGAGGAGAGGATCGGTGCTGAGCAAATCCCTCGAAACCACCCTGAGCCGCGTGTTCGACCGCGCCCGGCGCCAGAACTACGAATTCGTCACCCTTGAGAGCCTGTTGCACACGCTGCTCGAGGACCCCGACGCGCGCATGGTGCTGGAGGGCTGCAATGCCAACATCTCCCAGCTCGCCATGGACCTCGAGGCGCACATCCGTCGCACCACGCCGCGCATTCCGGACAACGACCCGCGCGAGACCCAGCCGACGCTGGGTTTCCAGCGCGTCCTGCAGCGGGCCGTGATGCAGGTCCAGGCCGCCGGTCGCGCCGAAGTGTCCGGCGCGCACGTGCTCGCCGCCATCTTCGGCGAGCAGGACGCCCACGCCGTCCACCTGCTGCACAAGGCGGGCGTCACGCGTCTCGACGTGATCAACTTCATCTCGCACGGCCCCGAGGCCGACGAGGACGGCGTCGAGGACGAGGAGCCGGAGATCAACCAGGCCGACGTCGAGGCCGCCGAGGAACAGCCGGCCGACGAGAACGCCTTCGAGAACTTCGCCATCAACCTCAACAAGCAGGCCGCCGAGGGCAAGATCGACCCGCTGATCGGCCGCAGCGCCGAGCTCGAGCGCGTCCAGCAGGTCCTTTCTCGACGGCGCAAGAACAACCCGCTGCTGGTCGGCGAGGCCGGCGTGGGCAAGACCGCCATCGCCGAGGGCCTGGCGCGCAAGATCGTCGACGGTGAGGTGCCCGAGGCCCTGTCCGAGGCGACCATCTACGCGCTCGACCTGGGAGCGCTGGTCGCCGGCACCAAGTACCGCGGCGACTTCGAGAAGCGCCTGAAGATCGTCCTGAAGAAGGTGCGCTCGGTGCCCGACGCGATCCTGTTCATCGACGAGATCCACACCCTGATTGGCGCGGGTTCGGCCTCCGGCGGGTCGATGGACGCCTCCAACCTGATCAAGCCGGCGCTCGCCTCGGGCGAGCTGCGCTGCATCGGCTCGACCACGCACCAGGAATACCGCAGCATCTTCGAGAAGGACGCCGCGCTGACCCGTCGCTTCCAGAAGATCGACGTCCCCGAACCCACCGAGGAGGAGACCGTCGACATCATCCGCGGCCTGCGCGAGGGCTACGAGAAGCATCACCACGTCGTCTACACCGACGAGGCGATCGAGGCCGCGGTGAAGCTCTCCACGCGCCACATCAACGACCGTCACCTGCCCGACAAGGCGATCGACGTCATCGACGAGGTCGGCGCGCAGTACCGCCTGATCCACCCGCGCCCCGAGGACAACCGCATCACGGCCAGCGACATCGAGCGCGTGGTCGCGCGGATGGCGCGCATCCCCGAGCGCAGCGTCTCCACCTCGGATCGCGAGGTGCTGCGCAACCTCGACCGCAACCTCAAGATGGTGGTCTTCGGCCAGGACGAGGCGATCGCGCAGATCACCACCGCGATCCGGCTGGCGCGCTCGGGCCTGCGCCCGGACAACAAGCCGATCGGCTCGTACCTGTTCGCCGGTCCGACCGGCGTGGGCAAGACCGAGGTCTCCAGGCAGCTCGCGCGCCTGCTCGGCATCGAGTTGCTGCGCTTCGACATGTCCGAGT
>CAYUAO010000105.1:6137-7261 GCA_964442775.1 uncultured Halothiobacillus sp. | reverse complement strand
GGGTATTCGACGAGGTGCAGCTCATGGGGCCGGCATTGGCGACCACGACCCAGCTTGAAGCATTCCGTCGACGGCTGGGCGCGGCCCGCGGCGCCCACAGTATCTGGTGTTCCGCGACCTTGCAGCCCGACTGGCTCGGCACGGTGGATTTCCGCCCCGAGGTCAAGGCCGGATTGTCGCGTATAACGCTCTCTGCCGAAGACCATCGGGAATCCAGTGTCACGCGCCGGATCGAGGCACCGAAGACGCTCTTGCGCGCGGAGGCCTTTCTCGACAAGAGCAGCCAGGCCGCCGAAAAGAAATACATCGAAGAACTGGCCCATCAGGTGCTGGAGCGCCACGAAGTCGGCGAGCAGACCCTAGTGATCCTCAATCGCGTGGAACGGGCCCAGAGGCTGTACGAGGAGTTGGGGAAACGGGACGAATCGTTGGATCGGTTGCTGCTGCATGCCCGGTTCCGGCCGCATGAGCGGCGCACGATCGAATCGCGACTGCGGGAGGCGCCGGCGGGGGCGGGTCGAATCGTGGTTGCCACCCAGGCCGTGGAGGCGGGCGTGGATATCGACAGCCGAGTGCTGTTCACCGAACTGGCGCCGTGGTCTTCCCTGGTCCAGCGTTTTGGTCGCTGTAACAGGGCCGGTCGGCATGAAAGCGCGGACGTCTTCTGGATCGATCTGGACGAGACCGCCAAGGGCGTGGCCTTGCCTTACGAGGAGGCTGACCTGGCCGAGGCGCGTGATTGCCTGACAAGCCTGGAAACGGTCTCGCCGGCTGTTCTTCCGGCCGTCAGGCGGGGGCCGGAAACCCCGCATGTGCTGCGCCGGCGCGATCTGCTCAATCTGTTCAATACCGACCCGGATCTTTCGGGGTTCGATGTCGACGTTTCCCCCTATATCCGCGATACCGGCACCCCCCAGGTACAGGTCTTCTGGCGACAGGTTGAGCCACGGTCACACCACGAGTTGTACGCCGCCGAACGCGACGAGTTGTGCCCCGTGTCCCTCACCCAGATTCGGGAGCATTTGTTCCCGTCCAAAAAGCGAAAGATTCACCCCTCCGCCTGGCGGCTCGATCCGCTGGGTAGCGGTGACGAGCCTCGCTGGGAGCTTGTGCGAAGTCCGGAG
>CAYUAO010000105.1:0-6037 GCA_964442775.1 uncultured Halothiobacillus sp. | reverse complement strand
GCCCGCTGGCATGACGTGGGCAAGGCCCACGAGGCCTTTCAGCGCGGTATCGGCGCGAATCCCGAGGATGGCGATGGCCCCTGGGCCAAGTCCGACGGGCGGGGGCGACCGGACTACCACACCGTTGGCCCGGAGGGGGAGAGGCAGCCACGCCGCTACTTCCGCCACGAGCTCGCCTCCATGCTCGCGTGGATCGAACACGCCGAGCAGACAGACGATCACGACCTGATTGCCTACCTGATCGCCGCCCACCACGGACGGGTGCGCACGGGGTTGCGTGCCCTGCCAGAAGAAAACGAGCCGCCGGAACCGGGGAAGCCGTATGCGCGGGGCGTCTGGGATGGCGACCGGCTCCCCGTCGTGGACATCGGCGGGGAACTCCTACCCGAAACCACCCTGCATCTCGACCTGATGCGCATGGGCAGCGGCCCACAGGGGCCGTCCTGGACCGAGCGCACGCAGCGTCTGATGGAGGAATACGGCCCCTTCCGGTTGGCCTGGCTGGAGACGCTGTTACGCATCGCCGACTGGCGGGCCAGCGCGCGTGAAGAACAAGGAGGACAGCAATGACCCATCGAGTCGTGCTCGCCGGCTGCACCCCGGTGCCGCTCGCATCGTATCTGAAGGCGCTGGGGGTACTGCGGCTGGTGGCGGAACAGGTCGATCCCGATGCCCGAGGTTACTGGGCAAATGAGCAATTCGTGTTTGAAAGCCAACTGGACGAGGATGGGCTGAATCGTTTTTTCCTGGAGCAATACGAACCGACGCCCATCATTGCGCCGTGGAACGGCGGGAGCGGGTTCTACCCCAAGGACAACAAATCCGGTATCGAGCCGATCGAACAGAAGGATGCTGCGCGCCTGAGAGCACTTCGAGATGCCATTGGTGTCGCGCGGACGAATCTCGATCGGCTTGGTTTGCAAGAGAAACCCGAGGGCGAAGCAAAGCGGCAGCTCCTCAATTCGCTGCGTGCCGAACTGGATGATCGGGCGCTTGCGTGGTTGGATGCTTCGGTCCTGTTGACCGAGGAAAACCCCAAGTATCCGCCGCTCCTCGGCACCGGGGGCAATGACGGTCGGCTCGATTTCACCAACAATTTCATGCAAAGGCTGGTGGCATTGTTTCAAGCCGACACCGGACAGCCGAGCGAAGAATGCGAGCCCTTGCTGCAGGAGTCCCTATTTGGGATCGCCGTGGCCGGTGTCGGATCTGCGGCGGTGGGACAATTCGCTCCGGCCGATGCCGGTGGCGTCAATCAGACATCGGGGTTCGAGGCGAAATCGCTGGTCAATCCCTGGGACTTCGTCTTCATGTTGGAAGGAGCCGTGCTGTTTGCCGCCTCTGCCACCCGCCGGCTTGCGAGCGACGAATCGGGTGCGTTGAGTTATCCCTTTACGGTCCGCGTGACGGCGGGTGGCTCGGGAGTCGCGGCATTGGCCGACGAGGACAATGCCAGGGCCGAAATCTGGATGCCTTTGTGGTCTTCGCCGACCAGCCTCCGGGAGCTGGAGGCCCTGCTCGCGGAAGGTCGGGTCACATTGGGGCGGCGCCCGGTCCGGGACGGACTGGATTTTGCGCGCGCCGTTGCCGGGTTGGGCGTCGATCGGGGGGTCAGTGCTTTTCAGCGCTACGCCTTTCTCATGCGTTCGGGGAAGGCGTACTTTGCCACGCCCCTGAATCGGGTGGATGTCACCCGGAACCCGGCTGCCGACCTGATCGATGAACTCGAGCAAGGTGCGTGGTTGTCACGCTTTCGACGGTTTGCCCGCAAGGAAGGCAGCCACCGCCTGCTTTCCCTGTTGCGCAACCTGGAGACGGCCATTTTTCGCCTGGCCCTTGATCACCGGGATGCAGCGGCTTCCACACGCAGGCTTCTGATCCAGCTGGGGGAGATCGACCGGCATTTGGCGCGCAGTCCCAAGGCTAGAGAGAGCTGTCCACCGATTCCCTCGCTGTCTTCTCGCTGGATCACACAGGCCGAGCCCGGAGGTGGGACCGAATTTGCGCTCGCCGCGGCACTGGCCGGGATACACGGGCGACAAGGCGGTGATTGGGTCTACCCGATGCGGCTGCACCTGGCCCCGGAGCGGTGGGATCGATACCCGCGATGGGATGAGCAGGCGACTCACCAGGTCACCTGGGGGGCGGGAGACGCGGAGTCCAATCTGATCGCCACGCTGCAACGGCGTTTGCTGGAGGGCGAACGCATGGAGCTGGACGACAAGCCGCTGGTGCCCTCGCGAACCGCCTCGCTCGCCCAGGTGGCCGCCTGGCTGGCGGCGGAAGTGGATGCGACCGAGTTGGCAGAACTTCTTCCCGGTCTGATGTTGACGCGTATCCCCTCCGGTCGGGTCGGGGATGATCTGCCGCCGTTACCGCTGCCCGCCGCCTATCGATTGCTCAAGCCGTTTTTTGCCACCGACGAGCAGCTGCGCCGGGCGGGGCTGTTGCCCGCCGACCAGCAGTTGCCGATCCCGGCCGATGTGGTGCGGCGGCTGGCAGCCGGTCAGGTTCATCCGGTGATGGCCCGGGCCATGCGTGCCTTGCGTATTGCCGGCCTCGTGTCCGAAACACTTGCCCCGGCACCCGGCATCCACGACGGCCGACGGTTGTTGGCCGCATTGATGGTGCCGATTTCCGATCACGATCTCCAACGCCTGTTGCCTCGCAAGCGAGAGCAGGAAGACCAACAAGCAAGCTGAAAGGAGTCCATCCGATGTCTTTGAATTTCCACGACCTGAGCCAGAGCCCCCGTTTGCTGATCGAAGCGGACCTCGATCCGATCCAGGGCACGCGCTTCCAGCCCACCGGTTTCCCGGATCTCGGAGCGGCCGAGTACACCGCCCCCGATGGCGAAGGCCAGATGCTGCTGGTCGAGTCCGCGCAGAGCATGGCCAATCGTCTGGAAGTGGTGTGCTGGAATGATCTCGAAGATGACTGGGTCGATGTCCTTCGGGGGCTGCCGTTCGTGCGGGTTCTGGATGACAAGGGTGATGTCCTGACCAGTTCAGTGCTCGAATCGCACCGGTTGAACTCGCCCTACATTCTCGAGGGCAAGGACACAACGGTTCTCGACATGCTCAAGTCCGAGTTGGCGGACCAGGAGCAGGGCCGGGTGGATTTGCGCAAGCTGGCCGCGACGCTGGTTCGCGTGGACACCAACGCGGCGTTGCACGGGGTGTTTCTGGCCAAGAAGGAACTTGCGGGTGGTCGCCTGCGGCTTCCCCGCGCCCTGTCGGGCTTTATCGAGGCGGAAGGCGTCAAGGTCGCACCCAGCGGAGGCGTCAAAGTCGATACCGTCGATCCCAAGGGCGACACGTCCAAGGGCTTTGGCAATGTCCCTTATGCGCGGGACGAGTATGTCGCCTCCGCGATCACGGCCTACTTCAATCTCGATCTGGCCCAGATCCGCGCTTTCGGGCTGGGTGAGGCGGCCGAGAACCTGCTGGTCGGACTTGCCCTGTTCAAGATTCGCCGCTTCCTCGACACGGGTCTGCGGTTGCGCACTGCCTGCGATCTGGAGTGCAAGGCGACCCGGGTCACCCGGCCCGACTCCTACGAGCTTCCCACTCTGGAAGCGCTGGAACAGGCCATGCCGAAACTTGTCGAGGAGGCCGCCTCGGCCGGACTGTTCAACGAGCCGCGCATCACCGAGATCACCTACAGGAAATGACCATGCTGGCGATCGCATTCAAGTTCCCCGCCGGTCGCTATCACGCCACGCCCTGGGGGCGTCACGTCAACGAGGCGGAGGTGGAATGGCCGCCTTCGCCCTGGCGGCTCCTGCGTGCCTTGATCGCGACCTGGCATCGAAAGGGCGATGTCGAGCGGTTTCCCCGGTCGTTGCTAGATGATCTGGTCGAGACTCTGGCGGGTGTCCAGCCCCATTGCCGGCTGCCGCGAGGGGTTCGAGCTCACACGCGTCATTACATGCCGCAGGGTGGATTCAAGAACGGCCGGATCGATACCTCGCTGATCTTCGATGCCTTTGTTCGTCTGGATTCGACCGACGAACTGATCATGGGCTGGCCGGGACTGGAGCTCGAGGACGAGCAGCGAGCCTTGCTCGCGCATCTGCTGGAAAACCTCGGGTTTCTTGGCCGGGCCGAGAGTTGGGTCGAAGCGCGGCTGCTCGACGATTGGACCGGTGGATTCAACTGCCTGCCATCCGAGCTCTCCGTCGATCCGGAAACGGGGGAAGCGCTGGAGCCCGTGAGGCTGATGGCCCCGGCCGACCCTTCCGGGTACAACGACTGGCGCAACGACATGGTGGCCGAGCTCGGACTCGACGCCAAGGGTCTGAAAAAGAGGGAGAAGGAACTCCTGGCCACGTTGCCGGAGCGGCTGGCGGATGCCTTGCGGTTGGAAACCGGCGCCATCCAGAAGGCGGGCTGGAGTCGGGCGCCCGGTTCACGCTTCGTGACCTACCAGCGGCCTAGCGATGCGTTCGTGCCCGTTCGGCATGTTTCCCGTCGTCGTGTCGGCCGACAGGCGACCACCGTCCGCCTCGCCCTGTCGGGCAAGCCGCTGCCCCGTATCGAGGACGCCGTGAAGATCGGCGAGATCACCCGCATGGCGGCGATGAAGGCGGCGGGCAAGGGAAGTGTGCCGTGGGTCCTGTCGGGGCACGACGCCCCGGCGGACAACCGGCATGGGCATGCCTTATATCTGCCGGAGGATGCCGACGGCGACGGCCATGTCGATCATGTGCTGATTCATGCCGAGGCCGGTTTCGACCCGGCGGCGCTGGCCGCCCTGGGCCGCCTCGATCGGCTCTGGCTGGGGCAGGAAGGGGAATGGTCCGTCCTGCTCGAAGGGTATGGCGATGCCGATGACTGGTCCGAGTCCGACTACATCGGTCATGGAGAGGAGTGGGTGTCGGTGACCCCCTACCTGCATCCCTGGCACCGCAAGAAAGGCTTCGGTATCGAGGAGCAGATTCGCCGGGAATGCCGACAGCGCGGCTTGCCGGAGCCGGAAGCGATCGAGTCGGTACCCGCCGTCACCATCCACGGGCGCGAACGCCGGCCGGTGCATTTCCACCGCTTCCGTTCACGCCGCGGGCTGACGCAGCCGGATCGGCAGGGCAGTTTCTGGCGGCTGCGATTTCCGCATGCGCTGGAAGGGCCACTGGCCCTGGGGTTTGGCGCGCATTTCGGCCTGGGCCTGTTTCGCCCTGGGCGCTGAGGCGCGGGTGGGTCGGACGTGGACTTTCAGCCTCCGCTATCTCCGGGACGATCCAGCCCGAGCACGGCGGCAAGGCTCCGCTCCACGGCCTGCATTTCCTCGGTGGTCAGCGTGGTCAGGGGGCCTTCCGAGAAACGGGCGCGGTCGATGGCGCGCGGATGGTCGATGACCACCTGGCAGTCCCTGAGCAGCCGGTCCCGGGCGGGGAGGGGAATTCGCCATACCTGCAGGGCAGGGTATACCTGCGTGGTCAGCGGCAGCACGATGACGGGCGCCCCTTCGACGGCCAGCAGTTCGTCGGCCTGGATCACCACCACCGGTCGGGTCTTGCCGATCTCCCGGCCCCGGTTGGGGTTCAGCCGTGCGACCCACACCTCGCCGCGTCGCATCAGCGCCACCAGCGCTCCGTGTCGTCCTCGTCCGGCGTGGTCCCGGTGTCTTGTTCGGCCTGTTCGAGGAGTTCATGCGACTCGCGACGCACAGCATCGATCCGGTACGCGGCCCGGGCCTCCTCGACCAGGGTCTGCATGAATCGCTCGTGTTCCCGTCGCTCGAGGTACTGCTCGATCGCCTCGCGCACGATTTCCGAGCGAGGCCGCTGCCCGAGCAACGCCTCCCGACTGAGGCGCGATTCGGTTTCATCCGGCAGTCGGACGCTGATGGCAGCCATGTGATCGTCTCCGTATGACGGAATGCATCACAGATGCTAGGACGGTCGACGCCTGTTGGCAAGCAGGGCGGAATGCGGCGACGAGGTTGGGGTTCGAAGAGGGACTCGGCGCGACCTGATGGCGGCTAGGGAAACTCTGCACGAATCGATGGCATCTCTGGCTCGCGGGTTTGTTCGCTT
>CAYUAO010000104.1:4747-7453 GCA_964442775.1 uncultured Halothiobacillus sp. | reverse complement strand
AGATCGATGCGCGACAGCACCTCGACCGCCTCGACCTCGCCGGCGGCCGTGGCCAGGATCGGCTGGAAGTACGGCAGGATGCGTCTTTCCTCGACCGCGCGCTGGATGGTCAGCCCCTTCTCGCTGATCGAGCGGAACACGTCCATGACGTCCTCCTCGCTCGGTATCGCCACCCGCGCCTTACCCTCGGCCTTGGCCTTGTACATCATGTTGTCGGCGAACAGGAACAGGTCCTTGGGCTCGTCGGCATGATCGGGGTACACGGCCACGCCGATCGACGCCGAGGCGGAGACCTGCGCGCCGTCGGGGGCCGGCAGCGCAATGCGGTCGGTTTCGGCCAGCACGCGGTTGGCCACCACGCAGGCCCTCTCGAGGTCGGTCTCGGGCAACACCACCACGAACTCGTCGCCGCCGTAGCGGGCGAAGATGTCGCCGCGCTTGAGCCCCTTGCCGATGGCGTCGGCGAAGGCCTTGAGGAACGTATCGCCGAAGGCGTGGCCGTAGCTGTCGTTGACCAGCTTGAAGTTGTCCAGATCGATAAGCAGCAGCGAGAACCGCTGGTCGTGGCGGCCGGCGCGGTCGATCTCGTAGCCGATCAGCTCCCAGAACACGCGCTGGTTGTACAGGTTGGTGAGCGGATCGCGGGTGGCGTAATACTCGAGATCGCGGGTGTACTTGAAGATCGCCTTGACCGAACCGACGACGTTGAGCAGCGTCGAGAGCACGCTCTCGATCACCAGCAGGCGCGTCTCGTCGTTGACCGTCTCGGCCTGCACGCCGATGCCGACGATGCCGCCGATCTTGGGCGCGTCCACCAGCAGCGACTTGACCTGCACCCGCACGTCGTCCTCGGTGAGCTCGATCTCCGGACCGTCATGATCGGCGACGTGGTGGTTGATGTGCACCAGCGCGGCGTCGTGCAGGTTGGGGTGGCCGTCCATGTGCTGGCGCACCGCGCGTTCGAGCAGCTTGCGGCTGGCTTCCGACGGCGGCGAGCGCCAGAACACGTCCAGGTCGAACAGCTCGTCGTCGACCTTGAAGATCGAGAACAGCGTGTAGGTCTCGATCACCTCGTTGATGTCGTTCATCAGCCGGCAGATGTACTCGTGCCAGTCGCGCACCACCTCCGAGGTGATGATGAACTTCTCGAGCAGCTTGATTTCGAACTCGAGCAGGTCGCGATCGACGGCCACCGTGCGGAAGCGGTCAACCAGCCCCTCGAAGCTCTTGAACACGCGATTGAGTTCGTCGAAGCCCAGGTCGGTCTGCGCCAGCGAGAGCTTGCTGATGTCCGCCACCCGGTGGACCTTCTCGGCGTTGTGCTCGAGCAGCTCTATCGAGCGGGTGATGCGGCGGTTGACGAACAGCGTGATCAGCGCCGCGCCGATGACCGGCAGCGGGGCGAGCAGCATCAACCAGAAGAAGAAGTTCTCGCGCGCCTCGGCGATCGCCGCGGAGAAATCCTGCGAGACGTCGATCACGCCCAGCACGTCGCCCTCCTCGGCCGTAGCGTGGCAGGAGAGGCACTTGGCCTCGGCGCGCAGGGGGAAGGTGTAGCGAACCGAATGCTCCTCGACCTGCTCGGCGGTGCGTCCGGAATCGAACACCGCCGCGACCTTGTCGTCGATGGGCGCCTGCTCGATCTCGCCGTACTGCTCGGCGACCACCGGGCCGCGGAAGATCTCCAGGTTGTAGCCGCTCCCCGAGAGCGCCTCGCGGTTGGCCTCGACGAAGCCCTCGAGCTGCTCGCGCGTCCAGCCGGTACTCATCAGCTGGTACATGGAGGCGAAGGTCGAACGCGCCAGCAGGTCCGAGTCCTTGAGCGCACTCTGCTGCACGGACTGGTTGAAGATGCCGGAGACGATCAGGTAGGCCCCGCCGAAGAACAGCAGCGAGACGAGCAGGGACATCCCGAGGATGAACGACTTGATGGTGCGCATGCGGGCGATCTGGTGAAAACCGTGAACCATTCCGTTGGGCCTTCCTGGCTCGGACGAATTCGCGGATGGTATGCAGACAGCACCATATACGCCACCCAGTAAAGCAGTCGGTTAACCAAGCACTAATGTGCTGATAAACGCGAAACGATCCGATCAGGTCGCTTCCGATTCGGCCTCGTGGTCCGGGCTGGTCGCCGGACGCCGCAGCATGTCTCGCGCCACGCGTCCGTCGCGGGTTCGCCGCATGGGCGGCAGGGCATCGAGGATGGTGCGCCCGTAGCCCTTCGACTGCAGGCGGGGGTCGCAGAGCACCATCACCCCGGTATCCGAGGTGTCGCGGATCAGTCGTCCGACGCCCTGCTTTAGCGTGATGATCGCCTCGGGCAGGGCCATGTGCACGAACGGCGCCAGCCCCCGGCCCTTGAGCCGTTGTTCGCGGGCGGCACGCACCGGATCGCCCGGCGCGGCGAAGGGGATGCGATCGATCATCACCAGAGAGAGCGCCTCGCCGCGCACGTCCACGCCCTCCCAGAAACTCTGGGTGCCGAGCAGCACACCGTTGCCCGCCTCGCGGAAGGCCTCCAGCAGGGCCGACTTCGCCTGGGTGCCCTGCACGAACAGCGGCAGGTCGGTCAGGTGCTCGCCCAGGGTCTCGGCGGCGAGTTTCAGCGCCCGGTGAGACGTGAACAGCAGGAACGCCCGCCCGCCGCTGGCCTTCAACAGCGGGTAGACGGCGCGCAGCGAGGCGAGCGTGTGCTCGCGCGCC
>CAYUAO010000104.1:0-4737 GCA_964442775.1 uncultured Halothiobacillus sp. | reverse complement strand
GCAGGTAGAGCACGGCCTGGCCGGGGAAATCGAACGGCGACTCGACCTGCTCGCAGCGGGCGTCGTCGAGGTTCATGCGCCGGGTGAAATGGCTGAAGTCCGAGCCGGCAGCCAGCGTCGCCGAGGTCATGATCCAGGCGCGCGGGGCCGACTCGACGTGCGACTTCAACTGCCCGGCGGCATTGACCGGCGTGGTGTGCAGGGTGAACGAGCGGGTGCGGCGTTCCACCCAGCGCACGGCGTGACCCTCGCCTTCCTCGCGGCCCTCGCGGAAGGCCGCGAGCTCGTCGCGCAGCCCCTGGGCGCGGCCCGACAGGGCCTTCAGGCCCGGACCGCGCGCGGCGGCGATCTCGAGTTCGCGCACCAGCCCCTCGAGCGCCTCGCCCATCCGGTCGAGCGCCTCGGTGACGCTCGCCTCACCGGCCAGTTCCGCCCAGGGAGAACGCTCGTTGTCGAAGCGTGCCAGGGCCTCGAGCACCGGGTCGGTCGCGCCCTTGAGGGTATCGGCCGCCTCGGCGAGGCCCGGCTGGTCGCGCGCCTCGTGCTTCTGCTCGGTGAGGGTGTCGGCGGCCAGGTCGCGCAACTGGCGCGAACCGACCGCCTCGCCGAAGAACATCGAGGCGATCTCGGGCACCTGGTGGGCCTCGTCGAGCACCACCACGTCGGTCTCGGGCAGCAGTTCGGCAAAGCCGGTCTGGCGCAGGGCCAGGTCGGCGCAGAACAGGTGGTGGTTGATGACCACGATATCGGCCTTCTGCGCCTTCTCGCGCGCCTTGACCACGAAGCACTCGTCGTAGAGCGGGCAGTCGCGACCCAGGCAGTTGTCGTTGGTCGAGGTGACCAGCGGCCAGATCTCGTGGTCGTCGCCCACCCCGGGGCAGTCGGCGCGATCGCCGTCGATGGTCCGGGCGGCCCAGTCACGAATGCGGCCGAGTGCCCGGGCGTCCTCGCGGCGCGGCAGGCGCGCCTGCTCGCCGGCGAGGTCGAGGCGGTACTTGCAGAGATAGTTCGCCCGGCCCTTGAGCAGGGCGACCTTCGCCTCGACGCCCAGCAATTCGCGCAGCCGCGGCAGGTCACGGTCGAACAGCTGGTCCTGCAGGTGCTTGGTGCCGGTGGAGATCAGGGCGCGCTTGCCCGAGAGCAGCACCGGGGCGAGGTAGCCGAAGGTCTTGCCCACGCCGGTGCCAGCCTCGATCACCAGGGTGTGGCGGTCGTTGATGGCGTCGCGGATCCGCTCGGCCATGCGCCGCTGGCCGGCCCGCGGCTGGTAGCCCTCGAAGGCCCCTGCCAGCCGGCCGTCGGGACCGAAAACCTCGTCGAGTCCCGACGGGCTGCGGCGAGTCGTCGCCCCGGTCATGCCGCCCGATCAGCCCCGTCCCGGCGCGCCGAATCGCTGCCGGCGCGCTCCTCGGCCTCGCGGGCGCCCTCCTCGTCGCCCTGCGCCCGGCGGGCCTTCGCCACGACCTGCCAGGCAGCCGACAGGATGCGATTGTCGTCGGCGTGCTCCACGGCCCGAAGGGCCAACTCCTCGGCCTGCTCGGGCTGGTCCTGCGCCAGGCGCAGTTGGGCAAGATCCAGCCAGAGGCGCGCGTTGCGCGGCTCGATCTGCACGGCCCGCTCCAGCGTCGATTGCGCTCCGGCCAGATCGCCCGACTGCCGACGCTCGTCGGCCTGCCGCACCAGCGCGAGCACGGCCGGCGAAGTCTCCGGTTCGCTCGACTCGCGCGAGCGATCGGTCGGCAGGGCCTCTTCCTCGAGGTCCGGGGTCGCCAGCGGCGTGGCGCGCACCTCGGGCTCCGGCTCGGGCTCCCGTTCGGCGCGCGGCTCCGAGGATTCCGGCGGCGGTGTCATCGGCGCGCAGGCGGCGAGAAGAAGCCCGCCGGCGGCCACAACCCAGGCGCGCCATGCCGTGGCACGCCACGTCGAGGGCGTGCCGGAACTGGTTCGAAGGGTGGCGGTACGGCTTTCCATTGGTCACTACCTGAAATGTCTGGAAGAACGTGTCGGGATCGGCCCCATCCTAACCCGGCGCGGGCCGCTCCCGGGAGTCCGACAGGGCGGACCGGGTCGGCACGACGCCGATCCGGCCGGTGCAAGCCGGCCCGAAGGGCGGGGTTCATGGACGAAACCCGCGAGCCAGAGATGCCATCGAATCGTGCAGAATTTCCCTGACTCAACGAAACCAGTCCCAGATCGTGCCACCGCCCTCGTCCTTGCGCGCCCCGCCATCGCAATCGGCCGCCGGCTCGGGCAGGTGTGAGGCGATGAACGGCAGCGACTCGCCCACGCAGCGATCCGGCACCACCGACTCGCGCTCCGGGTCGACGCGGGCGAAACGCACTCCCCGCGGCGGGGTCATGTCCCGCGGCTGGTTGTCGAGCTCGGCAAAGGCCGTGCCCCACAGCGGCAGGGCCGAACTCGAGCCGGTCAGGTTGGCCGGGCGGTCGTCGTCGCGGCCGACCCAGATCACCCCGACGCGATTGCCGGTAAACCCGGCGAACCAGGCATCTCGACCATCGTTGGTGGTGCCGGTCTTGCCCGCCACGCCAACCGACGGCGGGATCATCTGGTTGAGCCTTGTCGAGGTGCCCTCGGTTACCACGGTCTGCAGGCCATACTGCAACAGGTAGAGCGCCTCGCGGTCGGCGGCGCGACGCACATCGAGCGAGTAGCGCGACAGCGGCTCGCCGTCGCGGTCGACCACGCTGCGGATGGCGCGCAGCGGCGTCATGAAGCCGTCGGCCGACAGCGTCTGGTACATCTGGGCGACCTCGTAGGGGGTCATGTCCATCGCACCGAGGAGCATGGAGGGGTAGAACGAGGGCGGCGACGTCCCGCCGAGGCGCTCGAGCGTGGCGGCGACCGAGTCGAGGCCGACGTCCAGGCCCAGCCGCACGCTGGGCACGTTGCGGGAATGCGCCAGCGCCTCGATCAGCGGCGTCGGCCCGTGGAATTCGCCGCTGTAGTTCTTTGGCTTCCACTCCTCCGAGCCTCTCTGCTCGATGGTGACGGGCTCGTCCTCGAGCGAGGTGATCAGGTTGTACTCCGACGGGCGCGAGAGCGCCGTGAGGTAGATCACCGGCTTGATCAGCGAGCCGATCTGGCGGCGGGCGTCCAGCGCACGGTCGAATCCCTCGTACTCGGCCTCCCGGCCACCGATCATCGCCTCGATCTCGCCGGTGCCCACCGAGGCGATCACGCCGGCGGTCTGGAGCGTCCCGTTGTCCAGGCCACGATCCGACTCGACCTCGTCGAGACGCGCGGTGCTGCCCTCCAGCGCTTCCTGCACCCTCGGGCGCAGGGTGGTGAATATCTTCAGGCCGCGGGTCTTGAGGTCCTCGGCATCGTATTGCTCGACCAGCTGGCGGCGGACCAGGTCGACGAAGGCCGGATGCCGCGCCCTCGACCCGCCTGCATCGAGCACTCCCAGCGGCCGGGACTGCCACTCCGCGCCGGTGGTCGGGTCGACCAGGCCGAGTTCGACCATCACGTCGATGACGACGTTGCGCCGCGCCAGCGCCCGCTCGGGATTGCGGCGCGGGTTGTAGTAGTTGGCCCCCTTGACCATGCCCACCAGCAGGGCGACCTGCTCGGGTCGGAGCTCGTCGATCGGCCGACCGAAGTAGAAGCTAGCCGCCAGGCCGAAGCCGTGGATCGCCCGCCGCCCGTCCTGACCCAGATAGACCTCGTTGAGGTAGGCCTCGAGGATCTTGTCCTTGGAGTAGTGCCACTCCATCTCCAGCGACATGATCATCTCGGCGAACTTGCGCCGGTAGGTGCGCTCGTGAGTGAGAAAGAGATTCTTCGCCAGCTGCTGGGTGATGGTGGAACCGCCCTGTACCCGTTCGCCGGAAACCAGGTTGGTGAGAAGGGCGCGCAGGATCGCCGTGGGCACCACGCCGTGGTGATCATGGAAGGCGCGGTCCTCGACCGCCAGCAACGTGTCGAGCAGCAAGGGCGCTTCCTCCTTGACCTCCTCGATTGCGAGCAGCACCCGATCCTCGGCCCGGTTCGGGTAGAGCGTGCCGATCGAGCGCGGCTCGAGGCGCACGATGCCGATCGATTTCCCATCGGGGTCGTCGAGTTCCGTGACCTGCCCGTCGACGATACGCACGTCGACCCGGCGCGACGGCTGCTCGCCGTCGGGGAAATCGAACGAGCGGCGGTGAAACGAGACCCGGTTGCCGCGGCGACGGAAGGTGCCGGTTTCCTCGAGCGAATCGGCAGCCACGTAGTTGAGCCGCTCGAGCGCGGCGGTCAGGTCCCCGATCTCCATCGCCTGGCCGACGTAGATCTCGTCCGGGGCGGCGTAGACGGTCGCCGGCATGGTGAACAGCGCGCCCTCGAAACGCTCGGTGACCCGCTCGTTGAGATACCAGGCCCAGCCGGCCAGCAGTGGCAGACCGATGGCCGCGGCGAGCAGCACGCCGCGCCACGCCCAGCCGAACAGGCGCGACCGCCAGCCGCGCCCGCCCGAGCCGCCGCGAGCCGGACCCGTCCGCCGCGCGCCCTGGCCGGACCGGCGGCGGCTCGTGCTCTTGCCAGCCGTTTTCCGCCGCGCCTGTCCGCCCCGGCCCGCCCCGGCCTTGGCCCTGGCCTTCCCCTTGGCCTTCTTATCGCCGCTGCCCTTGCTGGATGCCACCTTCAACCCACGCTGTTACACTTCATGAATGATCCCGGCCGCATGCTGATGCGGCCTGGGGAATCTCTGCACGAATGCCATGCCGCTGAAGCGCG
>CAYUAO010000103.1:0-7489 GCA_964442775.1 uncultured Halothiobacillus sp. | reverse complement strand
GGCATCTGCTGCGTTGTCGTCCTTGGAAAGAGAATGACTCTTCCGCGGCGGACGACCGCCTTGCATCTACCCGGCTCAAGACGCGCAGAGAGGTATCGGATTCGTGCAGACCTTCCTTGACGACGCCCTCGCCCGCATCCGGCGCGGCGAGGCCCCCGAGAACGAACTGACCGGGCGACTGGCCACGGAAGCCTCGCTCGAGATCAGTGGCCAGCGCGGCGTGGGCGGTGGCTGCATCGCCGAGGCCACGCGCCTGGAAACGAGCGTTGGCCCGCTGTTCCTCAAGACCCACCCGGACCGTGACGACGGCATGTTCCCCGCCGAGGCGCGGGGACTCGAGGCACTGGGCGCGCGCATCCGCACCCCGCAGGTGGTGGCCGCCGGGAGCGTCGACGGCACGGCCTACCTGCTGCTCGAATGGCTCGACCTCGGCCCGGTGAACGACGCGGCTCTGGGCGAGGCGCTGGCCGAACTGCACGCCGAGCCCGAGCCGGCCTTCGGCTGGCCCGAGGACAACTTCATCGGCGCCATGCCGCAGCTGGGTGGCGAGAACGACGACTGGGCGCGCTTCTACGGGCAACGGCGACTGGCACCACAGCTCGACTGGGCCGCCGAGCGCGGCTTGCCGAGCGACACCATCGACGCCGGCCGCGAGCTGATCGGCGCCCTGCCCGCCTTCTTCAGCGACTACCACCCCTACCCGGCGCTGATCCACGGCGACATGTGGGGCGCGAATCACGGCGCGCTCGCCGACGGCACCCCGGTGCTGTTCGACCCGGCCACCTACCGTGCCGACCGCGAGGCCGAGATCGCCATGACCGAACTGTTCGGCGGGTTCGCACCGGCCTTCTACCGGGCCTACGAGAGCCACCTGCCACTGGATCCCGGTTTTTCCGTGCGCAAGACGCTCTACAACCTCTACCACGTCCTCAACCACTTCAATCTCTTCGGCGGCGGCTACGGCAGTCGCGCCGGGGGCATGATCCGGCGGTTGCTCGCCGAAACCCGTTGATTCGAGGCCGGGAATCCCTGTCAAATCACCGGGCGACTGACTAGAATGTGGCATCGCATCACCTCGGGAGACCCGGAAATGTCGGCAATGGAAGGCAGACACCCACCCTTTCTGGATTCGGTGGCCGACGCGGTCTACGTGATCGACCCGGTGACCTCCCGGATCGTCGACTGCAATCGCGCGGCCCACGAGGACCTGCTGCTCGAGCGCGACGACGTGCTCGAACACTCAGTGCTGTCGCTGCAGACGCGGGTGCATGGCATGCCGGCCTGGTCGGAGATCGCCGAGGTGATCCGGCAGTCCTCGCCCTATCGCTTCATCGGTGGCCACCGACGTGCCGACGGCAGCGAGTTGCCGGTGGAGGTGATCACCACGGTCACCGAGATCGACGGCGAGGAACGCTTCGTCTCGGTCGCCCGGGACATCTCCCGTCGCCCGCACATGCAGCCCGACGGCTCCGCCGACCGCTGGAAGATCCTCCACGATCTCGCCGACGGCGTCTGGGACTGGTACCCGCGCGAGGGGCGCCTGACCTTCAGCCCGCGCCTGCACAGCCTGCTCGGCTACGGCCCGGACGAGATGCCCGAGGTGATCGAGACCTGGAAAGACAATGTCCACCCCGACGACCTGCCGGTGGTGCTCGCCACACTGGAGGGACACCTGCGTGGCGAGCGACACCAGTTCGAGGCCGTCTACCGGCTGCGCAACCGCAATGGCCACTACATCTGGGTACACGACCGCGGCTCGGTGGTCGAATGGGACGACGACGGCCAGCCGCTGCGGGTGACCGGCCTCGTGCACGACGAGACCGACGCCAAGGCGGTCGAGGCCCGGCTGCAGCGCGAGGCCGACTACGACGCGCTGACCGGGTTGTACAACCGGCGGCGCGGCATGGAGCTGCTGGAATCGCTGTTCGCCAAGGCCGACCGCCCGCTGGTGCTGGTCGCACTGGACATCGATCACTTCAAGCAGATCAACGACCGTTTCGGCCACCTGGTCGGCGACGAGGTGCTGGTCCGGCTGGGCAGGCTCATCCGCGATTGCATCTCGTCGTCGACCGTCGCCCTGCGCTGGGGCGGCGAGGAATTCCTGCTCGCCCTGCCCGCCCCGGATCACGGCGAGGCCTGCGCCATCGCCGACGAGATCCGCCGCCGGCTGCCCTCGGTCGACTGGCCGGCGCCCCTGCGCGACGAACGCATCACCGCCAGCGCCGGCATCGCCATGGCCGGCCACGAGGACGAATCCCTCAACGAGTTGATCGCGGACGCCGACCGCGCCCTCTATCTGGCCAAGCGAAGCGGCCGCGACCGCGTGGTCGACAGCGAGACCCGGCCGGGCTGCCTCTCGCGCATCGCCTGAAACCATCCGACGTCCCGGAGGAACCATGTCCGCAAACGCCCTGATCACCGGCAACAGCAGCGGCCTCGGCCTCGGCCTGAGCCACGCCCTGCTCGAACGCGACTACCGGGTGTACGGCTGCAGCCGCCGCGGCTGCGCCGCGCTCGCCGACCGGGTGGTCGACGTCCCCTGTGATCTCGCCGACCTCGACGTGATCGGGCCGACCCTGACGCAGTTGCTCGCAGGTGTCGACCACCTCGAACTGGTGGTCCTCAACGCCGGCATCCTCGGCGAGATCGAGGACATGAGCCGGGTGTCGGTCGAGCAGCTGCGCGCGATCATGGACGTCAACATCTGGGCCAACAAGGTGATCCTCGACTGGCTGCTCGAATCCGGGATCGTCGTCGACCAGATCGTGGCGATCTCCTCGGGCGCCGCGGTACTGGGCAATCGCGGCTGGGGCGGCTACGCGCTCTCCAAGGCGGCGCTGAACATGCTCTGCCGCCTCTACGCCCACGAGTTCCCCGATGGCCACGTCTCCGCCATCGCGCCGGGGCTGATCGACACGCGCATCATCGACACGCTCTGCGACCAACCCGACACCGACCGATTTCCCGCCCTCGAACGCATCAACGCCGCCCGCGGCACCGAGGCACTTCTTTCGCCGGGGGCAGCCGCCGAGCGCATCCTCGACTCCCTGCCGGCTCTCAGGGAGTTCGAGAGCGGCAGCTTCGTCGACCTGCGCCAGATCGTCGCTCCAGCCGAGTACGAGGCGCTGATGGCCGCGCGACACCGTCCCGGCGACTGAACGGCAGGATCATCGCCCGGACGGCAAAAAGCCCCGCCGGACTACCCGGCGGGGCTTTCTCGATTATGGCGGAGAGAGAGGGATTCGAACCCTCGAAGGGGCTATAAACCCCTTACTCCCTTAGCAGGGGAGCGCCTTCAGCCACTCGGCCACCTCTCCAACAAGCGCCGCATGGTAGCGGCTTTGACGGCAGGAATCAATGCCGCCGGAACGCCCCCGGCCGCCGGCCGGCACCCCGATTCGCACGCGCCGGGAAGACACCGCGAACACCGCGGCCCGGCGCTGGATGGCGGCGGGAGTACCGGGAAAACGACGCCACGAAGGTGGTCCCGACCGAGACGACTCAGCTCGAGGATTCGCCTTCTTCGTCCGAGCCGGTTTCGCTCTTGATGCGCTGATAGATCTCCTCGCGATGCACGGCGACATCCTTGGGCGCATCGATACCGATCCGGACCTGGTTTCCCTTGATGCCAAGCACCGTGATGGCGACATCGTCGCCAATGCGCAGCACCTCACCAATTCGGCGGGTCAAAATCAACATAGTCTGGTCAGCCTCTGTGTTTGGCGGCCCCGCCCGTGTTTCGTCGGGGCCCTTGCCGAATATTAGCCTGTGAACCGACGTTCAGCTCAGGGATACCTCCGGGGTATCCAGCTCGAAGGCGTCGTGCAGGGCACGAACCGCCAGTTCCAGGTACTTGTCGTCGATCACCACCGAGATCTTGATCTCGGAGGTGGCGATCATGCGGATGTTGATCTTCTCCTCGGCCAGCACCCGGAACATCTTCGAGGCGATGCCGGCGTGTGAACGCATGCCCACGCCCACCAGCGAGATCTTGACGATGTTGTGGTTGCCGGACACCTCGCGCGCGCCGAGTTCTTCGGCGGTCTTGCGCATCAGGTCCAGCGCCTTGTCGAAGTCGTTGCGGTGCACCGTGAAGGTGAGATCGGTAGTCTCGTCGGCACCGATGTTCTGCAGGATCATGTCGACTTCGATGTTGGCCTCGCCGATCGGGCCGAGGATCTTGTAGGCGATCCCGGGGCTGTCCGGCACGCCCTTGATGGTCAGCTGGGCCTCGTCCTTGTGGAACGCGATCCCGGAAATGACTGGTTCTTCCACGCCGTCTTCCTCCAGAGTAATCAGGGTGCCGGGGCCGTCCTGGAAGGAGGACAGCACCCGCAGGGGCACGTTGTACTTGCCGGCGAACTCCACCGAGCGGATCTGTAACACCTTCGAGCCGAGGCTGGCCATTTCCAGCATCTCCTCGAAGGTGATCCGGTCGAGGCGGCGCGCCTTGGGCACGACCCGCGGATCGGTAGTGTAGACCCCGTCGACGTCGGTGTAGATCTGGCACTCGTCGGCCTTGAGCGCCGCTGCCAGCGCCACCGCCGAGGTGTCCGAGCCACCGCGGCCGAGCGTGGTGATCTGGCCGTGCTCGTCGACACCCTGGAAGCCGGCGACGACGACCACCCGGCCGGCATCGAGATCCGACTGGATGGTGTCGGTGTCGATCGACTGGATGCGCGCCTTGGTGTGCGTGCTGTCGGTCAGGATGCGCACCTGCGCGCCGGTATAGGAGCGCGCGTCCTGGCCACGCGCCTGCAGCGCCATCGACAGCAACGCGATGGTGACCTGCTCGCCGGTGGCGACCAGCGTGTCGAGCTCCCGCGGGGTCGGCTCGGCCTGGATTTCTTTCGCCATGCCGATCAGCCGGTTGGTCTCGCCGCTCATGGCCGAGACCACGACCACAACGGAGTCGCCGTTGTCCGCCGCGCGCTGCACGCGCTCGGCCACCGCCTGGATTCGCTCGACGCTGCCGACGGACGTCCCGCCGTATTTCTGAACGATTAACGCCATAGTATGGTTTCTTCCTTGGCACCGCCCGCGGGGTGCCAGCTCCTTTTCGCTGACGTGAGAAAGTCAAAGCAGCCGGTCAGTATATACGGGTCGCTTGACTTTTTCATCCACCACAGGACTCCACCTGTGACAGTGAGGTGGGGTTCGAGTTCAGCCGAGTTGCTCTGCCACCCAGGCACGCGCCGCGGACAGCGCATCGGAAAGGCGCTCGGGCTGGTTGCCTCCCGCCTGGGCCATGTCCGGCCGGCCGCCGCCCTTGCCGCCCACCTCGGCGGCCGCGACGTTGACCCAGTCACCCGCCTTGAAGGTCTTGGTCAGGTCCTTCGATAGCCCCGCCACCAGCCGTACCTTGCCGTCGTCGACCGTGCCCAGCAGGATCGCGGCGGTACCGAGCTTGTCGCGCAGCTTGTCCATGCTTTCGCGCAGGGCGCCGGCATCGGCCCCGGGCAGCTCCGCGACCAGCACCTTGGCCGAGCCGATGGTCTCGGCGCCGTCGGCCAGTTCGTCGCCGCTGGCCGAGGCCAGTTCGGCCTTGAGCTTTGCCAGTTCGCGCTCGAGCTGACGGGAGCGTTCCAACATCTGCGCGACCCGCTCGGCGGCCTCGGTCTTCGGCCCGCGCAGCAGTTCGGCGATCTCGCCCACCGTCTCGTCGGCGCGCTCGGCCTCGGCCAGCGCCGCCGCGCCGGTAACCGCCTCGATGCGGCGCACTCCCGAGGCCACGCCCGATTCGGCCAGGATCTTGAACAGGCCGATGTCACCGCCGCGACGGGCGTGCGTGCCGCCGCAGAGTTCCATGGAGAACGGTCCCATGGTCACCACGCGCACGACGTCGCCGTATTTCTCGCCGAACAGCGCCATCGCGCCGGCGGCGCGCGCATCGTCGATCGCCATCTCGCGGGTCTCGACCGCGTGGTTCTCGCGGATCTGGGCGTTGACCAGCCTCTCGATCTCGCGCAGTTGCTCGCGGGTGACCGGCTTGTCGTGGGAGAAGTCGAAGCGCAGGGTCTCGGGACCGACACGCGAGCCCTTCTGCTGGACGTGGTCGCCGAGGACCTCGCGCAGCGCGGCGTGCAGGAGATGCGTGGCCGAGTGGTTGAGGCGGATCGCGGCGCGGCGGTCGGCGTCGATGCGCGCGGTGACCGCATCGCCCGGCGCCATCCGCCCGTCGGTGAGCCGGCCGTGGTGCAGGAAGACCCCGCCCTGCTTCTGCGTGTCGTGCACGACGAAGCGGCCATGGGCCGACTCGATCACGCCGGTGTCGCCCACCTGGCCGCCGGACTCGGCGTAGAACGGCGTGCGGTCGAGCGCGATCACGCCTTCCTGGCCGGCCTCGAGCGCCTCGGCCTGGCTGCCTTCGCGGGCAACGGACGCGACCTGCCCCTCGACGGCCTCGTTCTCGTAGCCCAGGAACGCCGTGGGCTCGTCCGTGCCAATCTTGACCGTTTCGGCGGTGAAGTGACTCGCCGCGCGCGACTGGGCGCGCCGCTCGGCCATCTCGCGCTCGAAGCCGGCCTCGTCGACGACCAGCCCCCGCTCGCGGGCGATATCGGCGGTCAGGTCCAGCGGGAAGCCGTGGGTGTCGTAGAGCCTGAAGGCGGTCTTGCCGTCGATGGTGCCGCCCGCGGGCAGCCCGGCGACGGCCTGCTCGAGCACCTGCATGCCGGAGGCAAGCGTCTGCAGGAAGCGCTCCTCCTCGGCCAGCAGGACGCGCTCGACCTCGTCGGCGGCCCTGGTCAGTTCCGGGTAGGCCACGCCCATCTCTTTCACCAGCGGGGCGACCAGCCTGTGGAAGAACGGCGCGTCCTGGCCGAGCTTGTGGCCGTGCCGGGCGGCGCGGCGGATGATGCGGCGCAGGACGTAGTCGCGCCCCTCGTTGCCCGGGCGCACGCCATCGACGACCAGGAAGGCGCAGGAGCGGATGTGGTCGGCGATGACCTTGAGCGAGGCGGAATCGCGGTCGGTCGCCCCGGTCGCCTCGACGGCCGCGTCGACCAGGTGGCGGAACAGGTCGATCTGGTAGTTCGAGTGCACGCCCTGCATGACCGCGGCCAGGCGCTCGAGGCCCATGCCGGTGTCCACCGAGGGCTTGGGCAGGTCGCTGAGCGTGCCGTCGGCCGCCCGGTCGTACTGCATGAAGACGATGTTCCAGATCTCGATGAAGCGATCGCCGTCCTCGTCGGGCGAGCCCGGCGGGCCACCGGGGATCTCCGGGCCGTGGTCCCAGAAGATCTCGGAACAGGGACCGCAGGGGCCGGTGTCGCCCATCTGCCAGAAGTTGTCCGAGCCGCCGCCCGGCTTGTCGCCGATGCGCAGGATGCGGTCGGCGGGCAGGCCGATGTCGTCGCGCCAGTGGGCGTAGGCCTCGTCGTCGGTCTCGTAGACGGTCACCAGCAGGCGCTCGGCGGGCAGGCCGAGGGTACCGGTGAGAAAGTCCCAGCCGTAGCGGATCGCGTCGCGCTTGAAGTAGTCGCCGAAG
>CAYUAO010000102.1:0-7510 GCA_964442775.1 uncultured Halothiobacillus sp. | reverse complement strand
CGTGGTCTTGCCGTGGTCTACGTGACCGATCGTGCCGACGTTTACGTGCGGCTTGGAACGTTCAAACTTTTCTTTGGACATGTCTTACATCCTCAACTGGAAACAAATTCAGGAAGTCGCGGCGACGATCAGGAAGAACCCTTGACGACGTCTTCGACCACGCTCTTCGGTGCCTCGGCGTAACGACCGAACTCCATGGAGTAGGTCGCGCGCCCCTGGGTGGCGGAGCGCAGGTCGGTGGCGTAACCGAACATCTCGGACAGCGGCACCTCGGCCTTGATCTGCTTGCTGCCGCCGGGAATGTCCTCCATCCCCTGCACCATGCCGCGCCGACGGTTGACGTCGCCGATGACGTCACCCATGTACTCCTCCGGGGTCTCGATCTCGACGCTCATCATCGGCTCGAGCAACACCGGGCTGGCCTTCGCGCAGCCTTCCTTCGTGGCCATCGAACCGGCCACCTTGAACGCCATCTCGTTGGAGTCGACCTCGTGGTAGGAGCCATCGTAGAGCGTAACCTTGACATCGACCATCGGGTAGCCCGCGATGACGCCGTTCTGCAGCTGCTCCTCGGCACCACGCTCTACTGCCGGGATGTACTCCTTCGGAACGACGCCGCCGACGATCTTGTTCTCGAACTCGAAGCCACCGCCTTCTTCGAGCGGCTCGATGCGCAGCTTGACGTGACCGTACTGACCGCGACCGCCCGACTGGCGCACGAACTTGCCTTCCTGCTCGACCGTGCCGCGAATGGTCTCGCGATAGGCAACCTGCGGCTTGCCGATGTTCGCGTCGACCTTGAATTCGCGCCGCATGCGATCGACCAGGATATCCAAGTGCAACTCGCCCATGCCGGAGATGATGGTCTGGCCGGACTCCTCGTCGGTACGGACACGGAAGGACGGGTCCTCCTGTGCCAGGCGACCGAGCGCCTGGGACATCTTTTCCTGGTCCGACTTGGTCTTCGGCTCGACGGCAACCGCGATCACCGGCTCCGGAAACTCCATCCGCTCGAGAATGATCGGATTGTTGGGATCGCAGAGCGTCTCGCCGGTGGTGACGTTCTTCAAGCCAACGGCGGCGGCAATGTCACCTGAATAGACCGACTTGATCTCCTCTCGGGAGTTGGAGTGCATCTGGAGGATACGGCCGATGCGCTCGCGGTTACCACGGGTTGAGTTCAGCACGGCGTCGCCGGCGTTCACGCTGCCGGAGTAGACGCGGAAGAACGCCAGCGACCCGACGAACGGGTCGGTCATGATCTTGAACGCCAGCGCGGAGAACGGCTGGTCGTCGCCGGTCTTCCGGTACGCCTCGGTGCCGTCCGGCAGTTCGCCCTTGATATCCGGGACCTCGGTCGGCGCCGGCAGAAATTCGATGACCGCGTCAAGCAGGCGCTGCACGCCCTTGTTCTTGAACGCCGTGCCGCAAAGCGCCGGGATGATCTCGTTGTCCAGGGTGCGCGCACGCAGCCCCTGCTTGATCTCGTCGTCGGAAAGCTCGCCGTTCTCGAGGTACTTTTCCATCAGCTCTTCGGAGGATTCCGCCGCGGCCTCGACCATCTGCTCGCGGTAGGTCTCCGCGTCGGCCTTCAGCTCCTCCGGGATATCTCGCTCGTCATAGGTCATGCCCATGTCGTCGGCGTTCCAGTAGATCGCCCGCATGCGGATAAGGTCGACCACGCCCTGGAAATCCTCCTCGGCGCCGATCGGAATGACGACGGGCACCGGGACCGCACCCAGACGCTTCTTGAGCTGGTCCATGACGCGGAAGAAGTCCGAGCCCTGGCGGTCCATCTTGTTGACAAACGCCAGGCGCGGCACGCGGTACTTGTTCGCCTGCCGCCAGACCGTCTCGGACTGGGGCTGGACGCCGCCAACCGCGCAGAGGACGAACACCGCGCCATCGAGCACACGCAGGGAACGCTCCACCTCGATGGTGAAGTCGACGTGCCCCGGGGTGTCGATGATGTTCAGGCGGTGCTTCTGGAACTGCTGGTCCATGCCCTGCCAGAACGCGGTGGTCGCGGCGGAGGTGATCGTGATGCCACGCTCCTGCTCCTGCTCCATCCAGTCCATGACGGCGGCACCCTCATGGACCTCGCCGATCTTGTGGGACACACCCGTGTAGAAAAGGATGCGCTCGGATGTCGTGGTTTTGCCGGCATCGATGTGAGCCATGATGCCGAAGTTGCGATAGCGCTCGAGCGGGGTCGTACGGGACACGAAAAGTACCTCTCAGAAAAAAGCGTCGGGTTACCAGCGGAAGTGGGCGAAGGCCTTGTTGGCTTCGGCCATACGGTGCGTGTCTTCACGCTTCTTCACAGCGGAACCACGACCTTCGGCGGCATCCGACAGCTCACCGGCCATCTTCTGGGCCATGGTCTTCTCGCCGCGCTTGCGCGCTGCCTCGATCAGCCAGCGCATGGCCAGCGACGAGCGACGCACCGGGCGCACTTCGACGGGCACCTGGTAGGTAGCACCACCCACACGGCGGGACTTGACCTCGACCGACGGGGCGACGTTTTCCAACGCTTTCTCGACCACGTCGACCGGGTGACCCTTGCCCTTGGACTCGATCATGTCCATCGCGTCGTACAGCAGACGCTCGGCAACGGCCTTCTTGCCGCTGAGCATGATCATGTTGATGAATTTCGCGACGGTGACGTTGCCGAATTTCGGATCCGGCAGAATCTCGCGCTTGGGGACTTCTCTTCTACGGGGCATGTCAAATCCTACCGTTGATTAGCTCTTCGGACGCTTGGCGCCGTACTTGGAACGACCCTGACGACGCTTCTCGACACCCTGGGTATCGAGGCTGCCGCGGACGACGTGGTAACGCACACCCGGAAGGTCCTTTACACGACCGCCGCGGATCAGCACGACCGAGTGCTCCTGGAGGTTGTGACCTTCACCACCGATGTAGCCGGTGACCTCGTAGCCGGACGTCAGGCGCACACGGGCAACCTTACGCAGGGCCGAGTTCGGCTTCTTCGGGGTGGTGGTGTAGACGCGTGTGCAAACGCCGCGTCGCTGGGGGCAGCGCTCCAGCGCCGGCACGCTGGTCTTTTCGACCATGCGCTTGCGCGGCTTGCGCACTAGCTGATTGATAGTAGCCATGTATCCGTATTCTCCGACCAAAAACTAGCACGACGGGCACAGTTGCCCGCCGTAAAGGGCAGTGATTCTATGCAGTTGGCGCGTTGCTGTCAACGCAACCTCATTCCTCGTTGCCGTTCTCCTCGGCGGCGGTCTCCACCTCGGCGGCCTCGGCCGGCGCACCGAACAGGTCGTTGGCCTGATCGAGCGCGGCATGACGCCGGCGGCGGCGCTCCTCGTGGTGCGCCAGACCGGTACCCGCGGGGATGAGGCGACCAACGATGACGTTCTCCTTGAGGCCACGCAGCTCGTCGCGACCGCCGCGGGTGGCGGCGTCCGTGAGCACCCGAGTGGTCTCCTGGAACGACGCCGCGGAGATGAACGACTCGGTCACCAGGGAAGCCTTGGTGATGCCAAGCAGCATCGGCTCGGACTTCGCCGGGAACTTGCCGTCCTTCTCCAGTGCCGCGTTCTCCTCGACCAGGCGCGCCTTGTCGACCTGGTCACCACGCAGGTAACCGGAGTCACCCGACTCGACGATCTCGACCTTGCGCAGCATCTGGCGAACGATCACCTCGATGTGCTTGTCGTCGATGCCGACGCCCTGCAGGCGGTAGACGTCCTGGATTTCCTTGACGATGTAGTTCGCCAGGTCCGCGATACCACGCAGACGCAGGATGTCGTGCGGCGCAAGTTCGCCATCGGCGATGATCTCGCCACGCTCGACGTGCTCGCCCTCGAAGACGTTGATCACGCGATACTTCGGGATCAGCTCTTCGTGCTGCTCGCCGTTCTCGTCGGTGATCACCAGGCGCTGCTTGCCCTTGGTCTCCTTGCCGAAGCTGACCGTGCCGGTGTGCTCGGCGAGGATCGCGGGCTCCTTGGGCTTGCGCGCCTCGAACAGATCCGCGACGCGCGGCAGACCGCCGGTGATGTCACGGGTCTTCTGCGATTCCTGCGGAATCCGCGCGACGACGTCACCTACCTGGACCTGCGCGCCATCGGTGATGCCGATGATCGCGCCCGCCGGCAGGACGTAGATCGCGGGGATCTCGGTACCCGGCAGGTTGACGGGATTGCCGTCCGCGTCGGTGAGCGCGATCGCCGGACGGAGGTCCTTGGCGGTGCCGGTCCGTTGCGCCGGATCGATGATGATCTGCGAGGAAAGGCCGGTGATCTCGTCGGTCTCGGTCTTGACGGACTGGCCGTCGACGAAGTCCGAGAACCGCGCGAAACCTTCCACCTCGGAGACGACCGGGTGGGTGTGCGGGTCCCAGTTGGCCAGCGTGCTGCCGGCATCGACCTTCTCGCCGTCCTTGACCCGGATAACCGAGCCGTAAGGCACCTTGTAGCGCTCACGCTCACGACCCTGCTCGTCGAGCACGCCCAGCTCGCCGGAACGGGTCACCGCCACCAGATCGCCGTCGCGGTTCTTGACCGTACGCAGGTTGTGCAGCCGCACACTACCGGCCGCCTTGTTCTCGACCGAGCTGGCCGCGGCGGAACGCGACGCAGCACCGCCAATGTGGAAGGTCCGCATGGTGAGCTGGGTGCCCGGCTCGCCGATCGACTGGGCGGCCATGACGCCGACCGCCTCACCGAGGTTGACCGGCTCGCCACGCGCCAGGTCACGACCGTAGCACTTGGCGCAGACGCCGTGACGCGCCTCGCAGGTGATCGCCGAGCGCACCCAGACTTCGTCAATGCCCGACTGCTCGATGCGGGCGACCATCGCCTCGTCGATCAGCGAACCGGCCGGCAAAAGGACTTCCTCGGTACCCGGCACGACCAGGTCCTTGGAGGTCACGCGCCCCAGGATCCGGTTGCCCAGCCCCTCGACCACGTCACCACCCTCGATCACGGCCGTCATCTTCAGACCGTCGCTGGTGGTACCGCAGTCGTCGGAGGTGACCACGAGATCCTGCGCCACGTCGACCAGGCGACGGGTCAGGTAGCCCGAGTTGGCGGTCTTCAGCGCGGTATCCGCCAGGCCCTTGCGCGCGCCGTGGGTCGAGATGAAGTACTGCAGTACGTTCAGACCCTCGCGGAAGTTCGCCGTGATCGGCGTCTCGATGATTGAGCCGTCCGGCTTGGTCATCAGGCCGCGCATGCCGGCGAGCTGCCGGATCTGTGCCGCGGAACCCCGAGCGCCGGAGTCGGCCATCATGAAGATGGCGTTGAAGGAGTTGTGCACCACCTCCTCGCCGTCTTCGCGCTTCTCCACGTGTGAGCCGATCTCGTCCATCATCGCCCGGGAGATGGAGTCGTTGGCACGCGACCAGATGTCGACCACCTTGTTGTAGCGTTCCTTCTCGGTCACCAGACCCTGGGCGTACTGATCCTGGATCTCCTTGACCTCGGCCTCCGCCTGGGTCAGCTCGGTCTCCTTCGAGGCCGGAACGATCATGTCGTCCGAACAGATCGAGATGCCCGAGCGGGTCGCGTAGCGAAAGCCCGTGTACATCAGCTGGTCGGCGAACACGACCGTGTCCTTCAGACCGAGGTGGCGGTAGACGTAGTTGAGCAGGGCCGAGATCGGCTTCTTGCCCATGTCCTTGTTGATCTGCGCGAACGGAATGCCGTCCGGCAGGATCCGGTAGAGCAGCGCCCGGCCGACCGTGGTCTCGACGATCGCGGTCTTCGACTCGACCGTACCGTCTTCCTCGCGGGTCCAGTCGGTGACGCGGACACGCACCAGCGCGCCCAGCTCCACCTGGCGGTTGTCGTAGGCGCGCTGCACCTCGTCGGTATCGGCGAAGATCATGCCCTCGCCGCGCCCGTTCACCTTGGCACGCGTCATGTAGTAGATGCCGAGCACGATGTCCTGCGACGGCACGATGACCGGGTCACCGGACGCCGGCGACAGGACGTTGTTGGTCGACATCATCAAGGCGCGGGCTTCCGACTGCGCCTCCAGCGACAGCGGCACGTGCACGGCCATCTGGTCACCGTCGAAATCGGCGTTGTAGGCCGAGCAGACCAGCGGGTGCAGCTGGATCGCCTTGCCTTCGATCAGGGTCGGCTCGAACGCCTGGATGCCCAGACGGTGCAGGGTCGGCGCGCGGTTGAGCAGCACCGGGTGCTCGCGGATGACTTCCTCGAGCACGTCCCAGACCTCGGCACCCTCGCGCTCGACCAGCTTCTTGGCCGCCTTGATGGTGGTGGCGAGACCACGGCGATGGAGCTTGCCGAAGATGAACGGCTTGAACAGCTCGAGCGCCATCTTCTTGGGCAGACCGCACTGGTGCAGGCGCAGCGTCGGGCCGACCACGATGACCGAACGGCCCGAGTAGTCGACACGCTTGCCCAGCAGGTTCTGACGGAAACGGCCCTGCTTGCCCTTGATCATGTCGGCAAGCGACTTCAGGGGGCGCTTGTTGGTGCCGGTGACTGCACGGCCGCGACGACCGTTGTCCAGCAGCGAGTCGACCGACTCCTGCAGCATGCGCTTTTCGTTGCGCACGATGATGTCCGGCGCATTGATCTCGAGCAGGCGCTTGAGGCGGTTGTTGCGGTTGATGACGCGACGGTAGAGGTCGTTGAGGTCACTGGTGGCGAAGCGGCCACCATCCAGCGGGACGAGCGGACGGAGATCCGGCGGCAGGACCGGCAACTGGGTCATGACCAGCCACTCCGGGCGGTTGCCGGAGGAACGGAACGACTCGAGCAGCTTCAAGCGCTTGGTGATGCGCTTGATCTTGGTCTCCGAGCCGGTCTCGGCCAGCTCGTCGCGCAGCCGCAGGATGTCGGCATCCAGGTCGATCTCCTTGAGGAGTTTCTGGATGGACTCGGCACCCATGCCCGCCTCGAACTCATCGCCGAACTGCTCGAGCGCCTCGATGTACATCTCGTCGGTGAGCAGGTCGCCCTTGTTCAGGGTGGTCATGCCCGGATCGGTGACGATGAACGCCTCGAAGTACAGCACGCGCTCGATGTCGCGCAGCGTCATGTCCAGCAGCAGGCCGATGCGCGAGGGCAGCGACTTGAGGAACCAGATGTGCGCGACCGGGCAGGCCAGCTCGATGTGGCCCATGCGCTCGCGGCGCACCTTCGAGAGCGTGACCTCGACGCCGCACTTCTCGCACACCACGCCGCGGTGCTTGAGGCGCTTGTACTTGCCGCAAAGGCACTCGTAATCCCGCACCGGGCCGAAGATCTTGGCGCAGAAAAGGCCATCGCGCTCCGGCTTGAAGGTGCGGTAGTTGATGGTCTCCGGCTTTTTCACTTCGCCGAACGACCAGGAACGGATCATCTCCGGGGAGGCCAGCGAGATACGGATGTGGTCGAAGTCCTCTTCGCCGACCTCGTGGTTCATCAGATTAAGCAATTCTTTCATTGACTACCTGCCTAACGTGTTCTGTCACACGTCACCATGGACCCGCGCACCCGCCCGGTTGGCCCATGCCCCGGAT
>CAYUAO010000101.1:0-7615 GCA_964442775.1 uncultured Halothiobacillus sp. | reverse complement strand
AGCGAACAAACCCGCGAGCCAGAGATGCCATCGAATCGTGCAGAGTTTCCCTAGAACAGCCCTCTCGGCGAAGGCGGGCTGTTCGCTCAGACGCAGGTCTCGCTTGAAGCGGGTCACGAATCGGCTCATGGGGGATAAATTTCTGTGCAAAACCTGTACAGAGTTTATACACTTGAGTTACGCCCTGTCGCCCCCGGAGAAACCAGCGTGACCGATACCGCCCCATTCGTCCCAGCCACCGACCAGTCGCTCGAGATCGCCGTGATCGGCTCGGGTATCGCCGGGTTGGGCACGGCGTGGCTGCTGGGGCAACGCCACCGGGTGACGCTCTTCGAGCAGAACGACTACATCGGCGGACACACCCACACCCACCTGCTCGACGACGGTCGCGGCAGTGCCGTCGCCGTCGACAGCGGTTTCATCGTCTGCAACCGCCCCAACTACCCGCACCTGTTCGGCCTGTTCCGGGCGCTCGACATCCGGACCCAGGCCACCGACATGTCCTTCGGCATGAGCATGGACGGCGGCCGGCTCGAGTACAGCGGCGACAGTCTCGACACCCTGTTCGCCCAGCGCCGCAACCTGATCCGTCCGAGCTTCCTGCGAATGGTCCGCGAGATCCTGCGGTTCAATCGGCTGGGCAAGGCGGCCCTCGCCGGGGATGCGCTGGGAGCGCGATCCCTGGGCGACTTTCTCGAACAGCACCGCTTCTCGCCTCGACTGGCGGAGGACTATCTCCTGCCGATGGCCGCGGCGATCTGGTCCTGCCCCACCCGGCAGATGCGCGACTTCCCGGCGCGGAGCTTCCTGCAGTTCTTCGAGAATCACGGCCTGATGAACGTTGCCGACCGCCCACAGTGGGAGACGGTGGTCGGTGGGTCACGGCGCTACGTGGAGCGGATGCTGGCCGAACAGCGCTTCGAGGCCCTGGCCGGTCATCCGGTAGGGCAGGTGGAGCGCGACGACCGGGGCGTGCGGCTGCCCGAGTACGACCGTCGCTTCGACGCGGTGGTCATGGCCGGCCACGCCGACCAGACGCTCGCCGCGCTCGACCGTCCGGACCAGGCGGAAACCGACGTGCTGGGCGCCTTCCGCTTCCAGGAAAACCGCGCCTTCCTGCACCGCGATACCGACCTGATGCCGCGTCGTCGGCAGGTCTGGTCGAGCTGGAACTACCTCGGCCGCCGAGACGCCGACGGCGAGCGGGCCGTGGCCGTGACCTACTGGATGAACCGCCTGCAACGCCTGGAGTCGGCGCATGACTGGCTGGTGACCCTCAACCCCTTCGAGGCGCCGCGGGACGAGCTGGTCGAGGGTGAGTTCACCTATGACCACCCTGTCTTCGATGGCCGCGCCGTGGCCGCGCAGGACGAGCTGCCCGCCCTGCAGGGACATCGCCGCACCTTCTACGCCGGGGCCTGGACCGGTTACGGCTTCCACGAGGACGGCCTGGCCTCGGCGGTGGCCGTCGCCCGGCACTTCGGCGTGTCGATTCCCTGGGAAGCCGGGTCGGAGGCCGCGTGACCTCGGCGCTCTACCAGGGCTGGGTGATGCACCAGCGGTTCACGCGGGCCCGCTACCGCTTTCGCTATCGCGTGTTCTCGCTGCTGGTCGACCTCGACGATCTCGAGGCCGGCTTCCCCGGTCGGCGCCTGCTCTCGCACAACCGCTTCAACCTGTTCTCGGTCCATGACCGCGACCACGGCCCGCGCCGGAACATGCCGCTGCGTGACTGGATCACGGCCACCGCGCGTGCCCGGGGCATCGACATCGAGGGCGGCAAGATCCTCGTCTCGGCCTACCCGCGGGTGCTCGGCTACCAGTTCAACCCGCTGACCGTCTGGTACTGCCACGACCGATCGGGCGAGCTGGTCGCGATCGACTGCGAGGTGAGCAACACCTTCGGCGGCCACCACCACTACTTCCTGCACGACCACGGCCGGCCGCTGGAGACCCCGTTCCGCGCCGAGGCCGACAAGGTCTTCCACGTCTCGCCGTTCCTGCCCATGAACATGCGCTACCACTTCAGGCTCTCGCGACCCGGCGAGCGCCTCGGCGTGGCGATCCGCGAGACCGAAGTCGACACGGATGGCGTGGAGACCCTGACGCTGGTCGCCACCCACACCGCGCAGCGTCGCGAACTCAGCGATCGTCGCCTGCTGCTCGAAGGTCTGCGCGTCCCGTTTCTCACCCTCAAGGTGATCGGCCTGATCCACTGGCAGGCCCTGAAAATCTGGCTCAAGGGCGGAAGGTTTCACAAGTCCCCGCCACCACCGGCATCGGAGGTCAGCTCATGCCCATCGTCCAAACACGGAACCTGAGCCCGGTCTCGGGCTCCTCCGCCGGCGACCGGCCGGCCGAACATGCCCTGCCATTGAGCGCGCGCTGGGTCGGCCATTTACTCGCCGACATCCGCATCGGCCGGGTGCGGGTGACCACCGACGACGGCGGCACGGCCGAATTCGTCGGCAACGAACAGCCCGAACTGTTGGCCAGCTGGCATTTGCATCACCCGGCCCGCCTGTTCTCGCGCATTGCACGGCTCGGGGACATCGGCATCGCCGAGGGCTTCATCGAGGGCGACTTTTCCAGCGACGATCTCACCACCCTGCTCGAGATCGGGGCGCGCAACGTCGAGGCGATCGGCCAGGACCTGCGTCCCGGTTTCTGGGCCCGGCTCGGGCACCGCATCCAGCACGCCCTGCGCGCCAACCACCGCCGCGGCAGCCGTCGCAACATCGCCGCGCACTACGATCTGGGCAACGACTTCTACCGCCTGTGGCTCGACGAGTCGATGACCTACTCGGCCGCGCTGTTCGCCGAGCCCGACGAGGCACTGTCCACCGCCCAGCAACGCAAGTACGACCGACTGCTCGACCGACTCGAGGCCAAGCCCGGCGACCGCCTGCTGGAAATCGGCTGCGGCTGGGGCGGGCTGGCCGAGACCGCTGCGCGCCGCGGCCTGTCCCTCGACGGGCTGACCCTGTCGACCGAGCAGCTCGCCTGGGGGCGGTCGCGACTCGCCGCCGCCGACCTCGACGACCATGCCTGCCTGCACCTGACCGACTACCGCGACCAGGGCGGTCGGTTCGATCACATCGTCTCGATCGAGATGTTCGAGGCGGTCGGCGAGCGCTACTGGCCGACCTTCTTCCAGACCGTATACGACCGACTCAAGCCCGGCGGCCGCGCGGCAATCCAGGTGATCACCATCGACGAGGACGCGTTCGAGGACTATCGCCGCGAGCCCGATTTCATCCAGCTCTACATCTTCCCCGGCGGCATGCTGCCCTCGGTCGAACGCTTTCACGCCGGCGCGGAGGCCGCCGGGCTCGTCGTGCGCGAGACCAAGCGCTTCGGCCACGACTACGCCCGCACGCTCGCCCGGTGGCGCGAACGCTTCGACGCGGTCGAGGATGAACTGGAAACCCTGGGCTTCGATCACCGCTTCCGCCAGACCTGGCGCTACTACCTCGCCTACTGCGAGGCCGGCTTTCTCGCCGGGCGCATCGACGTCGCCCAGGTCATCCTGGAACGTCCGTGAACCAGGCCGCGAGCACAACGCCGCAACTGAACCTGTGGCGGGTGCTCGCCTACGGCGCCCCCGGCCTGCCGCTGGCGCTGATGGGCATCCCGCTCTACGTCTACCTGCCGCCCTTCTACGCCAACGAACTGGGACTGGGGCTTGCCGCCGTGGGCACGGCGCTGATGCTCACGCGTTTCTGGGATGTGGTCACCGACCCGGTGGTCGGCTACCTCTCCGACCGCATCCCGGGCCGCCATCGGCGCAAGTGGCTGATGGCTGCCGGCATGCCGATCTTGATCATCTCGCTCTGGTTCCTGCTGCGTCCCGCGGACGATGTCGGCCTCTGGCATCTCTACCTGTGGGGGCTGGCCGCCTTCCTCGGCTGGACGCTGATCCAGCTGCCCTACACCAGCCTGGGCGCGGAGGCCGACCCGAACCCGCACGGGCGCACGCGCCTGGCGGCCAGCCGCGAAGGGCTGGCCCTGGTGGGCACGGTGTTCGCCGCGGCACTGCCGATCCTGCTGGGCAGCGAGGCCCCGGCGGACGTGCTCACGGCCGTGTTCTGGCTGATGGCGATCCTGCTGCCGGCAGGCTTTCTGCTCATGGCACTGGCCACCCCCGAACCGGCCGTGCACCGCCCACTGGTGGACTGGCGCCACGGCTGGCCGCTGTTGAAACGCAATCGCCGCCTGCGCGGGCTGCTGGGCGGCTACTTCCTCAACAACCTGGCCAACGGCATTCCCGCCGCGCTGTTCCTGATGTTCGTCGCCGACCGGCTGAGCGCGCAGGAATGGCTCGGCTGGCTGTTGCTGCTGTACTTCGGCGCCGGCATTGCCGCGCTGCCGACCTGGACGGCCATTGCCCGGCGAATCGGCAAGCGCCGTGCCTGGGGCGCCTCGATCCTGCTCGCCGCGGTCAGTTTCTCCTTCGCCCCCTGGCTGGGCGACGGCGACGTGACCTGGTTCGCGGTGATCTGCGTGGTCTCGGGCCTGAGCCTGGGCGCGGACATGGCACTGCCGGCCTCGATCCAGGCGGACATCGCCGGCATCGACAGCGACGAGGGCGGCGGCGATCGCGCCGGGCTGTTCTTCGGCCTGCTGGGGTTGGCGACCAAGCTTGCGCTCGCGGTCGCCGTCGGCGTGGGTTACGGCGTGCTGGCGCTGGCCGGCTTCGAGGGCGGCGATTCCGACACCACCGCACTGGCCCTTACCTACGGTGCCCTGCCGGTGATCTTCAAGCTGGCCGCCGCCTGGCTGGTGTTCCGCCGGTTGACCGACACCGAACCACCCCTACAAGCCACCACCCTGCCCACCACCCTGCGAGGGACCACCCCATGATCCGACGAGCCATCGTGGCGACCGCACTCGCCTTCACCCTGTCACTCACGGGATGCAGCAGCATGAAACTCGAGCAATTCCGCGGCACCGAACCCGCCTTCGACCTCACGGACTACTTCGAGGGCAAGACCTGGGCGCACGGCATCTTCGAGAGCCGTGGCGGCGAGATCAAGCGCCAGTTCCGCGTCGAGATCGACGGCTACTGGGAGGACGAGGAGTTCGTCCTCGACGAGGACTTCGTCTACGACGACGGCGAGACCGACGAACGCACCTGGCGCATCACGCCCACCGGCGAGGGGCGCTACGTGGGACGGGCGGGCGACATCGTCGGCACGGCGGAAGGTCACGAGGTGGGTCAGGCACTCAACTGGCGCTACGTGCTGCGCCTGCCCTACGGGGATTCGACCATCGACGTGACCTTCGACGACTGGATGATCCGCCGCAGCGAGAACGTGGTGATCAACCGCGCCACGGTGACCAAGTTCGGCTTCCGCGTCGGCGAGGTGACGCTGTTCTTCACCAAGTCCGACCCGGACGAGGGGGGCTCGTGATGCGCCGCGCGGGCCTGATGGTGACCGGCATGGCGCTGCTGATCGGCACGGCATCCACCGTGTTCGCCGGGGATTTCCCCGCACAACGCACGCTCGGCGAGTCCCCGCTCGTCTTGCAGGGCTCGGGCACGGCCAGCTACATGATCTGGGATGTCTACGACGCGGCGCTCTACGCCCCGGCCGAGGCCGACGAGCAAGCGATCGTCGACGCCAAGGTGCCCATGAGCCTGATCCTCGAGTATCACCGCGACGTCGGGGTCGAGGACATCCGCAAGGCGACCTGGGTAGCGCTGGACAAGCAGTATGAAGGCGAGGCGCGCGAGACGTTGCGACCGAAGATCGACGCCATCCAGGACGCCATGATCGACGTCACCGACGGCGATCGCTACCGCCTCGACTGGGACCCGGAAACCGAACGGCTGACCCTGAAACTCAACGGCGAGATGCGCTTCGAGTCGGACGACCGCGAGCTGGCTCGTGCCTATTTCGGCATCTGGCTGGCCGAGCCGCCGCTGTCCGACAAGCTGCGCACCGCCCTCCTGTCCAGAGCGGACTGACGGCGCCGCGCAAGGTAAGGAAGGCCGTCTGGAAGAACGAAACGGAGGTCGGACAGAACCTCAGACGGCGGCCGGCAACGGCTCCTCGACCACCTGCCGGGCCGGCAGGTATTCCCACCAAGCCACGGCCGGACCGTTGGCGGCCATCGGGCGCAGGTACCGGGCGTGCTCGGCTTCCTTGCCGGCGTTGTCGTAGTCCATGCCGTCCTTGCGGAACGAGGCGAGGATACGCTGGCGCGAGATCTCCTCCTTGCCGTCGATCAGCCCGGGGTGGTTGCGCAGCACGAAGTCCGGCTGGAAGAAGAAGTAGGTGTAGTCGAACCCGTACGGGTTGCGCGGGTGATCCGCCGGGTAGCAGACCCCGAAGGCGGTCAGGAACATGGTCTCGCCGGCCCACTCGAACTTCCAGCCCGGCTTGTCGTCGACCCGCTCGAGGCAGCGTGACCCGGCCGGGTCGATGCGGTTGAGTCCCTCGAGCAGGGTGGCGGTGGTCTCGGCCAGGCGCTCGATCGAACGGCTGTACGAGGCCGGCATCCGGAAGGCCAGCCCCTTGAACTTCTCCTTGCGCGCCACCGTCATGAAGCGGAACAGGTCCTCGCCGAACTGGCGCACGTTGGCCTCGAAGCCGCGCGCCGGATCGTAGTCGCGCGCCCCCCAGTACTTGCCCGACGGGGCGAAGATGCAGCGGGTCTTGTCGACCGCGCCCATGAACTCCAGGTGCGTCGGCGAGTAGACCGGCACGTGGGCCGCCGTCCGCGCGAAGCCGTCGCGCACCGCCTCGGCCACCTCGGCGCGCATCGACTGGACGTGCACCTCGGCCATGTGCTCGGGGAACTGGGCGGCAATCACCGCGAAGATGGTGTTGGTCAGGCTCTGCAGGCTCGCCAGCCCGTTGGCGGGCAGTGACGGGGCCATGGCCGGCGCCTCGTTGTAGAAACGCAGGGTCGCGGCCAGGTCGGCCAGCCGCTCGGGCAGCATCGCCGCCGGGTAGAGCGTGTGCCCTTCCTCGGACTGGCAGGTCTTGAGGGCCTTGTCGGCCTGGACGTAGTAGCGATGCGCCGTCTCCAGCACCAGGAACGAAAGCAGGGAGAGATCGAGGTCATCCGCGGCGCGCGGGGACTGCCAGTCGCGTTCGGCCAGCGACTCGGCCAGCCGGATGGCCGCCGCGTCGTCGAGGGTCGCGCCCTGTTCCAGCGCCCAGCCACCGACCAGCCGACGACCCAGCACAAACTGCTTCATGATGTTCATGGCACGCCCCGTTTTCTATGCTCACCTCTCAACCCACAAGTCACTGTTTTGAAACATCAAACCAGCAACTCGCCTTCCCCCGCCGCGCCGAGCGGAGCGCGCAATCTACCGGATTATGGCCGTGGGCGCAAAAAAGGGGGGAACAACCCCCCGGTCGATCGCGCTAAGCCGTTGCGGCAAAACGGGTTTTACCCGACCGGAGGGGTCGGAAAATCACTGGCCAACCCCGCCACGGCCAGACGACCGACCAATGGCCCACGAATGACCTGTCAACAGGGAAGTTCGCGCCATTCGCCCGGGGCCAGACCGTCGAGGCCGTAGGGACCGATCGCCACCCGGACCAGGCGCAGGGTGGGAAAGCCGACGTGGGCGGTCATGCGCCGCACCTGGCGATTG
>CAYUAO010000100.1:0-7640 GCA_964442775.1 uncultured Halothiobacillus sp. | reverse complement strand
ACCCTGGGCATCATCGGTCTGGGCGCGATCGGCGTGCGCGTCGCCAACTCGGCCAAGGCGCTGGGCATGCGCGTGATCGGTTTCGACCCGGGCATCAGCGTCGAGCGCGCCTGGGAGCTCTCCCCGGACGTCCACCAGGCGGGCAGCGTCGACGAGGTGCTGGCCAAGGCGGACTTCGTTTCCCTGCACGTGCCGCTGGTGGACGCCACCCGCGACCTGATCAACGCCGAGCGCCTGGCGTTCATGAAGGACAACGTAGTGGTCCTGAACTTCGCCCGTGACGGCATCGTCAACGAGCAGGCCATGGTCGACGCTCTGGATAACGGCAAGGCCCTGTCCTACGTCTGCGACTTCCCGACCAACCTGACCAAGAATCACCCGAAGTGCCTGACCCTGCCGCATCTGGGCGCATCCACCGACGAGGCCGAGGACAACTGCGCGATCATGGTCGCCGACCAGGTGCGCGATTACATCGAGAACGGCAACATCAAGAACTCGGTCAACCTGCCGCACGTGCAGATGGCCCGCTCCGGCGTCCAGCGCATCGCGATCGCCAACCTCAACCGTCCGGACATGGTCGGCCAGATTTCGCACATCCTCGGCAAGGCCGGCGTGAACATCGAGCACCTGGTCAACGAGTCCCGCGACCAGGTCGCCTACACCCTGCTGGACGTCGACCGCGAAGTGCCGGCCGCGACCCGCGACGAGCTGGCGGCGATCGACGGCGTCCTGCGCCTGCGTCTGCTCTGATCCCCGTTCGGGTCCATGGGCGGCACTGACGCCAACGCCGTGGCAAACGCGGCACTGCCCGAGAGCCTGGACGAGGTGCGGGTGATGATCGACTCGGTCGATCGGCAGATACTCGACCTGCTCAGCCAGCGTGCGCGCCTGGCCGAGCAGGTCGCGTTGATCAAGGAGCGCGATCCCGCCCACCAGGCGGGGCAGTCCTTCTACCGTCCCGAACGCGAGGCGCAGGTCCTCGCTCGCATCCGCGAGCTCAACCCCGGTCCCCTCGACGACGACACGGTTGCCTGGCTGTTCAGGGAGATCATGTCGGCCTGTCTCGCCCATGAGCGGCCATTGTCGATCGCGACCCTGGGTCCGTCGGGCACCTTCTCCGAACTGGCCGCGGTGTCGGCGTTCGGCCACGGAGGGCGGTTGCAGTTCGAGCCGGGCATCCCGGAGGTCTTCCGCGCGGTTTCGGCCGGCAGCGTCGATTACGGCGTGGTGCCGCTGGAGAACTCCACCGAGGGCAGCGTCTCGCTCACCCTCGACTCGTTGGCCGGCAGCGACCTGCTGCTCTGCGGCGAGGTGGCGCTGCGCATCGACCAGCAGTTGATGGCCCACCCGGATGCCGGCAGTACCCCGCGCGTGATCGTCTCGCATGCCCAGTCGCTGGCCCAGTGCCGTGAATGGCTCGATGCGCATTTCCCGGGCATCGAGCGCATGGCGGTGGCCAGCAACAGTGCGGCCGCCCAGCAGGCGGCGTCCGACCCGGAGGTCTTTGCCATCGGGCCGGCGTTCGCCGCCGAGCGGCACGGGCTGGTGGTGCGCGCCTCGAATATCCAGGACAACGTCCAGAACACCACGCGTTTTGCCGTGCTCGGCCGCGAGCCGGTGGCCGTCTCGGGCGACGACAAGACCGCGTTGCTGCTGTCGGTGACCAACGAGCCCGGGGCTTTGACGCGCCTGCTGCTGCCGCTCTCGGAGGCAGGCATCGACGTGCTCCGCATCGAGTCGCGACCGGCGCGCGACCGTGTCTGGGACTACGTGTTCTTCATCGACATCGCCGGTCACCGGGACGATCCCGAGGTCGCCGCGGCCCTCGAGCGGCTGCGCCCGCACTGCGGCCAGCTGCGGGTGCTGGGTTCCTACCCAGTGCCGGTGATCGGCCAGCCGGGAGGCGACTGATGGATTCGAACGAGAAGGCCGGGCCGTTCGGTCGGGTGCGCGACTGCGTCGCGGCGATCCGCCCCTACGTGCCCGGCAAGCCCGCCGAAGAGGTCGCTCGCGAGTACGGCGTCGAGGACGTCCTCAAGCTTGCCTCCAACGAGAACCCGCTGGGCGCGTCACCGCGTGCCGTCGAGGCCATCCGGGAGGGTCTGGCGGACCTGCACGTCTACCCGGACGGCAGCGGCTTTCACCTCAAGCGGGCGATCGGCGAACATTACGGCGTGCGACCGGAGCAGGTCACGCTGGGCAACGGCTCCAATGACGTGCTCGAGCTCGTGGCCCGCGCCTACCTCGAGCCGGGGGTCAACGCGGTGTACTCCGAGCATGCCTTCGCCGTCTACGCGCTGGCCACCCAGGCGGCCGGAGCCGAGGCGAAGTTGGTGCCGGCACGCCCGGAAGACGACCCCGAGATGCCGTTCGGCGCGGATCTTGAGGCGATGGCCGCGGCGGTCGACGGGCGCACCCGCGTGCTGTTTCTCGCCAATCCCAACAACCCCACCGGGACCTGGGTGGAGGAGGCCGAGCTGCGGGCCATGCTCGACGCCGTGCCGACCGACGTGATCGTGGTGCTCGACGAGGCCTACACCGAGTACGTTGAGGACCCGGCCTTCCCTGATGGCATCGAGCTGCTGGCGCACTATCCGAACCTGGTGGTCACGCGCAGCTTCTCCAAGATCTTCGGCCTGGCGGCGCTGCGGGTCGGGTTCGCGGTGAGCGACCCGGCCATCGCGAGCCTGCTCGACCGGGTGCGTCACCCGTTCAACGTCAACGCGCTCGCCCTGCGAGCCGCCGAGGCCGCCCTCGATGACCACGGGTTCATCGCCGAGAGTCGTGAGGTCAATCGCGAGGGGCTGGTCCAGTGGATCGCCGCGGCCGAGTCGAACGGCTGGCGGACGGTCCCGAGCCGGGCGAACTTCATTACCGTGATCACGCCGTTTGCCGCGGCGCGCGTCTTCGAGGCGCTGCTGCGCGAGGGCGTGATCGTCCGGCCGCTCGGCGGCATGGAGGCGCATGGTGGCCTGTCGCAGGCGTTGCGCATCACCATCGGCACGGCCGAGCAGAATGCCCGGGCCATCGCCGCGCTCGAACGGGTGCTGGCGCGCCTGGCCGACGAGGATGCCGCGGCATGATGGTTCGCCGCCTGACACTGATCGGCACCGGGCTGATCGGCGGATCGCTGGCGCTGGCCCTGCGCGAGCGCGGCGAGGTGGGTGAGGTGGTCGGCTACTCGCGCCGGCTGGAGACCCGCCTGGCCGCCGAGCGCCTCGGCCTGATCGACCGGCCGGCTGATTCGATCGCCGAGGCGGTCGCGGGGGCGGACCTGGTCTTCCTGGCCACCCCCGTCAAGGCGATGGACGCCGTGCTCGGCGAACTGTCGGCTTGCCTGCCCGATGACGCCCTGATCACCGATGGTGGCAGCGTCAAGGGCGCGGTGGTCGAGCGAGCCCGGGCCCGACTGTCGGCCGGTCAGTTGGCCCGCTTTGTCCCCGGCCACCCGATCGCCGGGCGCGAGCGGAGCGGCCCGGAGGCCGCTACCGCGGATCTCTACCGGGGGCATCGCGTCATCCTGACCCCGATCGAGGAGAACCGAGCCGAGGACGTCGCGCGCATCGAGGCCGTCTGGCAGGCGGCCGGCGCTCGGGTGGAGCGGCTGGACGTCGCCCACCACGACCACGTGCTCGCGGCCACCTCGCACCTGCCGCATGCCGCGGCCTTCGCCATGGTCTCCTCGCTCGCCCGGCTGGCCGAGCGCTACGAGGTGTTCCGCTACGCCGCGGGCGGCTTTCGCGACTTCACCCGCATCGCCAGCTCCGACCCGGTCATGTGGCGGGACATCTGCCTCGACAACCGCGAGGAGATCCTCGGGATGCTCGACCATTACCGCGCTGAGCTCGACTGCCTGCGCGGCATGCTCGACGACGGCGACAGCGAGAAGATCGAACGCTATTTCCACGAGGCAAAGGCCGTGCGCGACGCCCTCTACCCGGTGGCCGAGGTCGACGGCCGGAACACCGACTGAGCGCCGTTCGAGCCCGAACCACCGTCATCCCTTTCACGCCCAACCCCGGACGATCGCGCCATGACCGCAGCTCATGAACCCGCTTCCCTGACCTTCCGCAGCACCGCCGCCGAGCGCCTTGCCGGCGAGGCGCGGGTGCCGGGAGACAAGTCGATCTCGCACCGCTCGATCATGTTCGGCTCGCTCGCCGAGGGCACCACCGAGGTGACCGGCTTTCTCGAGGGCGAGGACAGCCTCAACACCCTGCGCTGCTTTCGCGCCATGGGGGTGTCGATCACCGATCCGGTCGACGGCCGCGTGACCATCGAGGGCGCCGGGCTGCACGGTCTCGAGCCACCGGAAAAACCGCTCTACGTGGGCAACTCGGGCACCTCGATGCGCCTGATGTCGGGCATCCTAGCGGGCCAGGCGTTCGACTCGGTGCTCGAGGGCGACGCCTCGCTCTCGCGCCGGCCGATGAAGCGGGTGATCGACCCGCTCACCGCCATGGGGGCGCGGATCGAGTCCGGCCCCGAGGGTCGCTCGCCGCTCAAGATCCACGGCGGCCAGTCGCTCAAGGCGATCGACTACGCCATGCCGATGGCCAGCGCCCAGGTGAAGTCCTGCGTGCTGCTCGCCGGGTTATACGCCGAGGGGCGTACCTGCGTGACCGAACCGGCGCCGACGCGCGATCACACCGAGCGCATGCTCTCGGGGCTGGGAGTGGGCATGCAGCGTGACGGGGCGCGCGTCTGTATCGAGCAGGCTGATGCCGACGCGCGCCGGCTGGTGGGACGGGCGCTCGAGGTGCCGGCCGACATCTCCTCCGCGGCATTCTTCCTGGTCGCGGCGAGCATCGTCCCGGATTCGGAGATCCTGCTCACCCACGTGGGCCTGAACCCGACCCGCACCGGCGTGATCGACATCCTCCAGGCGATGGGCGCGGACATCCGCATCGAGAATCGTCGCGAGGTGGGCGGCGAGCCGGTCGGCGACCTGCGGGTACGGAGCGCTGAGCTCCATGGCATCGCGATCGACGAGGCGCTGGTGCCGCTGGCCATCGACGAGTTCCCGGTGATCTTCGTCGCCGCGGCCTGCGCGACGGGCCGTACCGTGCTCACCGGCGCCGAGGAGCTGCGGGTCAAGGAATCCGATCGCATCGCGGTGATGGCCGATGGCCTGGTCAAGCTCGGCATCGACGCGACCCCGACCGACGACGGCATGATCATCGAGGGGCGCGGCGAACCGGCCCCGTTCGGTTCCGCGACCATCTACGCCCAGGGCGATCACCGCATCGCGATGGCCTTCGCGGTTGCGGGGCTCAAGGCGCGCGGCGAGGTCACCATCCACGACTGCCAGTTCGTCGAGACCTCGTTCCCCGGCTTCGCGGAGCTGTTCAATCGGCTGGGTGGGTGCCTGGAGCTTTCGCGGCACTGAGGTGCCAATGCACGCAGCAGTTTCGATTATCGATCTCGCTTGATCGAAGGGGCCAATCCCCTTTATGCCTTGCCTCGTGAGCGCCGGGCGGCCGGGGCGGAGCGACAGGGATGTCGCTCCGAGGTTCGTCGCGACAGGAAGTCGCGTCGAACCGGCCCCGAAAAGCCGCCCGGCGCTCACGAGGCCGCGTGTCTCGATGAGAGGCACGCGGGCCCGAAGGGCCAAGGCATGGGGTGTCCTTCTTTTCGCCCCTTTTCTTGGACAAGCAAGAAAAGGGGCTCGCGCGCCCAGGAACACGGTCGAATCAGTGCGATGAGCTCGGAAAGGCGTGCGAAAACCCACCCGACGGTTCGTGTGGGGATTATCTCCCGTTGGGCCAGGTTGGAACGGTTGCTTGGTTAGTCGATTGCTAGGCCGCCTAAGGTAACGCAGTAACATTCAGGAGACTTCAATGGTACCGGTCATCACCATCGACGGCCCCAGCGGGTCGGGCAAGGGCACGGTCGCGCGCCGGCTGGCGACGCGCCTGGGTTTCGGCATGCTCGATTCGGGAGCGCTCTATCGGCTCACGGCGCTGGCCAGCCAGGCCGCGGCGCTCGCGCCTCAGGACCCGGAAATCGTCGAACTGTCTCGGCATCTCGACTGCCGCTTCGACGAGCAGGGCAACGTCTTCCTCAACGAGGAGAACGTCAGCCGCGAACTGCGCACCGAAACCACCGGAGCGATCGCCTCGCAGATCGCCGCGCGGCCCGAGGTGCGCGAGGCGCTCTTGCAGCGCCAGCGCGATTTCGCCCAGGCCCCGGGGCTGGTCGCCGACGGCCGAGACATGGGCACGGTGGTGTTCCCCGAGGCCCCGGCGAAGATCTTTCTCGACGCCAGCGCCGAGGTCCGCGCCGACCGCCGTTATAAGCAGTTGATCGAGAATGGATTCGATGCTAGTTTTACCGCCCTCGTCGAGGAGATCCGTCAGCGGGATGAGCGGGATCGCAATCGATCGGTGGCGCCCTTGAGGCCGGCCGACGATGCGCTAGTGCTTGATTCCAGTGATCTTTCCATCGACGAGGTGGAGGCCGCGCTCTGGCGCTACATCCAGGATCGGATCGCCGGTTCCGAGGAATAGCCACCAGGTCGCGGCCGGTGACTCGTGTTTTTGTACGGGCAATTCCGCCCGCTCATCAACCCGTCAGTCTGGCAAACCCAGGGATTCGGATACGCCAGTGTTTTTTTACCACGACGGACAGCTCTTGGAACGTCCAGTCGTCAACCCTTTGGAAATGCGGATTAATGTCTGAAAGTTTTGCCCAGCTTTTTGAAGAAAGCCTCCAGAATTCCGTCATGCAGGCGGGCTCGATCGTCTACGGCAAGGTCGTGGACATCAACGATGACTACGTCACCGTCGACGCCGGCCTGAAGTCGGAAGGTATCATCCCGACCGACCAGTTCCGTGACGAGAACGGCGAGCTGAACATCAACGTCGGTGAAGAGGTCGAAGTCGCCCTCGATGCCGTCGAAGACGGTTTCGGCGAGACCCGCCTGTCGCGTGAAAAGGCCCTGCGTGCCCGTGCGTGGAAGAAGCTGGAGAAGGCTTTCGACGACGACGAAATCGTCACCGGCCGCATTTCCGGGAAGGTCAAGGGTGGTTTCACCGTCGAACTCGGCGACGTCCGTGCGTTCCTGCCGGGCTCGCTGGTCGACGTGCGCCCGATCCGGGACACCACCTACCTCGAAGGCAAGGACATCGAGTTCAAGATCATCAAGCTCGATCAGCGCCGCAACAACGTGGTGGTCTCCCGCCGCGCGGTTGTCGAGGAAGAATACAGCGCCGAACGCGAAGCGCTGCTCGAGCAGCTGCAGGAAGGCATGGTTCTGCGAGGTATCGTCAAGAACCTCACCGATTACGGTGCGTTCCTGGACCTCGGCGGCATCGACGGCCTGCTGCACATCACCGACATGGCGTGGAAGCGCGTCAAGCATCCGTCCGAGATGGTCAACATCGGTGACGAGATCGACGTCAAGGTGCTGAAGTTCGACCGCGAGCGCAACCGCGTCTCGCTGGGCCTCAAGCAGCTGGGCGAGGACCCGTGGAGCGACATCTCCCGTCGTTACCCGACCTCCACCCGCCTGTTCGGCAAGGTCACGAACATCACCGATTACGGCTGCTTCGTCGAGATCGAGGATGGCGTCGAGGGCCTGGTGCACGTCTCCGAGATGGACTGGACCAACAAGAACGTGAATCCCGGCAAGGCCGTTG
>CAYUAO010000099.1:0-7680 GCA_964442775.1 uncultured Halothiobacillus sp. | reverse complement strand
GTGTCGACCTCGGGGATGTCGACGCCCTCGTTGTAGAGATCGACCGTGAAGATTACCCGGATGCGCCGCTGAACCAGCTCGCCCTGAACGCGTCGACGTTCCTCGGCAGTGCTGTCGGCGGTCAAGGCGACGGCGGGCAGGCCCCAGTCGGCAAAGCGGCGCGCCATGAAGCGAGCGTGCTCGCGGCTGACGCAGAAGCCCAGCGCCCGGATGCGGGCGGGGTCGGCGACGGTGTCGTGCAGGTGATCGAAGACCCACCGGGCGCGGGCGTCGTTTGCGCCGAGCACGGCCTGCAACTCGGCGGTGACGTAGCCACCTCGCTGCCAGGCAAGATTGCTCAGATCGATGTCGGGATGATCGCCGATGCCAAAGTAGTGAAACGGTGAGAGCAGGCGTTGCTCGATCGCGTCCGGCATGCGGATCTCGTGCGTGTAGCGGTCACCGAAGTCGTCGCGGATATCGCGGCCATCGGTGCGCTCCGGCGTGGCGGTTAGCCCGAGCAGCGTGTTCGGTTGCAGGTGTGCAAGCAGGGCCTGGTAGCTGTCCGCTGACGCGTGATGCGCCTCGTCGAGCACCACGTAATCGAAGTGATCCGGGTCGAACTTATCCAGGTTCCGTGCGTGCCAGCTTTGCACCGAGCAGAACAGGTGCCGATGCTGTGCGGGGGTGCTCTCGCCCACCAACAGGTCGCCAAAACTGTTGTCGCGCAGCACGTGGCGAAAGCTATTGAGCGCCTGCTGGAGGATTTCCTTGCGGTGTGCCACGAACAGGAGAGCCGGGCGTGTGCCATCGTCCCGCTGGCGGATCACACGCTGGTAATCGAAGGCGGCGACCATGGTCTTGCCCGTGCCGGTCGCGGCGATGACGAGGTGACGGTGCAGGCTGGCGGCTCGCTCGCGAGCAATGGCGTCGAGTATCTCCTGCTGAAAGGCGTAGGGCCGCAATTCGAAGAAGGTCGCCGCCGGGGCCGGATTGCCTGAACTCGCCCCCTTCTCGGCCTCGAGCGCGGCCTTGAGGCGGAACAGCTCGCCGCGGTGGACCGGCTCGAATTCCGCCGGGTCGTCCCAGTGCGACTCGAAGGCCGCGCTGAGCTGCCGCCACAGCTGCGGCAGCTCGTGCTCGCTAATCTTGGCGGTCCATTCCAGCCCCTCGTCCAGCGCCACCTTGGAGACATTCGCCGAACCGACGTAACTGCTGCCGAAGCCGGTCTGCCGGTGAAAGGTGTAGGCCTTGGCGTGCAGGCGGGTGCGATGGGTGTCGAAGGAGGCACGCACCTCGGTGTGCGGCAGCGAGGTGAGGAATTCGATCGCCTTGAGGTCGGTCGCGCCCAGGTAGGAGGTCGTCGCCACGCGCAGGCGCGGTCCTCCATCCGGGGCCGGGGTTTCGGTAAAGCGCTGCAACGCTTCCTTGAGCGGACGGATGCCGCTCCACTTGATGAACGAGACCAGCCAGTCGGCGCGATCGGCGGTGCGCAACTCGGCCCGAATCTGGCTGATCAGGCTGGGCGTGCGGGCCGAGCCGGTCAGCAGGGCGGAGATGCCCAGCGGCGTGTCAGGGCGCTCGCTGGTCGCCTGGCCGACGGCGGTTGCTTCCGGCTGGAGCACTTCCAGGAGCCGACGAAACGGCGGGACGGGCACTTCGTCGACCAATCCGGTCAAGGGGTGATCACTGGCGGCAAGGGCGGTCTTAAATTCCTCCAGCTGTCGTTGCCATTCGTTTGCATCATCCTCGCGCAGTGCCAGCACCAGATGGGTCAACTCGCGCGCCAGGTGGCTGGCAAGCAAAGGCGTGGCCTCGTCCGGGTGCAGTCCGTTTTGCCAGCGGGCCATTTCCGACAATCCCAATGCATCGAGTTCCTCGACCAACCCAGGTGTTGCCAGTCGGTCGTGCAGCCCGAGCCATTGCGCCCGTCGTGTACTCGCCGTCATGCCGTATTCCCGTCTCCGATTTCTTCCAGGATACCGGCCGGCAAGCCGGCGTCGAGAGCGGTTTCCCGTTTCGTCGGCTAAGGTCGGTCTGTGATCTGAAAGCCGGGAGACTCAATCATGCAACGCGTCAATCGGAACGTTTTCCATGCGATCGCCGGGCTGCTGGCGCTGGCTCTCCCCCTGTCGGGGCTGGCCGGCAACGGCATGACCGTGGTCGAGAGCAAGCACGGGGTCGCCGAGACCGAGGAACGGCTGGTCGAGGCGGTCGAGGGCAAGGGGCTGAAGGTGATGGCGCAGGTGGATCACCAGGCCAACGCCGAGACGGTGGAGATGGAGATGCCGGCGACGCGGCTGGTGATCTTCGGCAACCCCAAGGCGGGTACCGCGCTGATGAAGTGCGCGCCGACGGTGGCGATCGACCTGCCGATGAAGATGCTGATCTGGGACGACGGGAGCACGGTGAAGATCGCCTACAACACCATCGAGCACCTGGTCGAGCGCCACGGCATCGGTGACTGTGCCGCGCCGGTGCAGGAGAAGGCGCGTCAGGCACTCGACGGGTTTGCCCGCATGGCGGCCGGCGTGGAGTGACGTAGCGTAGCGATCAGCGCGACCTCGTTCGCCTCGAACGAGACATGGAAAAGGCCGGCGAATGCCGGGCTTTCTGCGTTGGTGAATCCCCTGAGCATCCCTTCCGGGTGCTCAAGCCGATCGGCGCACCTGCCCAAGGCGGGATGTCAGTCCGCCTCGGGCAGGCGTCGGCGCTGCCACAGCCAGTAGATCACCGGCAGGACGATCATCGACAGGATCGGTGCGGTGATCATGCCGCCGACCATCGGCGCGGCGATGCGCGACATCACCTCGGAGCCTGTGCCCACGCCGATCATGATCGGCATCAGGCCGGCGAGGATCACCGCCACGGTCATTGCCTTGGGGCGCACCCGCAGCACCGCACCTTCCATCAGCGCCGCCTTGAGGTCGGCGCGCGTGTTGAAACGGCCTTCCTCCTGGCGGCGCTTGATGGCCTGGTCGAGGTAGATCAGCATCACCACCCCGAACTCGGCGGCCACGCCGGCCAGCGCGATCAGCCCCACCGCCACGGCGATCGAGAGGTTGTACCCCAGCGCCCAGAGCAGCCAGAAACTGCCGATCAGCGCGAACGGCAGGCTGCCCATGATCATCACCGCCTTGCCGCCGTGACGGAAGGCCAGGTACAGCAGGATGAAGATGATCGCGAGCGTCAGCGGCACCACCTGCTCGAGCTTTTCGGCGGCCCGCTCCATGTAGCGGTACTGGCCGGCCCACTCGATCGCGTAGCCCGGCGGCAGGTCGACCTCCTCGCGCAGCACGTCCTTGGCCCGGTCGACGTAGCCGCCCAGGTCCACGCCGCGGGAGGTGACGAAGACGAAGCCGGCCGGCCGGCTGTTTTCCGACTTGATCACCGGTGGACCGGACTCGACCTTGACGCTGGCGACCTGGCCGAGCGCGACGGTCGCGCCGGTGGGCGTGACGATCGGCAGGTCGCGCAGCTTCTCCACCGAATCGCGGTCGGCCTGCGGGTAGCGCAGGCTGACCGGGAAGCGCTCCAGCCCTTCGACCGTGTCGGTCACCTTGACGCCGCCGACGGCCAGGCTGATCACCCGCTGGATCTCGCCGATGTTCAGCCCGACGCGGGCGGCCTTGGCGCGGTCGGGGGTGATCACCACGTAGCGCCCGTCCGAGGTGCGGTCGGCGAACGCGCTGCGCGTGCCGGGCAGCCCCTTGAGCGCCGTTTCCACGTCCTTGCCGATCGCCTCGATCTCGTCGAGATCCGGCCCGGTGATCTTGATGCCGATGGGCGTCTGGATGCCGGTGGTCTGCATGTCGATGCGGGTCTTGATCGGCATCACCCAGGCGTTGTTCAGGCTGGGGAAGTCGACCTTCTCGTCGAGCCGTTCGATCAGGTCCTCGAGCGTCACGCCGTCCTCCCACTCGTCACGCGGTTTGAGCGTGATGCTGGTCTCGATCATGGTCAGCGGGGCGGGATCGGTGGCGGTGTTGGCCCGACCGATCTTGCCGAACACGCGCTCGACCTCCGGCTCCTCGGCGATCAGGGCGTCGACCTGCTGCATCAGCAGGCGCGCCTCGCCCACCGATAGCCCCGGCAGGGTGGTCGGCATGTAGAGCAGATCGCCCTCGTCGAGTCGCGGCATGAACTCGCTGCCCAGCCCGCTGCCCAGCGAAGCGAGTCGCGGCGAGTCGTCGAACCACGAATTCCACTGACGCTCGAACCCGCTCTGCCACTCGGTGACCTTTGCCTGCCAGTCGGTGTCCCCGGCCCACTTGAGCGGGGCGAGAAACCCGGAGGCCCCGGCGAACGGCAGCACGGCCGTGAGCAGGAGCAGCATGGCGGCGACCAGCACGGTCTTCGGGAAGCGCAGCGCGCCGGCCAGCAGCGGCCGGTAGCCCCAGATCAGAAAGCGGTTGAGCGGGTTGCTTTCCTCCCTCGGGATCCGCCCGCGGATGAAATAGCCCATCAGCACCGGCACCAGCGTCACGGCCAGCCCCGCGGCGGCCGCCATGGCGTAGGTCTTGGTGTAGGCCAGTGGCGCGAACAGCCGGCCTTCCTGCGCCTCGAGCGCGAACACCGGCAGGAACGACAGCGTGATGATCAGCAGCGAGAAGAACAGCGCCGGGCCGACCTCGGCGGCGGCGCGGCCGATCAGCTGCCAGTGCGCCTCGCCCCTGGGCGTCTCGCCGTGCTCGTCCCGGTAGCGGGCCAGGTGCTTGTGGGCGTTCTCGATCATCACGATCGCGGCATCCACCATCGCGCCGATGGCGATTGCGATCCCGCCCAGCGACATGATGTTGGCGTTGATGCCCTGCCAGTGCATGACGATGAACGCCGCGAGGATGCCCAGCGGCAGGCTGACGATGGCGACCAGCGCCGAGCGCAGGTGGAACAGGAACAGCAGCGTGACCAGCGCCACCACGAGCAGCTCCTGGACCAGCTTCTTCTCGAGGAAGGCCACGGCCCGATCGATCACCCCGCTGCGGTCGTAGGTGGTCAGCACCTCGACGCCCTCGGGCAGGCCGGATTTCACGTCCTCGAGCTTTTCCTTGACCCGGGCGATCACCTCGCGGGCGTTCTCGCCGTGGCGCATTACCACGATGCCGCCGACCACCTCGCCCTTGCCGTCGAGATCGGCGATGCCACGCCGTTCGGCCGGCCCGACGCGGACCTCGCCGAGGTCGCGCACGGTGATCGGCGTGCCGGAATCCGAGACGCCCACCGGGATCTGCGCGATGTCCTCGACCGAGGAGAGGTAGCCGCGGCTGGTGATCATGTACTCGGCGCCGCCGCGCTCCATCACCCCGCCGCCGACCTCGCGGTTGGCCTCGGCGATGGCGTCGCGCAGCCGGTCGATGGAAATGTCGAACGCCCGCAGACGCTGCGGGTCCACCTCGATCTGGTACTCGCGCACCATGCCGCCGACGGTGGCCACCTCGGAGACCCCCTCGACCGATTCGAGCTGGAACTTCAGAAACCAGTTCTGCAGCGTGGTCAGCTCGGAGAGATCGTGCTTTCCGGTCGGGTCGTTGAGGGCGTACTGGAACACCCAGCCCACCCCCGTGGCATCGGGCCCGAGCGAGGGGGTGACGCCCTCGGGCAGGTCCTCGGCGGCCTGGTTGAGGTACTCGAGCACCCGCGAGCGGGCCCAGTAGAGGTCGGTGCCCTCCTCGAAGGTGACGTAGGTGTAGGAGTCGCCGAAGAACGAGTAGCCGCGCACGGCCGTCGAGCCGGGCACGGCCAGCAGGCGCGTGGTCAGCGGGTAGGTGACCTGGTCCTGGACCACCTGCGGCGACTGGCCCGGGTAGCTGGTCTTGACGATCACCTGCGTGTCGGACAGATCCGGGATCGCGTCCAGCGGGGTGGCCTTCCAGCTCGCCCAGCCGGCCACGGCCAGCAGGGCGGCGAGCAGGACGACCAGCACGCGCAGGCGGATGCAGGCGTGGATGAGTTTTTCGATCATGGTTGGGTCTCCTCGGACGGACGCCGTGCGGTGCTCCGCGGGTGGCTGTCAGTCGGGAAGGTATTGAGCCTGGGTGGAACGGTTTCGTGCGCCCGTTGCGTGAGGCGGCATGGGCTCGAGCGCCATGCGTGGCGCCCGAGTTCCTTTTCTTGCTTGTCCAAGAAAAGGAACCAAAAGAAGGACACCCCACGCTTTGGCCCTTCGGGCAGACCTCGTGTCCGGGAGGCGGCTTTCCGGGTCGGCTCAACGTGACTTCCTGTCACGCTGAGCCTCGGAGCGACGTCCCTGTCGCTCCGACCCGACCGCCTCCCGGACACGAGGCAAAGCGTCAGGGGAGCATTCCCTTCGTTCCGCCACCGGGTGGCGCGTTCTGCTGTCTCGTCACCGGCATTCATCAGTGCTGGTGTCCCGAATGGTCATCGCCGGACGAGTCGTCCGACGACTTGTCCTTGTCGCTCGAACCGGACAGGCGCGAAAAGGCGGCCTGGGTGTTGGATTCGGAGTCGATCAGGAACTGGCCGGAGGCGACCACCTGGTCGCCGGACTCCAGCCCCGAGACGATCTCGGTGTAGCCGCCGGCCTCGACGCCGGTCTCCACCGCCACCGGCCGGAAGCGTCCTTCGCCGGTGCGTACCACCACGCGGGCGCCGCCCGGGGCCGGGATGATCGCGGTCGATGGCACGGCCAGTACCTCGGGGGCGTTGGCCGGGCTCAGGATGACCTCGGCGAACTGGTTGGGACGCAGCAGGCCGTCCTCGTTGTCGAAGACCAGCCGGACGCGCAGCGTGCGCGACTGCGGGTCGAGCTCCGGGTAGACGAAATCGACTTCGCCCTCGAACTCGCGCCCGGGGACGCCGTCGACCCGCATGCGCGCGGTCTGGCCCTCGCCGACCGACTGCATGCGCCGTTCGAGCACGTCGACGTTCACCCAGACGCGGTCGCGCCGGGCGATGGTGTAGAGCTCCATGTCGGGACGGATGTACATCCCCTCGCGCAGGTCGAGCTCGGCGACGTAGCCGTCCTGCGGGGCGAGCAGCGGTATGCGGCGCTGCACCTTGCGTTCGCGGCGGATGCGCTCGATGGTCGACTCGGGGACGTTCAGCAATTCCAGGCGGGCGCGGCTGGACTCGATCAGGTCGTCCATGCCGCGGCGCAGCGCCACCAGGTAGTCCTGCTGGGCGGCGACGATGTCCGGCGAGTAGACCTCGAGCAGCACGTCGCCCTTTTCCACGTTCGCGCCGATCGATCCGACCTTCAGGGACTCCACCCAGCCCTCGGCGCGCGGGTGGACGTGGGCGAGCCGGTCCTCGTCGTACCCGACGGTGCCCACCGTGCGGATCTCGCCGGCGAGCTGCCGTTCGGTCGCCTCGTCGATCACGACGTTCATGTGACGGACGGTGATCGGGTCGACCGACACGCTGGGGAAGCGATCGGGCTGTTCCCGCGCCGCCGATCCGCCGTCTTCCTCGACTTCCTCGGCGGGGTATTCCTTCTCGACCAGGTCCATGCCGCAGATCGGGCAGGAGCCGGGCTCCTCCTCGACGATCTGCGGGTGCATGGGGCAGGTCCAGCGGGTGACGGTTTCGTCGCCTTCGCTGGAGGAGTCTGCGTGGTCGTGTCCCTCGTGGTCGTCCTGTGTTTCGCTGTCCTTGGATGCGCCGTCTTCGGCCGCTTGTTCGGCTTCTTCGACAGGGAACTCCTTCTCGACCAGGTCCATGACGCAGATGGGGCAGGAACCG
>CAYUAO010000098.1:0-7738 GCA_964442775.1 uncultured Halothiobacillus sp. | reverse complement strand
AAGGCGAGGTAGGTCAGGTCGGTGGACAGGGTGAAGAGCGGCTCGATGACGTCGCTGTCGGCCTGCACCGCGTCGAGCAGGTTGGGCAGGGCGGCATTGCTGCTGACCAGCAGTGTGGTCTCGCCGTCGAGCAGGCTTTGCAACGCCGCCCGTTCGTTCTCGTGGCTGACCAGGTTGTTGAAGTCCTTTTCCTCGAGCAGTTCCTCGCTGTAGTAGCCCTTCACCGTGGCGATGCCATCCGCCTCGCGGGCGTCGGCCAGGTTGTTCACCGTGAATTTCGCATCGGAAAGGGCGTACAGGTTGGTGTCCAGCGCGCCGATCGGGCCCACCCATTGCAGGTCGTCCTTCCTCTTTTCGGTCATCACGGTGCTGTAGAGCGCCGTGTTCGGCTCGCGGGTCGCCGCGTCGTAAGCGTCGTCCCAGGTTGTCAGTTCGTAGGTCGCCGATTCGCCTGCCGCCTCGGCCATCTCCCGGACGATGGCGGTGGCCTGGCCGGTGATCTCGCCGTCCTCGCGGTAATTGAGCGGCGGGTAGTCCTCGGTGAGGATGGTCAGTCGGTCATCGGGTGCAGGGCCGCTATCTGCCTGGACCGGACCGGCCAGCAGGAGGGCCGCGATCACCGGCAGCAGGGAGCGGAAAGCGGGAAGCATGGGTCGGCCCTCGTCCATGGGAGTGGGAAACGTCGCTCACAAGCAATAGTTGGCGGTGAGCGGCTTTGCAAGCCGGCGGATGAATTATCAGCGTTAGATAGAGGGAGCCTGAATAAGGGGGCAGAAGACTTTTGCACGCCGTTGTCGTGAAGGTGGAACCCATCTCTCTCGCCCAAGAGATAGTGCGCAGCGGAAACGGTACGTTGATCCGTTCGCGAGCCAGACAGCAAAACGCCCAGCCAAAAAGGCTGGGCGTCTCTCGTTCGGGCTGGCGCGACTTTTTTATGAGAAGAACGCGGCGACCGCGGAATCGAGGGTGTCGCGCATGTCCGGGTCGTCGGTGATCGGGCGGACCAGGGTCATGGAGCAGGCCGCGCGCGGGTCGACGCCCTTGGCGATCAGCTTGCCGGCGTAGACGAGCAGGCGGGTGGAGATGCCCTCGTCGAGGCCGTGGCCCTTGAGGTTGCGCGCGCGCTGGGCGATCTCGACCAGCTTGCCGGCGGTGTCGCGGTCGACGCCGCTCTCGTGGGCGAGGATCTCGGTCTCGGTCTCCGGGTCGGGGTAGTCGAAGTCGAGCGCGCCGAAACGCTGCTTGGTCGATTGCTTCAGATCCTTCATCAGGTTCTGGTAGCCCGGGTTGTAGGAGATGACGATCTGGAAGTCGGGGTGCGCCTCGACGAGCTCGCCCTTCTTCTCCAGCGGCAGGACGCGACGGTGGTCGGTCAGCGGGTGGATGACGACCGTGGTGTCCTGGCGCGCCTCGACGATCTCGTCGAGGTAGCAGATCGCGCCCATGCGCGCGGCCATGGTCAGCGGGCCGTCCTGCCAGCGCGTGCCGTCCTTGTCCAGGAGGTAGCGGCCGACGAGATCGGAGGCGGTCATGTCCTCGTTGCAGGCCACGCTGATCAGCGGGCGTTGCAGCTTCCAGGCCATGTGCTCGATGAAGCGGGTCTTGCCCGAGCCGGTCGGGCCCTTGAGCATCATCGGCATGCGGGCCATGTAGGCCGCCTCGTAAAGCTCGACCTCGTCGTGGACCGGGCGGTAGTAGGGCTCGGTCTGGATGCGGTACTCGTCGGGGTTGGCGCCGGTCGAGTCGTTCTGGGGTGTCTGGTCAAACAGCATGTTGCACTCTCGAATTCTGGATGGATGGGTAACGGGGGCGTCGTCAGTCGGTCGGGCCGACGCGCTCAGCCCTTGAACTTGACCAGGCGGCTGACCTGGATGTCCGAGATGAAGACCACGCCGCTGTGCTTGTTGAAGAACGGCGTGAAGCCCTCGAGGATGGGCTCGACCAGTTCCTCGGGCACCGCGGCGATGATCATGATCAGCACCTCGTCCTCGTTGAACATCAGGTGGCCTTCGTGAAAGCCCTGGCTGCCCTTGCCGGAGAGGTTGCCGATGATTGTATAGCCCTTGACCCCCGCGCGATCGAGCATGTCGGTGGCGAAGGCCTGGTGCTCGCCCTCGAGGATGATCTCGAGCTTTTTCAGCGGTTTGAGGTTCAGGTTGTTCATGCAGGGATCTCCTGTGCAGCAGGTTGATCGGTCGTCTCGATATCGGCGGTGGGCAGGGCCTCTTCGCGCCACTCGCCGTCGACGAATCGGTGCAGGCGCCCCGTCTCGGGATCGAGGATCACGCACAGCACCCAGCCGTTGGCCACCAGCTTCCTGACTCCGGAGACGCCGTCGATCGCCGCGCGGGCGTGCTCGAAGGGCGCCTCGATGAGCGTGAGCAGGCGAATGGGATCATGGTACGGCAAGCCGTCGTAGAGCACGGTCTGCGAGGGCAGGCCGGTGCGCAGGTCGGAGAGATTGCCGGTGATCACGCCGAGCCGGCAGGCCACGTTGTGGTAGGCCTTCGAACCGGAGCCGTAGTGCTCGTTGTCGACCGCCGAGAAGTAGTGCTCCATGTTGATCCATTCGCCGACGACCAGCGGGCCGGTGAGGATGCTCTCGAGCAGGCGGCCCTTGGGATCGACGCGATAGTCGTAAGACTGCAGGAAGGTGCGGCCTTCCAGGTCGGTCGCCTCGGTGAGGTGACGCCGCCCGATGATGAACCCGGCATTGCGCGCCAGCCCCCACTCGGGACGTACCTGGGTCCAGTCGACCGTGTTGCGCTGGATCTGTCGGGCGGCCTTGACGGCGTCGATTGTCGGGTCGGTTTCCGGCTCGAGGGTCCGCAGCCGCTCGGCGGCGGTGCGGCGCATCGCCGCGCGCAGCCCGTTGCGCAGGCGTTCGAGGTAGACCAGATGGCTTGCCGGCAGCAGCTCGAGGTCGTGGAGCTTGATCTCGTCGGAGGTGGTGTTGTGGAACGCGGGCAGGAACCAGGCATCGTCGGGGATGTCGATGCCTTCCTTGCGCAACCGGCGGCGCACCTCGGGCTTGTTGCCCATGTGCGCCAGCACCCGGGCGCTGACCAGGCCGTGGCTGCCGCCGCAGGCCCCGCAGTCGAGCGCGGACTCGTAGGGGTTGTTGTCCGACTGGCTGCCGTGGCCGGTGAGGATGACGAAGCGCGAGAACTGCTCGGTCAGGCCGATCGAGCGCAGCGCCTGGGCGACGAAGTAGGTCTGCTCGTCGAGCGAGAAGCCGATCCGGCCGAGGCGTTCGAGCTGCATCTGGGCGTAACTGCGGTTGATGCGGTAGTCGTCCTGCAGGGTCCGGATGAACTTGGACTCGGCGCTCTCGCTCAGCGCGAAGTCGCGGGCGAAGGCCGTCTGACCGGGGTGGTGGCCCATCGCCGCCTCGCGCAGTTCGCGGATCATCGAGTCGGTGATCGATTCGCGCTCGATGCCGAATTCCTGGTGGATCGCCTTGACGATGATCACGCGCTGCAGGGCGCGGACCACCGAGTCGGCCTGCTCGCGGGTGAGCTTGTCGACCATCAGGCGGGTCGAGGGCTTGCCCGACTCGATCTTGTGGCGCCAGCGGTTGTAGGCGGCCGGCGCGATGGTCTTGCCGATCATGTCGAAGCCGAACAGCAGGCCGATCGCCTCGACGGTGAAGTAGGGCGAGAGCACCGAGTGCTTGAGGTCGTGCAGGAGGTGTTCGACCGACGAGAAGAGGTCGGTGTCGATCTTCTCGGCGCCGGTGGCGACCTCGAGCACCAGGTTCTTGGGGGTGACCACCACCGGGCAGAGGTGGTCCTCGCTGCCCTTGCCCAGCGCGATCAGGCTGACCGGCACGCCGAAGAAGCCGGCGATGCCGTAGGTCTGGTAGTCGCCGATGGTCTCGAGCTGGCGGCGGATGCGCTCGGAGCGCACGTCGATGCAGAAGAGCATCTGCGCGAACGGGCGTTTCTCGCGCGGCTGGGGCGGGGTCAGGCGCAGCTTGCCCAGCATGGAGCGGCGGTAGGTCGCCTCCATCGCCTCGAGCCAGAGCATGCCCTCGCGCTTCTCGAAGGCGGCCAGTTCATCGAGGACCGTCGCCAGATGATCCTCGTCGAGCTCGCGGAAGGTCGACGGCGCACCGGCCAGTTCGGCCAGATCAATGAGGGCCCGGGCCTGGCGCTCGCCCTCGGCACGCCGCTTGGCGGGCAGGTAATCGCCGAGCAGGGCGGCCACCTCGGCGGGCCGCCCCCGGGCGACGACGTCCTCGACCGCCTCGGCGTGGGCCGGGAGCACGCCGCCGGTGAACAGTTCGTGGCGCAGGTAGCACTCGGCCGGTCGCTCGGTGATCAGGGCCTCGAGCTCGGCGCGGTTGCCCGGCATCTTCTGCCGACGCGCGTGCTCGCGGATCAGGGCCAGAGCGAGGACCAGGCGGATGGCGAGGAAGTCGACCAGGTCGGCCGGGTATTCCTCGGACCAGTGGTAGCGGCTGGCCGTCGAGCGCCAGCGGATGAAGCCCGCCCAGCCGTGCATGTGCGTCAGCTCGCGGACGATCAGGTCCTGCCAGACCTCTTCCGGGATGCCGAGTTCATCGAGGATGTAGGCGATGATCCCCTCCGGGGTCTCGCTCTGCACCAGGATGCGCTTGATGTGCAGCCCGCGCAGGAACAGACGCAGGTTGCGGCGCGCCAGCGCGCTCCAGGCGGTGAACAGGCCCTGCTCGCGGCCGGGCATCTTCCAGGCCGACTGGCCCTCGTCGAAGAAATCCAGGCAGGTCTTGATCAGCAGCTCGTCGAGGGTCTCGCCGATGCGCGTGTCGAACAGGAGGTCTAGGGCCTCGTAGAGGGGGCGCTCGGCGGGGAAGCAGCCACGCAGCCGCTCGGCCAGCGTCTCGACGTCCATCGCCGTCTTCTCGGCGCCCGATTCGTTGCCCAGGGCCACGGCCACGTCGTGGACGTCCGCGACGGTACGTTTGGTGATTACCGGGTCGCGGCGCTCGGTCAGCAGCGTGCAGAGAAGGTCCTGCCCGCCGATCTCGCGCAGGGTCGGACGCTCGGCGAGGGTCGCGGCGACGCCCGCCTCGATCGTGTCGCGGTCGACGCGCCCCTCGGCGAAGAGGCGCTGGTAGTCGGCGCGCGGCAGGAACCCCCGGCCGTGGAACAGCTCCTCGCCCCGCTCGACCGCCTCGGGGAAGGGCAGGTCCTCCAGCCCGTGCAGCGGGTTGTGGTGGATGAAGGTGCGCATGGGCCAGAAGTTCGGGATCGGCTCGGCGGCCATGTGCACCATCGAGCGGATCTTGAGCTTGCGTCCGAGGGGAAGGGTCATGCGGCACCTCCAGTCCAGAGCAGGCCGGCGGCGACGATCACCACGATCGTCCCGGCGATTACCCAGGTGGTCGAAACGGGCAGGTCCTCGGCGATCGGTCCGCTGCGCGGGCCGAATATCGTGCCCTGCAGCAGCCGGGCCCCTCCCCAGCTCCACAACAGCCAGGTCAGCAGGATGCCGATGGCGACCCAGAGCGACGCGCCGCCGAGGACGGCCAGCAGGGCGAAGAACCCGGGGAACAACGGCAGGGCCATGGCCGCGAGCGTGGCCACCACGATGACCCCGGACAGCCTCGGCAGGTCACGGGCCAGCCCGCCGTGCAGACCGGTGTAGGCCGCTTCCAGGCGGTGGGCGAGGGCGTCGCGCACCAGCAGCATCAGCAACGGGGCGATGGTCATCGCCAGGGTGAATCCCACCAGGTCGGCCCCGGTCGGCCCCTGCATGGCGTAGATCCAGACCAGCGGCCAGGCGGAGCTGGCCAGCATGGTCGCCCAGCGGCCCACCTCGCGGACGGTCAGCATGCGGAAGGCGTAGAAGATCGCCGTGAACGTGGCCAGGGTCGCCAGTATCCAGCCCTCCGGGGCCAGGTCGCCCCAGAGGATCAGGGCCACCCCGATCTGCGGCCAGACGATGAACAGCGCCTGGCGTGCGACCGGGTTGGTGATGCCGGCGGCCACGCGGTTGAACACCAGGCTGGCGGGGAACAGCGGCAGGAAGAACGCCGCGAGGATGATCAGCAGTCCGGACATGTCAACTCCACTTCAGCCAGACGTTCAGACGCTTGGACAGGTCAAGCAGCGAGGCCGTCATGCGGTCGTAGACGTCGGCGACGTAGAACTCGCGCGAGAACAGCGAGTACAGGGTCAGCCGCGTGTTGCCGTGACCTTCGTCGATCCGCTGTCGGCGGACGTTGGTGAGATACGCCCCCATCCAGCCGAGCACCACGATCAGCGCGAGCAGCACCACCAGCATGTCGAAGGTGACCGCGTCGATGCCCGCGGCGGTGTAGAGCGCGTCGCGGAAGGCGGCGTCGGGGTAGAGGAAGGTCTCGAAGGTATGCCCGACGAAGCTGTAGCCGACCACGATGATCGCGAACGAGAGGATGATCAGCGCCATCATGCGCAGCGGGTTCTCGGTGTCCAGGCGGTGGGTGGCGAACAGCACCTGCACGCCGGTGATCCAGCCGAAGAACAGCAGCACGATCGCGCCCTGTTTCTGGAAGAAGTCCTCGGCGACCCAGGCGTGGGCCATCACCAGGATCACCAGCGGCACGATCAGAGTGATCGCGCCGATGATCAGCCAGGGCAGGCGCGCCGGGGCCGACTTGCGCTCGACCAGGAAGTCGTAGAGTGGATCGTTGGGCACGCCGTCGTGCTTGCGCGCCGCGCCGATCACGTTGCCCGCGCCGAGGAACATGGTGCCCTTGAACAGGCCGTGGGCGATCAGGTGGAAGATCGCCAGCGCGAAGGCGCCCGCGCCGGTCTCCATGATCATGAAGCCCATCTGGCCCATGGTGGAGTAGCCGAGCGACTTCTTGATGTCGTTCTGGGTGAGCATCAGCACCGAGCCGATCAGGGCGGTGACCAGGCCGACCACGAACAGCAGGTGCAGGATCTCGCCGCTGTGGACGAACACCGGCGCGAAGCGGTTGATGATGATGCCGCCGGCGTTGACGATGCCCGCGTGCATCAGCGCCGAGACCGGCGTCGGGCCTTCCATGGTGTAGGGCAGCCAGGTGTGCAGCGGGAACTGGGCCGACTTGGCGAACGCCGAAAGGGCGACCAGGAACGCCACGGTGCCGGTGACCGGCAGGTCCATGAACGTGCGCGCATCGGGCATCTCGCCGACGCGTTCGAACAGGGTGGGGAAGTCGAGCGCGCCGTAGGCCTGGAACAGGATCACGGCGGCGAGCACCAGCGGCAGGTCGCCCAGCCGGTAGGTGATGAAGGTCCAGAAGGCGTAGCGCTGAGCGGTGGGCGGTTCGGTATTGTGCGCCAGCAGGAAGTAGAGGAACACGCCGATCAGGTGCCAGGCGATCAGCAGGGTGATCAGGTCGCCGGCCATCACCATCAGCAGGATCGAGCCGGTCATGAGATCCAGCAGCATGAAGAACCGGCCGTAGCCCGGCTCCTCGATCATGTAGCGGACCGAGTAGATGTGGACCACCAGGCTGATGCCGGAGACCACCAGCGCCATGATCGCGCTCAGCGGGTCGAGCTGCAGGCTGCCCCAGCCATTGGCCAGGCCCATCCACTGCGGACCGGTGTCGCCGGCGATGTAACTGGCCAGCTGGAAGGCGGCGATCGCCACCACGACCAGGTTGATCCCGACGCTCAGGCGCGCGACCCGCTTGCCCAGTCGGCCGCCGAGCAGGTGCACCAGCAGCGCCGCGAGGAAGGGCAGCAGGGGTATCAGCCATTGCAGTTCGATCATCGTCTCA
>CAYUAO010000097.1:0-7775 GCA_964442775.1 uncultured Halothiobacillus sp. | reverse complement strand
GGAAGGGTGATTCCCTTTCCAAGGACGACAACGCAGCAGATGCCCGGCTCAAGGCACGCCCTACGGGGCCTGCCGAGCCGCCCGTGCTCCGCGTTGCGTCGTCTTGACGTGGCCACCGGCACGCCCGCGACGACGCGCCTTGATCACGAACGGCTCGACAGGCCAGAGTGGCATCGAATTCGTGCAGACCTTCCTCCATCTAGTTCTCCTTGGCGAAGGCACGAAGCTCCGGGCCGTGCGTCACGACGACCATGTCGCCCTTGAGCGGCTTGGCCGTGTTCTTGACGAACGAGTACAGGATGTTGAGCTTGTTCGGGTCCTCGTAGTTGACGTCAAAGACCGCGTCGATCTCCGGGTACTCGTGCATGTCGGTCTTTGCCGTGCCGTATGGCGAGAACTCCTGGGCGAGGGCCAGTGGCGTTGTTACCGCCACGGCAGTGGCCAGCGACAGGCTCGTGATCAGCTTTTTCATGACGTCATCTCCTTCGATTGGTGGTTCGGGCATCCGGCCCGCCTATCCGCCCTACCCGTCCCTGGGGGAGCTGTTCCGTTGCCCGCCAAGCGGGCATGACAAGACGGCGGATCAAACCCGCCGGCTTTTCTCCTTGATCTCGTGGTTGAGGATGCGGTCGTTGTCGGCGTAGTCGACCGGCAGGTCGATCAGGTGCACGCCTCCGGCGTTGAGGCACTCGCGCAGCAAGGGTGCGAGCTCACCGGCACGCTCGACGCGATGACCGGCCGCCCCGTAGCTCTGTGCGTGAACGACGAAATAGGGATTGCCATAGTCGAGGCCAAACCCCTCGAAGCCGAGGTGGGTCTGCTTCCACTTGATCATCCCGTAGCCGTCGTCGCGCAGGATCAGCACGACGAGATCCAGCCTGAGCCGGACGGCCGTCTCGATCTCCTGCGAATTCATCATGAAACCGCCGTCGCCACAGACAGCGACCACGTCCCGGTCGGGATGAACCAGCTTGGCGGCCATCGCCGAGGGCAGGCCCGCACCCATGGTCGCCAGCGCGTTGTCGAGCAGCACTGTGTTGGCCATCCGCGCCTTGTAGTTGCGGGCAAACCAGATCTTGTAGATGCCGTTGTCCAGCGCAACGATGCCGTCATCGGCCATGACCGTGCGCACGTCCTCGACCAGGCGCCTGGGCCGAACCGGCCAGTGGGGGTCATCGCGGCCCTCGGCCAGGTCGGCCTCCAGGTGGTCGCGCACCGTCTCGAAGCGCGTGAAATCCCAGTGCGGTTGCGGCCGGATGGCATCGGCCAGGCGCGTGACGCTGTCGGCCACGTCCCCGATCACGCCAAGCTGGGGGTGGTAGACCGAATCGATCCTGGCCGTGACGTAATTGACGTGGATCACCTCGGCATCGCCGACATGCCCGGCACCGACGTGCTGGCTCAGGCTCCGGGTCTCCGGGGTCATCTGCCCCATCAGAAACGGCGGCTTTTCCACCACGTCGTGACCGACGTTGATGATCAGGTCCGCGTGTTCGATCGCGCGATGGAGAAAGTCCTCGCCGGAGAGCGACGCGGTGCCCAGAAACCGGGGATGGCGCTCATCGACCACGCCCTTGCCCATCTGGGTGGTGAAGAACGGAATGCCCAACTCATCCACGAAATGCCGCAATGCCCGGCAGGTATGCCGCCGGTTCGCCCCGGCGCCGATCATCAGCAGCGGCCGGGAGGCCGACTCGATCCGCTCGGCGGCCGCCTTGATCGACCCGTTCGCCGCGCAGGGAATCTCGAAGCGGCTGCGCTGGATCACCGACACATCGGTGTGTTCGCGGGCAATGTCCTCGGGAAGCTCGAGGTGTACCGCTCCCGGGCGCTCGTCCTCGGCCTGCCGGAAGGCCTCGCGCACCCGGGCGGGCACGTTGTTGGCGCTGCTGATCTGGTGGGCGAACTTGGTCAGCGGGCGCATGCTGCCGACCACGTCGACCACCTGGAACTGGCCCTGCTTGCTGGCCTTGATCGGCTTCTGGCCGGTGATCATCAACATCGGCATCGCGCCGAGTTGCGCGTAGGCCGCGGCGTTGACGAGGTTGAGCGTCCCGGGGCCGAGGGTGGCCAGGCTCACCCCCGTCCGGCCAGTCAGTCGCCCGTAGGTCGCGGCCATGAAGCCGGCGGCCTGCTCGTGCCGGGTGAGGATCAGTCGTATGGAGGACTGTCGCAGCGACTCGAGAAAATCGAGGTTCTCCTCGCCGGGCACCCCGAAGATGTACTCGACACCCTCGGCCTCCAGGGCCTGCACGAACAGATCGGAGGCCTTCATGATTGGCCCTCCCCACGAGTGCCGGCGGGCTCACCGGCCCCGGCCAATACGCCGGCATCACAGGACGCCGGTCGGCTCGGGTCGCCGAAGGTCAGCATGTCGATCTTGTCGGGGGCATCCAGCAGGCAGCGGGCGGCCAGTGGCCCGGCGATGCTCCAGGTCTGGTTAAGGCGGGCCTGCTTGCCGAGAATCCGCCCGCCTCGGCCGTCGTAGTATTCCGGCCACTGGTCGGCCGCGAGACGTTCCTCGACCGCGTCTAGCACCTCGACGGCAAATGCCCGTCGACCCACGCGCAGGCAGGCGGCCGTGAACTGCCAGAGCAGGAACGGCCAGTTGCCGCCGTTGTGATACGACCAGGGCGCGTTCTTGGGATCGCTGCCGGTCATCAGCGACCAGTCGCGTCCCTCGAGCGCCGGGAACACCAGCTTGAGCGGGGTCTCACCGATCAGGTCGTCCCGGCGGTCCTCGAAGAGCTGGATGATCGCCTCGGCCTGCGAGGCGTCGGCCACGCCGGCCAGGATCGCCAGCAGGTTGCCCTGCGAGAAGAAGCGCACGTCCAGGCGCGCGGGGCCGAGGTTGCCGGCGAAGTAACCGCCGTCACGCGGCATCCACTCGAACAGCCAGGTCGGGATCGTCTCGGGGTAGATGTTGAAGCGGTTGGCCGCGTTCTCGCCGAGCTCCTCGACCTCGTAGCGGTAGATCCGGTTGAGCCCGGCCCATGTCCAGCCAGTAATAGGTGCGCAGGTGATGCGCGAGATGCGCCTCGCGTTCGCGCACCGCCCGGCGAAGCGGATCGTCCTCCGGGGCATCCAGCAGGCCGTCGGCCGATCGCAGCGCAATGTGGAACAGCACCTGGATGTCGAGGGGGTGCCCGTAGACCCCGAGCCGCCGATCGATCATGAACGAGCCGTCGGGAACCAGCAGGGTCGGCAGCATTTCGTGGCGCGGCGGCAGGCATAAATCCAGGATCAGGCGGATGCCACGCTGCATGGCCTCGCTCTTGGCCAGCGACTCGTCGCCGCTGGCGCGGGTATAGGCATGCAGCAGGTACAACCACCAGAAGCCGGAATCGATCGGCGTGACCCGGGCGATCGCCAGCTCGCCGAAATCGGCCTCGACCCGCTCCTCGTCCCCCTCGCCGCGGATCTTGAAGCTCGCCGGCATCATCCCCTGCCCCGGTCGGAAGCAGTCCATGTGTCGTTCGGCGCTCTGCAGGTCGAGCGTGACGGTAAGGAAGTGCCTCACGATCTCGAATTCGCCGCGCAGCAGGTAGGCGACAGCGGAGACGAAGAAATCGCGCGTGAATACCTGGTCGTAATTCTGTGCCGAGGCCGCCCTATCCATCGAGGCGACTGTTCCGACCGGCTTGCCGCGAAAATGCACGATGGATTCCTCCAGTCGCTGCCGGGCCTCGGCCTCGCCCGCCGACATGGTCGGCCGACCCTGGGTCAGGCGAGCAAGCCAGTGGGGCCGGTTCATGCCACTCCCTCCTCGACCCGCGGCGTCACATCGCGGGTCTCAACGGGCCGGCATTCCTCGTGGATGCGGGTCAGGCAGGCGCGAGGCTGGAAGGTCTCGGCACTGGCCTCGTCCATCAGGAGCTGCCATTCCCCTGCCGGCGGCTCGCCCAGCAGGTCACCCGTCCGCAGGTAGGGGAAGACCTCGTCATAACGTCGGACGGCCTCGGGGCCGAGCCGGCGATAGATATGGGTGCGATTGAGATCCCAGGGGTGGCGCACGCCGGCCGAGGAGAGCAGCTCGGCGGTGGCGTGCACGGTGGCACGATGGAAGTGCTCGACGCGATCGGCCTTGTCCGGCACGACCAGGCCGCGGTAGAGCTTCGGGTCCTGGGTCGCGACACCGGTCGGGCAGCGGTTGGAATTGCAGGTCAGCGACTGCACGCAACCGAGCGCCAGCATCATCCCCCGAGCGCTGTTGCAGATATCCGCGCCCAGCGCGAGATTCTTGACCAGGTGAAAGCCGGTCAGCACCTTGCCGGAGGCAATCACGCGAACGTGTTCGCGCATGCCGAAGCCCGTCAGGCAGTCATCGACGAACGCGACCGCCTCGCGCAAGGGCATTCCGACGGAATTGCTGTATTCGATCGGCGCGGCCCCGGTTCCGCCCTCGCCGCCATCAACGGTGATGAAGTCCGGGTAGCGGCCCCGCTCGACCATGGCCTTGCAGATGGCGACGAACTCGCTCTTGCGGCCCACCGCGAGCTTGAAGCCCACCGGCTTGCCATTTGAGAGCTCGCGCAGCCGGTCGACGAAGTCGATCAGTCCCAACGGACCGTCGAAGGCCGTGTGCGTCGGCGGCGAGTTGACCTGCACCCCGACCGGCACGTCGCGGATCGCGGCGATCTCCGGGGTGTTCTTGTCCGCCGGGAGGATGCCGCCATGACCGGGCTTGGCTCCCTGCGAGAGCTTGATCTCGATCATCTTCACGTTCGGAAGATTGGCCTTCTCGCGGAAGGTGTCCGGGCAGAAGTCGCCGGCATCATTGCGACAACCGAAATAGCCGGTGCCGACCTGCCAGACGATGTCGCCACCCCCGTCGAGGTGCTAGGGGCTCAGGCCGCCCTCGCCGGTGTTGTGATAGAAACCGCCCTGCCGCGCGCCACGGTTGAGTGCGAGGATCGCGTTCTGGCTCAGCGCCCCGAAACTCATCGCCGAGATGTTGAGCACGCTGGCCGAATACGGCTGACGGCAGGCCGGCCCGCCCACCTGCACCCGCAGGTCGGTATCGATGTCCTCGACCCGCAGGGCCGCGAGCGACTGCCCGATCCATTCGTAGCCCGGCCGGTAGGTATCCACCCGCGTGCCGAACGGGACGGTCTCGCTTTCCCGCTTGGCGCGCTGGTAGACGATCGAACGGAACATGCGATTGATCGGCGCACCGTCCGTGTCCGACTCCAGCAGGTACTGGCGGATGAAGGGGCGCAAGCCTTCCGCGACCCACCGGGCACGCGAGACCAACGGGTAGTTCCGACGCAGGGAATGGCGCGTCTGGAGCATGTCGTACACGCCGACCGCGACGAGCGGGACGACCAGCAACAGCGCCCACCACGCCGGCGGCCAGGCCAGCCCCAGGGCCACGACCGCCCCGATGGCGATCGCGGCGGCCAGGAGAAAGGCGCGTCTCATGCCAGCGCCTCCTGCCCGCGTCCGTCCGGGAAAGAGCGGTAAGCCAGCCCCAGCACCAGGCCGAAGATGACGTGCAGCATGAAGGTCGCGACCGGGGCCATCGGGCCGACGCCCATGCCGAACAGGCCGGCGCCCGCCATGGGCATGATGACGACGATCATCATGGCAAGCCAGCCGGCCACACCAAGAAGCACGCCGCGCAGCGCATGACCACCGAACGGCAAGCGCCGGAACACCAGGGCATAAGCCAACCACGCCGATGAGGAAGTGGGCGGCCCAGCCCATGGCCGGGCCTGCATTCATCTGGGCGGCCAGCATCTGGATCATGTCGCGATCGGGCATCACGCCCATCAGGGACTTGGCCACCATCAGGAGAGAAAGCACGATCGTGGCCAGCAAGGCCGCGACAAGGGAGGAGAGTATCGGGTTCATGTCTTGACTCCTTTCAATGAGGCGGAGACCGGATCGATTCATCGACGACCCGGCCGGGGATTCACCCTTCTGTCGTAGGCGGCAGTGCATTCCTTACACCGCCGTCAGCAGTCAATCCCGGCCTGCCGCCGTCTCGGCAAGCGCGGCGAGCACCTTGCCGACCTTTTCCTGGACCGGCTTGGCACAGTCACCCAGCCCGTGACGCCCGGCGAGGTAGTCGGCGGTGTTGTAGCCCACATGGACCTCGCCACCCTCGTCCCAGATCAGCATCTTCATGGGCAGGTCGATCGCCACGCTGCGCTGACACTGCATCAGCCGGGTGCCACCGGCGGGGTTGCCGAAGATCACCAGCCGGGTGGGCGCCAGCTCGAGGTCGACGGACCGGGCGCCCTGGGCGTGGTCCACCTGGGCCATGATCGTGAAGCCCTTCTCCTCGAGCGCGGCGACCAGGCGCTGCTCAGTCTCTGCGACGTCGTATTCGCTGGTGATGACGTTCATACCCTCCACCGACCAGGCGGTGGCGGGAAAGACAGCGGCAGCCAACAGGACCAGCATCGTCCGGGCCAGGCGCTGGGGTTGGGCAATCAGACTGAAACGGTTCATGGGATGACTCCTTTCTCGGTTTGCATTCGACGGGACAACGCGGCTCAGCTCGCCGGCGGTTTCCATTCGTTGGCCTTCATCGGGGCATCGACCGGCGTGCCGGCGACGTGGTTGGTGAAGTTGCTCAGCGTCTTCTGCGCGACACCCACCAGCACGTCGAGAAGCTGGCTGGGCGCGAACCCCGCATCGAAGAAGCGCTGCCGGGTTTCCTCGCTCGGCCAGCCGCGGCGATCGACCATCTCGCGGGTCAGGACCCGCAGGGCCTCGAGCCTGGGATCATTGATCGGCTGGTCGTTGCGGATCGCCTCGACCACGCCCGAATCGACGCCCATCATTCCGGCCGTGGTCGAGTGGGCGGCCATGCAGTAGTGGCACTCGTGGTAGCGGCTCACCGTCAGCAGCACGATGTGCTGTTCGGTGGCGTCCAGGCTGGTCTTGGTCTGGAAGATGTCGGACAGGGCGAGATAGGCCTCGGCCAGCGCCGGCGATGAAGCCATGATCCCGATCAGGTTGGGCAGGAAACCGAAGGCGGCCGTGGCCTGTTCGATGGACGGACCGGCCTCGTCCGGGGAGGTCTCGGCGGTGTGAACGGGAAAGCGTTCGCTCATGGGGAGGCTCCTCGATCGCTATAATTGAACGGACGTTCATGTCACCATGGAACCTATACCTTGATGAACAGTCGTTCAAATAAGGATTCCATGACACCCGACCGCGCAGGCTGATGCCCCATGCCCAGAAAACCCAGCTTCGAACGCGACGAGGTACTCGAGCGGGCCATGAACGTCTTCTGGACGCGCGGCTACAATCGCACCTCGATGCGCGACCTGAAGGAGGCGACCCGGCTGAACCCCGGCAGCCTGTATGCCGCCTTCACCAACAAGGAAGGTGTCTTCGCCGAATCCGTCGACCTCTACGGCCGGGGGCTGCGCCGCGAGGTCGATGCCCTGCTGGGAGGCCCAGACGAGCCGGTGGAAAAGATCCGACGCTTCTTTCGGCAGTTGCTGGCCGGAGCTCGCGAGGACCGGGATTCGCGAGGCTGCCTGCTGGTCAACACCCTGCTCGAGGCCCCACCCGAGGAACCGGAACTCGGCCGCCGGGCGGGCGAGGCGCTGGGGTACGTGGAACGACGCTTCGAATCGTTGCTCGACCAGGCGCAGCGAGAGGGCGGCATCCGGCCCACCCGTCCGCCGGCGGAACTGGCCCGCGCACTGATGGCCACGATCTTCGGCATGCGCGTCTACAGCCGCATGCCCGACGGTCCCGCGCACGTCGAGGCGATCGTCGCCACGCTCCTCGACGGCGTGCTCCAGCCGAGAACC
>CAYUAO010000096.1:0-8125 GCA_964442775.1 uncultured Halothiobacillus sp. | reverse complement strand
GTCGACGAAGCTGCGCTCGTCGAAGGCCTTGGGGTCGACGATCGTGGTGTTGATGTTGGTGAACACCTTGAAGTGGTTCGAACACCGCACGTCGTAGCCGTAACTCGAGGTCCCGTAGGACACCATCGGCTCGGCCTGGCCGTCCGGGCCGGGCCGGCTGCGCACCTGGCCGGGCTCGAACGGCTCGATCATGCCGTGTTCCTCGGCCATGCGGCGGATCCAGCGATCGGACTTGATACTCATTCGGTCATCCCGTTGACGTAAAGCGACCCCGCGGGGGCGCCCCGCGGCAAAGCGCGTATGCTTGCGACAAAACAGCGGGTTGTCAACCGAACCGGTGATGGCCGGCGACGCAACTTTCGGGGTGGGCGGCGGTCTGTCCGAGGTAGCCCGTCGTCACGACTTTTCCGTTTGAAACAAGGGACTTTCGAACCATGCAAGGCATTTCGCTCAAGACACCACGCCTCTTCCTGCCGTCGGGGGGATCGCGACTGGCATCCCTGATCGCCGCCGTGGCGGTCGTCCTCTCGCTGGCCGGTTGTGCCAGCACCCCCTCCGCAGACCGGGCCGACGGAAAGGAGAGCCGCTCCGAGCAGTCGGAAAGCTACGACCGCGACGAGGGCTACGACCGTTACGAGACCACCCGGGAAGCGGTCGACTTCCTGGGGGGATCAGCCGAGGGCATCGCACGGTTGGTCGACCGCGCCTTCGCCGACTACGGCCGGCCCAACGCCATCATCAAGGGCGAGGAAGGCGGTGGCGCCATCGTCGTGGGCCTGCGTTACGGCAAGGGTGAGTTCATGGCCAAGTCCGGCGAGAAACAGACCGTCTACTGGCAGGGCCCCTCGCTGGGCTGGGACTTCGGCGGCGACGCCGGCCGGGTGTTCATGCTGGTCTACAACCTGCCGCGCCCCGACCTGATCTACCAGCGCTTCGCGGGCGTCAACGGCTCGGCGTTCGTCGTCGGCGGGGCCGGCATGCAGTACCTGCGCAGCCAATCGATCGTGGTCGCGCCGATTCGCGTCGGCGTCGGGCTGCGACTGGGCGCCGGCGTCGGCTACACGCAGTTCACCCAGGACAAGTCCTACAACCCCTTCTGAGCGGGGCCGCTCGCCGCCCCCGCCACGCCGACGCCCACGCCCACGCCCTTGGACCGCCGGCGTCCTTCATGGCCGCACTCTCGTCGCTGACGCTTGCACGAACGGGGGGGAGTTGCGATAAGCTGCATGTTTTGCAAGATAGCCCCACCTTATCAATCAAGTAACAGTGCAAGGAGCATCCCATGAGGAAACGCACCCCGTTCGCCCCTACCCTACTGACGATTGCCGCTCTCGGATTCGTCGCCTCCCCCGTTCACGCCGGTGACGCCGACGAGCAGGCGGTCAAGGCCCAGCTCCAGGAGTACAAGAGCGCGGCCCAGAGCTTCGGCAAGACCCTGAAGGGCGAGTTGCAGGCCGCCATGAAGGAAGGCGGTCCGACCGCCGGTGTAAAGGTGTGTCACGAGCGCGCCCCGGAAATCGCCGCCGACCTGAGCGAAGAAACCGGATTCACCCTGCGTCGCACCAGCCTCAAGCCGCGCGCCACCGAGCCCACCGACTGGGAACGCGCCGTGCTAGAACAGTTCGAGGCACGCAAGGCCGACGGCACCCCGGTCTCCAAGATCGCCTGGCACGAGGTGAAGAAGGTTGACGGCGAGAAGGAACTGCGCTTCATGAAGGCCATCCCGACGGAAGGGGTCTGCCTCGCCTGCCACGGGGAGAATATCGATTCCGAGCTCAAGGCCGAGATCGACCGCCTCTACCCCGACGACCAGGCGACCGGCTTCAAGGAAGGTGACATCCGCGGCGCGATCTCCATCAGCGCTGCGCTCGACGACTGAGTCCGCCCCAGCGCGGCGAACGACAAGCCCCGGCCACGCCGGGGCTTTTTCATGCGCGACGAACGCGCCCGGGATCAGTCCTCCGGCGTCTCGACATCGTCCCCGGCGGGCACCTTGCCGCCCGGTCCATCGGGCTTCTCGCCCTTGCGCACCGGGGCTTCGGATTCGGCTTCGTAATCCTCGTTCACCGACTCTCCGCGGAGCAGTTGCACGTTGGCCGGCGGCGCGTTGCCGTCCCTGTCCACGCCGAAATAGAGTGTCGTGTGCGGGAACGGGATCTCGATGCCCGCCTTGTCGAAGTACATCTTGACCAGGCGGTTGTACGCCCGGCCGACCGCCCACTGGTCGCCCGGCGTGGTCTTGATCAGCACCCGGATGTTCACCGAGCTGTCGGCCAGCGCCGTCACGCCGTGAATCTCGATCGGTTCGAGAAGATGGTCCTTCCAATCCGGATCGGCCGCCAGTTCGTCGAAAGCCGCCTTGAGCTGGGCGACGGCGTCGTCGATGTTCTCGCGATAGGCGATGCCGTATTCACCCATGTGGTAGGCGTACTCGCGCATGTAGTTCGAAACGATGTCCACCGACGAGAACGGGATGACGTGCACGGTGCCCGTCAGGTCACGGAGCGATACCGAGCGGATCGACAGGCGCTCGGCCTTGCCGGTCACGCCGGCGGCGGTGATGACGTCACCGGTGTTGATGGCGTTCTCGATCTGGATGAACACGCCGGTGATCACGTCCTGGACCATCTTCTGCGCGCCGAAGCCGATCGCGAGACCCAGCACGCCCGCCCCGGCGAGCAATGGACCGATGTTCACGCCGATTTCCGAGAGGATGATCATCGCGGTGATGATGACCAGCGCGATGGCGATGGCATTGTGGAACAGGGACAGCAACGTCTGCGTGCGCGCCGAGGGAATGCCGACGTCGCTGTTGAGTTTCGCCTCGATCAGGCTGGTGGCCACCAGCCAGACAACCAGGGCGATCAGCAGCACGATGGAGATGTCGATCGTCACGCCGAGCAGCCAGCGACCACTGTCGCCGCCGAACCAGGCGAACACGTTGACCAGCTGCCACACCCAGAGCACAGCGAACAACGCCACCAGCCCGATCACGACCCGAAGGATGCGCAGGACCAGCGGCACGTAGGTGTTCAGGCGCAACTGCAGGCTCGGCATGCGGTGGAGGAATCGTTCCGGTACCGGTACGCCCCGACCGATCCACTGAGTCAGCATCGCGGCGACGAAGACGGCCACCCCGACGATCACGGCCGTGTTGAAACTCGCCAGGGCGACGAACGGCAGGGAATCGCCCGGGCGGGTGATCGCGACCACGAACACGCCCGTGGCGTAGAGCATCGCCAGCCAGTGCCAGCCGTGGGCAAGCAACTGGAACGCCCAGCCCGCCACCGGCTGACGACTGCGTTCGGCCCGCGCCAGCAGTGCCGATCGCACCGTGGCGCGCGCCTTCCACAGCCGGTTCCAGGTATAGCCCAGCGCCACCACGGCCACGCCCCAGCCCACCGCGCTGGCCAGGTCGCTCCGCCCGACCAGTTCGATGGCCGGCACCAGCATGATCCCGCCATAGCCGGTAAACCAGACCACCCGTGACAGCCAGCCGGCCCAGAAACGCGACTGGTCCACCGACAGGGGGAAGAGCCGCAGACCCGGCATCGCCGGGGCGAAGGCCGATCCGATCAGCAGGCGCACGGCCTCGACCACGACGAAGGCCTGCAGGGCGAGGGCCAGCACGGCGATCATGGTCTCGTCCCCGTCGGCGAGCCACCACAGGGCGACCTGCGCGACCACGTAGGCCACCGCCAGCGACGCCAGGCCCAGTGCCAGGCTCGCCACCACCGCCACGCCCGTGCGAAGGAGACGGTGTCGCCGCGTCGCGCTTTGAGCGTATACCTCCAGGCGACGCCATGCCCTGTTCAACAGTCCGCGGCCGAGCGCGAGCACCAGGTAGGCGATCAGCAACGCCACCAAGACCCGCCAGGCCACCTGGCCGACGGCGACCCAGTCGATGTCCACCCCGCCCTCGACCAGTCGCGAACCCGCTGCGGCCATGTCGGCCACGGTCCCCGAGACCACGCCCGCCAGTCCGGAAGCGACCCCGTCGGCAATGCCCGGGGGATCCGCGGCCCGCTCGGAGTCGCTGGACGCTGGCTCCCCTTCCGACGAGGCGGGCTCCCCCTCGGAGAGGCGCTCGAGTTCCGCGATCAACGCGTCCCGCTTGGCGGGGTCCTCGAGCAGTTCCAGCAACGGGGCATACGGCCCGGAAGCACCGCTGCCGGCCCCTTCCTCGGCGTTCCCTCCGGCCGGTTCATCCGACGCAGCGGCCGGCGACTGTCCGCCCTCTTGCTGACCGAGCACCGGCGCAGTGAAGACCAGCAGCACAGCTACCAGCAACGCGCGCCAGCCCGGCAGGCGCGAGGCGAAGGGGAGGAGTCGCGGGATGGGGACAGATGGCATGAAGGGCCTCTCCGGCAGGGGCTATGTTCGGCGGTCGATGACGGGAGCAAGCCTAGCAAAGGAACCCACCGGTGACCGGTTGGGGCAATTCGCGGCCTCGCGGGGCGAGATCGCCGGTCAGTTCGTATGGGGCGAGGAGTCAGCCCGTCCCGCCCTCGTGGAACCACTCGTGGATGCGGCTAGCGAGCGTCGGCGAGATGCCGGGGACCTTGGTCAGCTCGGTGACGCTCGCGCCCCGCAGCCCACGGATGCCGCCGAAGTGCTTGAGGAGTGCCTGCCGGCGCTTGCCGCCCACGCCGGGGATACGCTCGAGATCGGATTGGGTACGCGCCTTCTGCCGGCGGGCCCGATGGCCGGTGATCGCGAAACGGTGCGCCTCGTCGCGCACCTGCTGGATCAGGTGCAGGGCCGGATCGTGGGGGCCGAGGTTGTCTTCGGCGTACAGCCCGGGCGCCTCGGGCAGCGGACGGATCAGCGTTTCCTCGCCGGGTCGTCGCTCGGGCCCCTTGGCCACGCCGATCACGCGCACCCGGTCGGTCAGGCCGCGCTCGGCGAGCACGTCGACCGCCTGGGCGAGCTGTCCCTTGCCGCCGTCGATCAGCAGCACGTCCGGCAGCACACCGGATTCGCGCACCGCGCGGTCGAATCGCCTGGAGAGCGCCTGGTGCATGGCGGCGTAGTCGTCGCCCGGCGCCACCCCCTCGATGTGGTAGCGCCGATACTGGTCCTTGCGCGGTCCCTCGGGACCGAAGACCACGCAGGACGCCACCGTCGCCTCGCCCTGGGTGTGGGAAATGTCGAAGCACTCGATCCGGTCGATCGAGTCCATTCCCAGCCACTCGGAGAGCGCGTCGAAGCGCACCGCCAGGCCACGGCGGCTGACCAGCCGCTCCTGCAGGGCGATGCGCGCGTTCTCGCGGGTGTCCTCGATCCAGGCGCGCGCCTTACCCCGCCTGGGCACCAGCAGCTCCACGCGGTGACCGGCCTGCTCGGCGAACACGCCGGCGAGCCACTCGGCGTCCTCGGGCAGCCGGTCACAGAGGATCCGCCGCGGTACGTCGCGATCGCTGTAATACAGCCCGAGAAAGCCGCTGATCACCTCGCCGGGGTCGGCATCGGCCGGCACGTCGGGAAAGAAGTGCCGCGTGCCGAGGTGGCGACCGTCGCGAATGGTGGCCACGCCGAGCGCCGTCATGCCCTGGTCGCTGATCTGGGCGATGACGTCGGCGTCCCCCGACATGCCCGTGATGCCCTGCTGCTGGCTGACAGCGCGCAGCATGCCGATCTGGTCGCGCAGGGCGGCGGCCTTCTCGAAGTCGAGGGCGCCGGCCGCCTGCTCCATCCGCGCGACCAGATCGTCGATCAGCTTCTGGCTACGACCGGAGAGAAACGCCATGGTGTCCTCCACGTCCTGGCGGTATTCCTCCTCGGAGACGTAATCCACGCAGGGGGCCTTGCAACGCTCGATCTGGTACTGCAGGCAGGGACGCGAGCGGTTCTTGAACACGCTGTCCTCGCACTGGCGCACCTTGAAGACCTTCTCGAGCAGGTTGAGCGTCTCGCGCACGGCGCCGGCGGAAGGATACGGCCCGAAATACCGCCCGGGACGCTTGCGCGCGCCGCGGTGGTAGGCCAGCCGCGGAAAGCGGTCGTTGGTGGAGACGAAGATCCAGGGATAGCTCTTGTCGTCGCGCAGCAGGACGTTGTAGCGCGGCCGGTGGGCCTTGATCAGGTTGCTCTCGAGCAGCAGCGCCTCGGCCTCGGTCTGGGTCGTGGTGATCTCGATCTCGTGCACCTGCTCGACCAGTCGGCGGGTCTTGATCGCCGCGGGCCTGCCGCGGAAATAGCTGGCGAGGCGATTCTTGAGGTTGCGCGCCTTGCCGACGTACAGGATTTCGCCGTCGGCGTTGAGGAAACGGTAGACACCGGGGCGCTCGGTCACGGAGGCCAGGAAGGCCTTGGGATCGAACCGGTCGGTCATCGGGGCGGGGCGGGATTCAGGCGGAAAGGACGGTGCGGCCGGCCTTGACCGCCAGGCGCAGCAGGTCGATGTCGGTGCTCACGCCGAGTTTCTCGTGGATGCGGGCGCGGTAGGTGCTGATGGTCTTGGGGCTCACGCAGAGCGCCTCGGCGATCAGGGTGTTGTTCTTGCCGTCAAGGATCATGCGCAGCACCTGCTGCTCGCGGCTGGAAAGCACCTCGAAGGGGTCCTCCTCGGGCCGGCCGTTCTGCAGCGCGATCTCCTGGGCGATGCGGCTGGAGACATAGCGCTTGCCGCCGGCCGCCTTGCGAATCGCGTCGATCAATTCGTCGGGGTCGGCATCCTTGGTGACGTAGGCGTGCACGCCGCAGTCGAGTACCTGGCGCGCCAGGGTGACGTCGGCCTCGGCGGTCAGGGCCACCAGCCCCAGGCGCGGGTGGACATGGTGGGCGCGCTTGAGGCACTCGAAGCCGCCCATGCCCGGCATGTGGATGTCGCAGAGAATCGCGTCGATCCCCTCCGAGCGCAACTTGTCCAGTGCCTGTTCGCCGCCGTTGGCCTCCGCGACCACCTCGATGTCGCTCACCCCGCCGATCAGGTGGCTGATCGCGGCGCGCACCATCGTGTGATCATCAACAATCATGACCCGAATCATCGGCAACCCTTCGTCTCAAAACGGACAAGCCCGTGTCGATTCCTCGCTTTGCGCGACCCGCCCGCGGAGGACCCGCCAGGCATCTCCCTCGACCCGGCCCTCGTGATCTCCTCACCCGCCAACACCGTGGCGTGGATCAGCCGGCAATTTACCATTGGCTGAAGGGATTTTTAACCAGCGAAACGTTGTAGTACCTGGCGTCATGCGACACCTCCTCGCCCAGCCACTCGGGACGGACAAAGGGCTGATCGACATCTTCGAGCTCCACCTCGGCCACGACGAGACCATCGTTCTCGCCGTGAAATTCGTCGATCTCCCAGAGGTGGTCGCCATGGGGAACGAAATGCCGGGTCTTGTCGATCACCGGACCGGTGGTCAGGTGATCCAGCATCCGCTCGGCGTCGGCCAGCGGAATCTCGTATTCGAACTCGTCGCGCGAGATGCCGAGCGTCCGACTCTTGATGTTCAGCCACGCCCGCGACCCGGCGACCCGCGCCCGTACCGACACGGGCCCCTGGTCGTTGAGGTAGCCCTGCACCATGCGCTCGGAGCGCTCGATCTCCTGGCGCCAGCCGTCACCGGCCAGCAGGAACTTGCGTTCGATTTCCTTGGCCATGCGCGCCTCCGGGAAGTTGAACGTCGGCGGTCAGTAGCGCAGCAGCGCCGACCCCCAGGTGAACCCGCCGCCGAAGGCCTCGGTAAGTATCACGTCGCCACGCTTGATGCGCCCGTCGCGCACCGCGACGTCCAGCGCCAGCGGCACCGAGGCCGCCGAGGTGTTGCCGTGCCGGTCGACGGTCACCACCACCCGGTCCATCGACATGCCCAGCTTGCGGGCCGTGGCCTGGATGATGCGGATATTGGCCTGGTGCGGCACCAGCCAGTCGATGTCGTTGGCGGTCATGCCGGCGGCCTCGACGGTCTGGTCGACGATCCGTCCGAGGGTGTTGACCGCCATGCGGAAGACCTCGTTGCCGCGCATCTCGATGAAGGCGGTACCGTCGGCCAGCCGCTCAGGATCGGTGGTCTCGGGGTCGGGCTTGGCGGTGGTCAGCAGCGACTCGTAGCTGCCGTCGGCGTGGATATCGGTGCGGATGATGCCCGGCTCGTCCGAGGCCTCGAGCACCACCGCGCCT
>CAYUAO010000095.1:0-8174 GCA_964442775.1 uncultured Halothiobacillus sp. | reverse complement strand
CCTCCATGCGCAGGAGCTTGTCCTTCTCGCCCTCGAGCATCTTGGAGACCGGGATGCCGGTCCAGCGCGAGACCACCTCGGCGATCTCCTCGGCGCCCACCGTGCTGCGGAACAGCCGGGGCTTCTCGGTCTCGCCCTGCTCTTCCTGGGTCTGCGCCTCGGCCAGTTCGCGCTCCAGCTCCGGGATCCGCCCGTACTGCAACTCGGACATGCGGGTCAGGTCACCGGCGCGGCGCGCGGTCTCGAGCTCGGTGCGCGCCCGGTCCAGCGCCTCCTTGATGTGCGTGGTGCCGGCGACCGCCGCCTTTTCCGACTTCCAGATCTCCTCGAGGTCCGAGTACTCGCGCTCGAGCTGCTCGATCTCTTCCTCGAGGTTGGCCAGGCGTTTCCTGGAGGCCTCGTCGGACTCCTTCTTGAGCGCCTCGCGCTCGATCTTGAGCTGGATCAGGCGGCGCTCGAGGCGGTCCATCGCCTCCGGCTTTGAATCGATCTCCATGCGAATGCGGCTGGCCGCCTCGTCGATCAGGTCGATCGCCTTGTCTGGCAGCTGGCGGTCGGTGATGTAGCGCTGCGAGAGCTGGGCGGCGGCGACGATCGCCGGGTCGCCGATCTCGATGCCGTGGTGGACCTCGTAGCGTTCCTTCAGGCCGCGCAGGATCGCGATGGTGTCCTCGGTGGACGGCTCGTCTACCAGCACCTTCTGGAAGCGGCGCTCGAGCGCGGCGTCCTTCTCGATGTTCTGGCGGTACTCGTCGAGCGTGGTCGCGCCGATGCAGTGCAGCTCGCCGCGGGCGAGCGCCGGCTTGAGCATGTTGCCCGCGTCCATCGCGCCCTCGGCCTTGCCCGCGCCCACCATGGTGTGGATCTCGTCGATGAACAGGATCACCCGGCCCTCGGCCTTGCCGATGTCGTTGAGCACGCCTTTCAGGCGTTCCTCGAAATCGCCGCGGAACTTGGCCCCGGCGAGCAGCGAACCCATGTCGAGGGCGAGCACGCGCTTGTCCTTCAGCCCCTCGGGCACCTCGCCGTTGACGATGCGCTGCGCGAGTCCCTCGACGATGGCGGTCTTGCCCACGCCGGGCTCGCCGATCAGGACGGGGTTGTTCTTGGTGCGCCGCTGCAGGACCTGGATGGCACGGCGGATTTCCTCGTCGCGGCCGATGACGGGATCGAGCTTGCCCTGCTCGGCGCGCTCGGTGAGGTCCTGGGTGTACTTCTCCAGCGCCTGGCGGGCGTCCTCGGCGTTGGGGTCGTCGACCGACTGCCCGCCGCGGAGCGTCTCGATCGCCTTCTCGATCGCCCCCTTGGAGGCGCCGGCGCGGCGCAGCATCTCGCCCAGTTCGCCCTTGTCCTCGATCACCGCGAGCACGAACAGTTCGCTGGAGATGTACTGGTCGTTGCGCTTCTGCGCGAGCTTGTCGGTGACGTTGAGCAGGCGCGACAGGTCGTTGGAGATGTGCACCTCGCCGGCCTCGCCGCCGGACACCGACGGCTGCCGGTCGAGCATCTCGCCGAGCTGCGAGCGCAGCATGTTCACGTTGACGTCGGACTGCGTCAGCAGGTGACGCACGGTGCCGCCTTCCTGGTCGAGCAGCGCCACCATCAGGTGAACCGGCTCGATGAACTGGTGGTCCTGTCCAACGGCCAGGGACTGGGCGTCGGCCAGGGCCGTCTGGAACTTGGCAGTCAGCTTGTCCATTCGCATGAATCGGGTTACCTCGCAATCGGTTGTGGCATCGTCTGGCGGCGGCCTGTCCAAATGCAGAAGGTAGTCGCTGTCGGCACGCCGCGCCCATACCCCCGTTCTGGTATCGAATCGCGATGATTCAAGGCGCACGACGACGAGATCGCCCGGGGAACGTGACACGAGGAACGATATTGATTATCTTTACTTGCCCAGTATAAATGTCCCTTATTGATGTGGAGGAGACCCATGGAACAGACGCATTTCAACGAGAAGTACCCGGTCTACGAGGCGCGGATCGAGAAGAGCGAGACCACCGCGAAGAACGGCAGCGAGCTGCTCGAGCGGCTCAAGGCCGACATCAAGGCGGACTGGCGTTGCAAGTTCATCGGCGACTTCGATCACCTTGCTCACACGCGCGAGCTCGACGGCGAGGTGGGCGAAGGGATCATCGGCGCCGGCCATGTGGTGTTCTGCTTCGGGCTGAAGCTGCCCAACGCCCGCGTGATGGCGGTTCGACCGCGCTCGATCGCCGTGACCGAGTTCGATGATCACTTCATCGTCAACTTCCTCGAGCCGCCCATGCCGATGGCCACCGAGGCGATGGAGAGCTGGGTCAAGGCGTTGCGCGACGCCTGACCACCTCCCCGGTGACCGGTCGCTCGCCCAGGGCCCGGCCCGCATCCAGAATCCGGGCGCTGTCCTCCGCCCAGCGAAGGAGTTCCAGCTGCCCGTCGTGGCGCTCGACCAGGGCGGTGCAGTGCTCCACCCAGTCACCGCTGTTGGCGTAGGTCACGCCGCCCTTCGTGAACAGGTTGGGATGATGGATGTGTCCGCAGACCACCACGTCCGCGCCCCGCTCCCGGGCGTGGTGGCAGGCGGCCGCCTCGAATTTCTCGATGTAGCCGCGCGCGCCGGGCACCTGCCCCTTCACCGCCCGCGCCAGCGACCAGTAACCCCGCCCGCTGCGACGCCGCCACCAGGCGTTGACCCGGTCCAGCGCCATCAGCAACTCGTAACCGGCGGAACCCAGCGCCTTGAGCCAGCGGTTGTGCCGCACCACGCTGTCGAACTCGTCGCCGTGCAGGATCAGCGCGCGCCGCCCGTCCGCCAGCCGGCACTCCCACTCGCGCACGACCTCCACGCCGCCGATCGACAGGCCGAGGTAGTCGCGGAAGAACTCGTCGTGGTTGCCGGGCACGTAGACGATCCGCGTGCCGTTCGCCGCCATCTCCATGAGGCGTTGGAGCAGCCGCGTCTTGCTGGCCGGCCAGCTCCAGCGGTGGCTGCGCATCTTCCAGATATCGAACAGGTCCCCGTCGAGCACCAGCGTCTCGGTGCGGACCTGGTCGAGAAAGTCCAGCAGGTACTCGACCCGGGCCGCGGCCGTGCCCAGGTGCACGTCGGACACGATCACCATGCGATAGGACAGGGACATCAGGATTCTCCCGCGAAACGCCGATGACCGCAGTCTGCCCCCGCCACCGTGACGGGGGCGTGTCAGCCGGATCACGATTCGATAACAGGCCGGATCGGCCGCGACCTACGGCCGACGTCTGTCGACGCCCAGCAGGGTCACGGTGACCAGGATCATCATCATGCCGAGCCACTGCAGCGGCGCCAGTTCCTGCCCGAGCAGCAACAGGCCGAACAGGGACGCGGTGACCGGCTCGACCGCCGCGACCAGCGCGACAGCCACCGGCGATGCGGTCCGCACGCCAAGCACGTAGAACAGGAAGGAGAGCCCGGCCCCGAACAACCCGAGGAGGAGGAACAGCGCGACGTCGTCGGACAGCGGCGCCGCGGCGACCTGGTCGATATCGACGAGCGGCGCCAGCACGAGCAGGAACACCAGGAAGGCGACACTCAGGACGACCGCCGGCGACGCCCACCGCACGGCGTTCCGAAAGCCGAACAGAAATACCGCGTAGGCCATCCCGGCGGCCAGCCCCGCCGCGATGCCGGCGAAGGAGAGGCCCCCCGGCGGGCCGACGCCGACCAGCTCGGTCAGCAGCGCCACCCCCAGCAGCACCGCGGCGATCGCGACGACGAGCCCGGCCGTCGGGCGCACCATCCCGGTGACCAGGGTGACCAGGCAGACGTAGATCGGCGCCGTGTACATCAGCGTCACCGCCACGGCGACATTGGCCCGATCGATGGCGAGGAAATAGAACACGAAGTTGCCGGCGACCCCGAGGCCGGCCAGCACGGACCAGCTCAGGGTCCTCGCGTCGGGCGCGGACGCCCGGCCGGCCCGGACCAGCCACCAGGCGACGAAGCAGACGAACCCGATCGCACCACGATAGAAGGACACGACCAGCGGATCCCAGCCCTGCTCGATGAGAATGCCGGCGATTCCGCCGGACACGCCCCAGAGGAAGGCGGCGAAGATAACCAGCACCACGCCCATGGGCACCTCCCCGGGGCAGGCCCTGCTTGGGTCCGGGACCGGCAGGGGCACGGGCCAAGTGGACGGGCTCGCGCCTCCGGGGAAGATAGCAAAGCAGGCCGGGAACGTTGCCCGGGGCCGCCGGTCAGCGCTCGCGCAGGTCCGCGTGCCGGCTCACCAGCCGGTCGAGGAACAGGATGCCATCGAGGTGGTCGATCTCGTGCTGGGCGATGCGCGCCTCGAAGCCCTTCATCTTGAAGGTCACCGTGCGGCCCTCGATGTCCTGCGCGGTCAGTTCGATGGTCTCGGCGCGGATCACCTTGCCGGTGTAGTCGGGAATGGAGAGACACCCCTCGCGGCCGACGGCAAAGCCCTTCCAGTTGGTGATGGCCGGGTTGACCAGCACCAGCGGGCCGTTGTTGTCCACCGGGCGCTTGGCCCGGGTCGCATCCACCAGGCACAGGCGCTGCATGCGCCCGACCTGCGGCGCGGCAATGCCCACGGCCGACGGTCCCTGGTCGGCGGTGTGCTGCAGGTGCTCGGCGAACTCGCGCAGCTCGGGGTCGAACTGCTCGACCGGCTCGCAGACCGTTTTCAGGCGCTCGTCGGGGTAGGTCAGGATCGGCAGTGGCTCCACGCTCACCCCCGCATCGTCTCGAGCGGGGTGACGCGCACGGTCAGCCCCTGGTCGGCGAAACGCGCCACGCACTGCTCGATCGGCTCGATGCCCTGACTGGACTCGCCGTCGATCTGCATGATGTAGATCGGCTTGTCGCTCGAGCCGCCCACGTCGGAACGCAGATCGAGGATGTTCATGCCGGCCTCGAGCAGCGCGGCGGTGACGTCCGCGACGATGCCGCTGCGATCGGCACTGTGCACGGTGACCGACACGTCTGGCTCGCGGTGCTGGTGCAGCGCCGCATCGATCTCGTCGACGTGCAGCTTGAGACCGAAGTCCGCCCGCGTGGATTCAAGCAGGCCGGCGACCTCTTCCGGGTTACCCGCACCGCGCACCATCATCATGATCGCGAACTGGTTGCCCAGGCGCATCATCGCGGTCTCGCCGAGTTCGGCGCCCACGCCGAACAGCACGCGGGTGACGTGGGCGACGATGCCGGGTCGATCCGCCCCGACCAGGGTCAGCAGGAGCCAGGGTTTCGTCATGGGGTCTTCCTCTCGTCAGTCGGTTTCGCGCCAGACCAGGGTGGCCATCCGGCCGGTCTCGCCCTGGTCGCGGCGATATGAATAGAACAGCTCGGGCAGGGCGTAGGTATTCCGCTCGCCACCGAACACGCGGGTGATCCCCTGGCGGCGCAGTCGCGAGCGGGCCAGCGCGAACAGGTCGGCGTGGTACCGGTCCGGTTCGGCCGCGCCACGGAAGGCCGAGGCGTCGGCCGGGTGCTCGCGGGTGAACGCCTCGCGCACCTCCTCGCCGACGACGAAATGCGCCGGGCCGATGGCCGGCCCCAGCCACGCCATCATCTCGTCGCCGGCCACGGTGAAGCGGTCGACCGTCCGCTCGATCACACCGGCGGCCAGCCCGCGCCAGCCAGCGTGCGCCACGGCGACTTCGCGCCCGTCGTGGCTGGCGAGCGTCACCGACAGGCAATCGGCCGTCAGCACTGCCAGTACCTCGCCGGGGCGATCCGTGTAGGCGGCGTCCCCCTCGGGCCCGCCCGCGGGCACGTCCGGACCGAGCACCTTGGTGCCGTGCGTCTGGCTCAGCCAGCGCGGCGGCTCGGGCAGCGCGAGCATGTCGACGAGGTCACGGCGATTCGCCTCGACGGCCTGTTCGTCGTCACCGACGTGGGTCGCCAGGTTGAAGCCGTCGAACGGCGCGCGGCTGTGACCGCCAACTCGGGTGGTCACGCCGGCGCGTACGCCGCCCGGCGTCGGCCAGGTGGCCTCGATGAAACGCGCGCCCCGGGGGGCGTCAGTCGGGATCCGCGACATAGATAACCTCGGCCTCTCCTTCGTCGTTGCCGTCGCGATAGTCGCGCAGCAGTTCGATCAATTCGTCCATGTCCTCGGGCAACGGGGCCTCGAGTGACAGTGTCTCCCCCGTCTCCGGGTGCGCCAGCGTCAGGCGACGCGCGTGCAGCGCCTGGCGACCGAAGTCGCGCAGTACATCGACCAGCAACTCCTCGGCGCCCGGCGGCAATCGTGGGCGACCGCCGTAAACCGGATCGCCCACGATCGGGTGACGGATATGCGCCATGTGCACCCGGATCTGGTGCGTCCGACCCGTCTCCAGCTTGACCCGCAGCCAGGTGTGCTCGCCGAACTGCTCGATCACCCGGTAATGCGTCACCGCTGGCTTGCCCTGCGGCACCACCGCCTGGCGCTGGCGGTCGCGGGCATGTCGCCCGATTGGCGCGTCGACCGTGCCGCCGGCGATCAGGTGGCCGATCACCACCGCGTCGTACTCGCGGCCGATGCGCCGTTCGGCGAGATCGGCCACCAGCGCCTGGTAGGCCGCCTGGGTCTTGCCCACCACCAGCAGGCCGCTGGTCTGCTTGTCCAGCCGGTGGACCACCCCGGCGCGCGGCAGCAGGGCCAGGTCCGGGTCGTGGTGGAGCAGCGCGTTGACCAGCGTACCATCCGGATTGCCCGCCCCGGGATGGACCACCAGGTCGACCGGCTTGTTGACCACCAGCAGGTGCGCGTCCTCGAACACGATATCCAGCGGGATCGCCTGGGCCCGGTCCTCGCTCTGCTGCTCGAGCTCGGTACGCAGGCACAAGGCCTCGCCACCGAGCACCGTGTCGCGCGGGCGCATCGAGCGACCGTCGACCGTCACCTGCCCGCCCTTGATCCAGGACTGGATCCGGCTGCGGGAGAAGTCCGGCCACAACTGCGCGGCCGCCTGGTCGAGGCGCATGCCGGCCAGGTCCGCGGGTATCGACGAGTTGCGCTCTACATCCATCGGTCGGGATTCAGCCTTTCACCGTCGACGAACCGCGGCGTGCCGCCGTCCGTCGGGACATGAAAAAGACGGGTGGGAACCCGTCACGAGATCGGTTGGTTTTTAGCATCTTATCTGCGAAGATTATCCGCTAACGCCCGCCCCATCAACGCGCCGCGCGGCGCGCCCCGGGGCGGACGGCATCCACTCATCACTGCCAGCGGCCCTTCACTCCTTGATCATGACCCAGCATCGCGACCGTAACCGCCCGGCCATTCGCCGAACTCTCTCCCGGCAACTCGCCCGCGCGGCCCTGATCGCCGGCATGGTCACCTTCGCCAGCGGCTGCGCATGGTTCTCCAAGTCCGACGACAACGGCGTGGATCTCTCCGATCCGACCGCCTCGGCCGGCCAGCTCTACCAGGAAGCCAACGAGGCGATGCGTCGGGCGGACTACGAGACAGCGATCAAGAAATACGAGACCCTCGAGGGTCGCTACCCCTTCGGCGCCTACACCGAGCAGGCCCAGCTCGAAGTGGCCTACGCCTACTACAAGTACGACGAGCCGGACTCGGCCATCGCCGCGGCGGACCGCTACATCCAGCTGCATCCACGTGGTGACAATGTGGCCTACGCCCTGTATCTCAAGGGCCTGGCCAACATGAGCCGCGGCGACTCGCTGATCAACAAGATCGCCCCGCCGGACCTTTCCAAGCGCGACCAGTCGGTGCTCGAGGCGGCCTACAAGTCCTTCTCCCGCCTGGTCGAACAGTATCCCGACAGCCAGTACGTCGACGACGCCAGCCGCCGCCTGGTCGAGGTGCGCAACGCGCTGGCCAAGCACGAGGTCCAGGTTGCCGACTACTACATGCGCCGCGGCGCCTGGCTGGCTGCTGCCAACCGGGCGCAGTCGGCACTCGACAAGTACAACGGCTCGACCTCCACCATCCCGGCACTGAAACTCCTGATCCGCGCCTACGACAAGCTCGGCCTGGACCAGGAACGAGAGGATGCCGAGGAGATCCTCGAGGCGACCCGCGAGGCCAGCGACGAGGACTCCTGAACCGGGTAACGCGTCTCGGCCGGTTTTCCGGCAGGATCATGATCGGGCCGATGGCAATGCCGTCGGCCCTTTTTGCTTGGGAAACTCTGCACGAATGCCATGCCACTGAAGGCTTGGCGAGTCGTTCGTGATC
>CAYUAO010000094.1:1540-8258 GCA_964442775.1 uncultured Halothiobacillus sp. | reverse complement strand
AGTCGATTGGCTTGATGAGAAACGGCGTGCCGACGGTGTTGTCGACCATCAACGGCAGGCCGTGGCGGTGGGCAATGTCGGCCAGGCGCTCGATGTCGGCGACGCTGCCCGAGGGGTTGCCGATCGACTCGCAGTAGATCGCGCGGGTGCGCTCGTCGATGGCCGCCTCGATGCCGGCGAAGTCGTCCTTGTCCTGCATCCGTACCTCGATGTCCTGTCGCGGGAAGGTGTGCGCGAACAGGTTGTAGGTGCCGCCGTAGAGCTCGCTGATCGAGATGATGTTATCGCCGGCCTGGGCGATGGTCTGGATGGCGTAGGTGATCGCCGCCATGCCGGTGGCCGTGGCCAGTGCGCCCACGCCGCCGTCGAGCGCGGCCATGCGCGCCTCGAGCACCCCGCAGGTGGGGTTCATCATGCGCGAGTAGATGTTCCCCTGGACCTTGAGGTCGAACAGGTCGGCGGCGTGCTGGGCGCTGTCGAAGCTGTACGAGGTGGTCTGGTGGATGGGTACGGCGACGGCATGCTGGTCGTCCGGCTCGTAGCCGGCGTGCAGGGCGATGGTCTCTGGGCGCATGTCGCGTTTCTCCTGATTGTTCTGAGCGGCGTCCGTCATAGCGTATCGACTTGAGTTTCGTTTTGCAGGGCCTGCATTTCCTCGCGCAGCTGGCGGATCTTCTTGCGCTTGTAGAAGCGGTTGAGCCACGGGCTGATCGCCCGGATCGGGATGCCGGCGCGATCGCCCAGGCCGTCGATCATGACGAAGTGACCGTCGGCGTGCCGGGCGAGGTTGTCGGCCGACAGGTCGTTGATCAGCACGTTCGATGCCAGCGCCCAGTCGAAGAACGCTTCGAGGGCCTGTCGAGCCTGCTCGTCGAAGCGGCCGGATTTCAGCAGGTCCTGCAACGTGGGCGCGAGTTCGCCGTTTTCGTCGAGCACCGCCTCGACCAGCAGGGCCGCACCCATGTCGGTGTCGACCACGCCGAGGATGTTCTGGATATGCGGGCAGGGCGCGAGCCGACCGGGGTTGAGGGCTCGCGAGGCCAAGTGCTCGATCATCTCGCGCGCGAAGGCGCGGTGATGACCGATGCGCCGGCGCTTCTGGTAGAAGCGGTCACGCTCGTCGCGTCGCTCGATGAAGCGCGGGTTGACCACCTTGACCAGCACGCGCGGGTCATCCGGATGGTGGAAGACCAGCTTCTGCGCGCCCTGGCCGACCGGTTCGAGGGAGGAGAGTTTCAGCGGGGCGATCAGGTCCATGGACGCTCGGGCAAAACGGGCATTGTAGCGGGAGGGCCGAGACGGGTCAGTCGACCTGCTCCTCGGCCGGGGTGATCTCGCGTTCGCAGGCCGTGTCGGTCTCGATGCAGGTCAGGTTCTGCAGGGTCTGGCGGGCGATCTGGTCGAGCGCCTCGCGGGTGAGAAAGGCCTGGTGGCCGGTGATCACCACGTTGTGAAAGCCCAAGAGGCGTGCGAACAGGTCGTCGGTGAGGACCTCGTCGCTGCGGTCCTCGAAGAACAGCGGCCCCTCGTGCTCGTACACGTCCATCCCCAGCCCGCCGATCCGCCCGCTCTTGAGGCCCTCGATGACTGCCTGCGTGTCGACCACCGCACCGCGCGCGGTGTTGACGATCACCACGCCGGGTTTCATCCGCGCGATCGCCTCGGCGTCGACCAGGTGGTGACTGTCGTCGGTCAGCGGGCAATGCAGGCTGATCGCGTCCGATTGCTCGAACAGGGCCTCGCGCGAGACGTATTCCACGCCCATCGATTCGCAGTCGGGGTTGGGGTAGGGGTCGTGGGCGATCACCCGCGCGCCGAAGCCGGCCTTGAGTATGCGGGCGAATACCGCCCCGATCTTGCCGGTGCCGATCACGCCCACCGTCTTGCCGACCACGTCGAAGCCTGCCAGTCCGTGCAGGGCGTAGTTGCCCATCCGCACCCGCGCCGTCGCCCGCGGGATCTGCCGGTTGACGGCCATCAGCAGGGCCACGGCGTGTTCGCCCACGGCATTCGGCGAGTAGGCCGGCACGTGGACCACCCGCATGCCGGTCTCGGCGACGGCATCGAAATCGACGTGGTTGCAGCCGGCGCAGCGCAGGGCGATCACCCCGGTGCCGCCCTCGGCCAGCGTCCGGACGATCGGGGCGCCGAGCACGTCGTTGGCGAACGCGCAGACGGCCGGGTAGCCCCGGGCGAGGTGGGCCGTCTCCTCGGTCAGGCGCTGGGCAAGGAAGTCGATCTCGTGATCGTGGTCGATCGCCTCGAACGATTCGCGGTCATAGGGCTTGGTGGAAAAGAACGCGACTTTCATGTCCGTGATCCCTGTTGTGGATTCGAGGAGTTCTCATCGAGACCAAGTGCATCGAGCATCTCGGCGAGTGTCTGGCGGCAGGTGGCCTCCACCGCCCGGCGACCCGGCAGGTCGAATCGCCGGGCCAGTCCGGCCTCGTCCTGCATTTGCAGCATACGACCGATCAGCAGGGCACGGCGAGCGCGCGGCACCGCGTGGATGATCGTCGGCTGGGTCAGGGCGGGCGCGAGCCAGGCGCGCAGCGGCCCGAGGGCGGCATCGAGATGGTGGCGGTGTCGGGCACAGGCGAGCAACTGCCGGCGCTCGTCGGACCCCAGTGACGGGAGTACCACGGTCGTGGCGGCTTCGAGCAGGGCGGCGAGCCGTTCGGGGTCGACCCGGCGCAGCGGGCCGGCGGCGCGCGCCGCCAGGCCGTGGACGAAGCGTTGGGCGGCGTTCTCGACGGCGGTTTTGCCGCTCGTGCCTATCCCCATGGCCATCACCACCGCCTCGCTGCCGGAGGCGTGGTCGCGATGCTGACCCAGGTGCAGTACGCGCATGCCGCAGGCGGCCCAGAAGGCGACCAGCTCGTCGTCCACGCCGAAACTCGCGCCGAGGAAGTCCCGGTCCTCGCAGCGGGCCGCGGCGGCGATGGCCTTCACCAGGCGCCGGCCCACGCCACGCCGACGGGCCAGGGGGTGTACGGCGATGCGCTGGATGCGCCGGCCACGCAAATGTGGCCAGTCGGCGAGCCCGGCATGGGCCGCGAGGGTCTGGGGCAGGAGGTGTCCGCGCAGTCGGCGTTCGCCGTTGAAGACCGCCTCGGCGAGGTCGGGCGGCAGGCCGCCTTCCTCCTGGGTGGCGGCCGTGGCGATCACGGCGTCATCGCTCTCGATCGACCAGGGCTGGCTGGCCGGTCCGTCGAGCAACTGGCGCAGGTCGCGTGGCGTGGTGCGGTAGTGGGCTGCGACCAGCAGGCCGAACCACTCGCGCAGTCGGCGTTCGTCGGCGGCGAGCTCGCGCGGGTCGAGGCGTGTCGCGGGGCATGGCGTGTCCAGGGCCCGGTCCGGCAGGGTCTCTGCGGGGTCGGCGTCCAGTAGCAACAGGCGGTCGATCAGTCGTTCGAGCGGATCGTTCGGGGCCCAGCGAACGGGCGTGGTCATCCGCTGGTGGCGCACGGAGACGGCCGTCGATTCCAGGCGCGGCAGGAATCGCAGGCTGAACCCGCGGCCGCTGCCCTCGTAGCCATGCTCGGTGGTGGCGAAGACACAACGGCCGAATGCGTCGAACAACGCCTCGAGCACGGCGGCCGGCAGCGCTGCGGCCTCGTCGATCAACAGCAACCGGGCCTCGGGGCGACGTTCGAGCAGCACGTCCGGCGGCAGGAAACGCAGGCGGTGGTCGCCGACCCGGAGGCTTCCGTCGCTGTCCGGTGGTGTTCCGGTGGTCTCGTGCAGGCGCTCGAACAGGGGGGCGACCGCCTCGCGCCGCGGGGCGGTCACCAGCACGTCGCCGAGGCCTTCCTCGAGCACGCGCGCGGCGGCCAGGCCCAGCGCCGAGGTCTTGCCCCGGCCGCGGTGGGAACGGATCACCAGCGGTCGACGCGGGCGTCCGCGGGCGACCGCGAGGATGCGCTCGACGGCCTCGGCCTGGTCGGTGCTGCGCCATGGCGCGTCGTCGGGCACGAGCCAGGGCCCGTATTCCGTTTCCGGTCGCGGCGGAGCGGGCCGGGGTCGATCCTCGATGATGCGCCAGAGGGGCGTGCACTCGTCGAGACAGTGCGCCAGCCGCTCGCGGTAGGCTGGGCAGGCATCGCCCGCCTCGAAGGGATAGGGCGTGATTCGGGCCATCTCGCTGTCGGCGAGTACGGGCCAGTCGGCCAGCGGTGGGGTCAGCAGCACCAGGCAACCACCCGCACGTACCCGGCCGGCGATGGCGCCCAGGGCGTCGGGGCCGAAGCCCGAGAGGGCGTTGACGATCACGCGTTCGTTTTCCCCGCCCAGCGCGTCGGCGGCACGGCGAAACGGCAGTGAGTCGACGCCCGCGGGGGCGTCGGGGCCAATCCAGAGGATATCGCCGCCCACGGGCCGTGCCAGGGAATGGCCCCGTTCGAGCGCCCAGGCCGGCGAGCCGGCGACGAGCACGGGCAGCCGGTGGCCGGCGCGCCGCCACGCAGGCAGCGCGGCATCGAGCTCATCGACGATGGTCGGGGTGGGCGCGGCGTCGGGCATGAGCGCAGTGTAACGGCCCGACGCACAGGCGTGGGCGTCGGGGTCGTCCCCGCCGGACGTGCGTCGGATCAGCCGCCGGCGGCGATGCCACGGATCACGAAGAAGAACACCGCGGCGAGTATCGCGGCGGCGGGCACGGTGATCACCCAGGCGGCGATCACCTTGAGCACCAGCGAGCGCCTGACCAGTTCGCGCTTGTAGATCTTCTTCAGGCCCTTGCGCTGGCGCTTGCTGATGTGGACCTCACGGCGCGTGCTCTTGTCCTTGAGTTCCTGGAGCATCCGCTCCTTCTCCTTGAGCGGCGCGGCGCGGAAGCGCTCGAGGTATTCCTGCATCACCTCGTCGTCGTCGCCTTCGGGGTGCAGGTTGCGCACCTGTCGTTCGAGCATGTCGTAGTTCGACTTGAGGTATTCGCGCAGGAAGCCGACGCCGAAGACCGCGCCGATGGTGACGTGGGTGGTGGAGACCGGCAGGCCGAGCTGCGAGGCGATGATCACCGTCAGGGCGGCGGCCATGGCGATGCAATAGGCCCGCATCGGGTCGATATCGGTGATCTCGTGGCCGACGGTGCGGATCAGCTTCGGGCCATAGAGCGCCAGGCCCACGGAGAGACCGAGCGCGCCGATCAGCATCACCCACAGCGGGATGGCCGCCTCGGCCGCGGTACCCGCCTGGGTGAGCGAATCATTGATCGCCGCGAGCGGACCAACGGCGTTGGCCACGTCGTTCGAGCCGTGGGCGAAGCTCAACATGGCGGCGGCGAAGACCAGTGGCAGGGTGAACAGCCGGTTGACACTCGCCTTGCTGTTCTCCTCCATGCCGTCGGCCGCCCTGGCGACTATGGGCCGGACGATAAAGAACACGATCGCGGCGATGACCACACCGATCAGAGCGGCGCCGACAAACGGCACGTCGAAGATCTTCTTCAGGCCCTTGACCACCAGGTAGGTGCCGAACGCCCAGGCCATCAGCGCCAGGAACCAGGGCACCCGTTTCTTCGCCGCGGCGATGAGATCGCCCTGGTAAGTGATGCTGCGCTTGATCAGGTACAACAGGCCGGCGGCGAGCAGGCCGCCCAGCAGTGGCGAAACCACCCAGCTGGCGACGATCTGGCCGACGGTGCCCCAGTTGGCGATGCCCCAGCCGGCCGCGGCGATGCCGCCGCCCATCACCCCGCCGACGATCGCGTGGGTGGTCGAGACCGGCGCGCCCAGGGCGGTTGCCAGGTTGAGCCAGATCGCCGCGGCCAGCAGGGCGGCCATCATCAGCCAAACGAAGGTCATCGAGTCGTCGATGGCCGCCGGGTCGATGATGCCGCCCTTGATGGTGCCGACGACCTCGCCGCCGGCGATGATCGCGCCGGCGGCTTCGAAGATCGCCGCGATGACGATCGCCCCGCCCATCGTCAAGGCCTTCGAGCCGACCGCCGGGCCGACGTTGTTGGCCACGTCGTTCGCGCCGATGTTCATCGCCATGTAGGCGCCGATCACCGCGGCGACCACCATCACGAAGCTGACGTGCCCCTGGGTCATCCAGGTGAACAGTGCCACGCCGACCACGAACAACAGCGCCACGCCGAAACGCAACATCTCGTGGCGAGCGGGGCGGGCCGCCTTGTCGAACGCGTCCATCTCGTCGAGGTCCATGTTCAATACACCTGTCACAATGTCATGAATGGCGCACGTTAGCGGACGGATGCGACTTCGTCCATTTCCCGACCCCCGGGGTGGGTCTTGAGCGGACAGTCCGGTTTCCTTCCGGGGCGGAATCTGGCCCAATGTCCGGCATGTCGAACAGCCCCCGCGAGATTCTCAACAGCGTCTTCGGTTACGAGGACTTCCGCCCTCCGCAGGGCGAGGTGATCGAAACCGTCGCCTCCGGCCGCGATGCCCTGGTATTGATGCCCACCGGCGGCGGCAAGTCGCTGTGCTACCAGGTGCCGGCGCTGTCCATGCCCGGCACGGCGATCGTGGTCTCGCCGCTGATCGCGTTGATGCAGGACCAGGTCGCCGCCCTGCGTGAACTGGGAGTGGCCGCGGCGTTCCTCAATTCCAGCCTGTCGGCCGACGAGGCCCGCGAGGTCTTCCGGCAGCTGCACGCGGGTACGCTGGATATGCTCTACGTTGCCCCCGAGCGGCTGATGACTGCCTCGATGCTCGAGCGCCTGCGCGAGTTGCCGGTCAACCTGATCGCCATC
>CAYUAO010000094.1:0-1530 GCA_964442775.1 uncultured Halothiobacillus sp. | reverse complement strand
AGCCGCGCTTTGTCCGGCTGCTCGAGCAGTTGCCGGTGAGCCTGTTCGCCATCGACGAGGCGCACTGCGTCTCGCAGTGGGGACACGACTTCCGCCCGGAATACATCCGCCTGGGCGAACTGGCCGAGCATTTCCCCGGCATCCCGCGGATCGCCCTGACAGCCACCGCCGACGAGGCGACCCGCGAGGAGATCGTCGACCGCCTGCGCCTGGATAACGCGCGGCGCTTCGTCTCGGGCTTCGACCGGCCTAACATCCGCTACCGCATCGGCCAGGGCACCGGCGGGGCGCGCGACCGGCTGCTGCGCTTCATCCGCGAGGAGCATCCCGGCGAGGCGGGCATCGTCTACTGCCTGTCGAGGAAGAAGGTCGAGCAGACCGCCGAATGGCTGGTCAGGCAGGGGCTCACTGCCCTGCCGTACCACGCCGGGTTGTCCGCCGAGCATCGCCGCGAGGTGCAGGCGCGCTTTCTCGCCGAGGAGGGCGTGATCGTGGTGGCGACCATCGCCTTCGGCATGGGCATCGACAAGCCGGACGTGCGCTTCGTCGCGCACCTGTCCCTGCCCAAGAGCATCGAGGCCTACTACCAGGAAACGGGGCGTGCCGGGCGCGACGGCCTGCCGGCCCAGGCCTGGATGGAATACGGTCTGCAGGAAGTGATCACGCTGCGCCAGATGCTGGGCGACTCGCAGGCCGACGAGCGCATCAAGCGCATCGAGCGGGCCAAGCTCGACGCCATGCTCGCGCTCACCGAGATGACCACCTGCCGGCGCCAGGCGCTCCTGGGCTACTTCGGTGAGGAACTGGCCGAGCCCTGCGGCAACTGCGACAACTGCCTGGAGCCGCCCGAGACCTGGGATGCCACCGAGGCGGCGCAGAAGGCGCTGTCCTGCATCCATCGCACCGGCCAGCGCTTCGGCGTGAACTATCTCGTCGAGGTGCTGCGCGGCGAGGCCGACGAGCGTATGCGCCGCTTCGGCCACGATCGGGTCTCGACCTTCGGCATCGGCGCCGACCTGTCCGCTACCGCCTGGCGCGGCGTCTTCCGCCAGCTGATCGCCCGCGGTTACATCAGCGTGGACGCCGAGGGCCACGGCGGGTTGCACCTCGACCCGTCCGCGCGGGCGCTGCTGCGCGGCGAGGAATCCCTGCACCTGCGCCCGGAAACGAAGCGCCGGAAGGCCGTGCGCCGCGAACGGCCCGGACAGGCGCCGGTGCCGGTCGAGGACGAGCCGCTGTGGGAATCGCTGCGGGCCCACCGCCGCAAGCTCTCCGAGGAACAGGGGATTCCGCCCTACATGGTCTTTAGCGACGCGACGCTACGGCACATGCTCGAGATCCGTCCCTCGACCCTCGAGGAGATGGCGGCGGTGTCCGGCGTGGGCGAGCACAAGCTGGAGAAATACGGCGAGGGTTTCCTGCGCCTGCTGGAGGCGCACGCCGGCTGAGTGCCACCTTGGGAAGGTCTGCACGAATCGATGACATCTCTGCGGGACCTCCAAGGGCTCAGCTGCAAGGCGCAGTCCGCCG
>CAYUAO010000093.1:0-8265 GCA_964442775.1 uncultured Halothiobacillus sp. | reverse complement strand
TCACGAACGACTCGCCAAGCCTTCAGTGGCATGGCATTCGTGCAGAGTTTCCTTAAGCGCGCCTCGAGCCGGCGGCTGCTGCGTCGGGTTTCGGTCTGGCCTGCCGGGCAGTTCGCGCACCTCTCGGCCGGCCCTAGACCCGCCGCGTCGAGAACGGTAGTACCGCATCGACGTCCTCGGCGTCTGTCAGCCACATCAGCAGACGGTCCACGCCCATGGCCACGCCGCTGCACTTGGGCAGGCCGTGGGCAAGCGCGGCCAAGAAGCGTCCCTGGCTGGGTGCAGACGTGTGAGATCCGGCTGCCCGCAGGCGTCGTGCCTGTTCCTCCGGATCAGTGAGCTCGTCGTAGCCGTTGGCCAGTTCCAGTCCGCCGCCGTAGACCTCGAACCGGGCTGCCGTGACGATCTCTTTCCCCTCGAACGAGCGGGTCTCGAGGCGCGCCATGGCCGCCTGGCTGGCCGGGTAGCCCGTCACCACAGTGAGCGTTGTCGGGTCGAGCCGGGGTTCGATCACCAGGCTCATCAGCAGATCCAGCCAGTCGTCGCGGGCCAGCTCGGCCGGGCGCGCGATATCGATACCGTGGTGTCCGGCTGCCTGAGCCAGCGTGTCGAGGTCGGCGTGGTAGGGATCGAGTGTGCAGTGGCGGCGAAAGAGTGCGCCGTAATCTTGTCGTTCGGCCCGTGCCGTCGACAGCCCGAGCGTCTTCCGGGCCGACTGGATCAGGTCGAGCGTGATCGCGATCGCCGACTCGAGTGACGCACCATTGTCGTACCACTCGAGCATGGTGAACTCGGGATTGTGTCGCCGGCCGGCCTCAAAGGCGCGGAAGACCGGGCCGAGGTAGTAGGCTCCGGGCAGTTCGGGATAGGCGACGAGGAGACGTTTCATCGACAGCTCGGGCGAGCTGTGCAGGGAGCCGGCGTAAGTGCCGTCGGGGAGCGTCGCCCGGAAAAGGGCGATGTTCGGCTCGAAGTCCGGGCTGTCGATCAGGGTGGGGGCGTCGACTTCCAGCCAGTGGCGCGCGTCGAGCGCCTCGCGGAGCATGCGCTTTACCCGGGCGCGCTGTTGGAGCGTCTCGAGGCTGGCGCCGGGGCGCCAGTCCTCCTGCTCCGAAACGGACACGTCGCGCCGGATCAGTTCTTGACGCGCGAGAGGTATTCGCCGGTGCGGGTGTCGCAGCGCAGCACCTCGCCTTCCTCGATGAACAGCGGCACCTTGACCACCGCGCCGGTCTCGAGGGTGGCGGGCTTGGTGCCGCCGGTCGCGGTGTCGCCGCGCAGGCCCGGGTCGGTCTCGACGACCTTCAGTTCGACGTGGTTGGGCGGCAGGACCTGGATCGGCACGCCGTTGAACAGGGTCACCTGGCACATGTCCTGTTCCTTGAGCCACTGGGCCGAGTCGCCCACGGCGTCCTTGGTCGCCATGATTTGCTCGAAGGACTCGGGATCCATAAAGTGCCACTCCTCGCCGTCGGAGAAGAGATACTGCATTTCCTGTTCGTGGATGTCGGCCGCCTCGAGCGAGTCGCCCGACTTGAAGGTGCGCTCGATGGTCTTGCCGGTCTTGAGGTTCTTGAGCTTGGTGCGGTTGAACGCCTGGCCCTTGCCGGGCTTGACGAACTCGTTCTCGACGATGGTGGCCGGATCGCCGTCGAGCATGACCTTGAGACCGGCGCGGAATTCGTTGGTGCTGTAACTAGCCATGGGAACCTGCAAGTTAATCGAAGTCGGTGGAAATGGCCGCGATCATACCCGATAACCCATCAACGTCCCAGCCCGCCGTGCGGGCACGTCGCGACGCCGACTTCGTCGAGCTGACCACGCCGACGGTCGAGTCGCAGATCGATCCGGCCGATCCGGACGATCCGGTCGCGCGGCAGTTCCGGCACGATCCGCGCGAGGCACTCGAGGTGCCCGGATTCGACGCCGATCCGGTCGGGGATCTGGCCGCCAACGCCGTGCCGGGGGTGCTGCACAAGTACCGCGGCCGGGCGCTACTGGTGCTGACCGGTGCCTGCGCGGTTCATTGCCGCTATTGCTTCCGTCGGCATTTCCCCTACGGCGACCAGCGGCTCGATGATGACGCCCTGGAGCGGGCGCTGGCGTATCTGGCCGGCGACCCGGAACTGACCGAGGTGATCCTCTCCGGCGGCGACCCGCTGGTGCTCGGATCGCGCCGCCTGGAAGCGGTGGTCGGGCGCCTGGCGGCTCTGCCAGGTCTGCGCCGCCTGCGCATCCACAGCCGGATTCCGACGGTCTCGCCGCGGCGGGTCGACGATTCGCTCTGCCGGCTGCTGGCGGATTTTCCCGGCCGGGTGGTGCTGGTCGCCCACGTCAATCACCCGCGCGAGCTGGGGGAGGCGAGCCGTTCGGCCTTCGCCCGGCTGCGCGAGGCCCGGGTGACGCTACTGAACCAGTCCGTGTTGCTCGATGGGGTGAACAACGACATCGACGTGCTCGCCGAGCTTTCCGAGGCGCTGTTCGAGCAGGGGGTCCTGCCGTACTACCTGCACCAGCTCGACCCCGTCGCCGGCGCCGCCCATTTCGCCGTGGACGCCGAAACGGGCCGAAGGCACGTCGAGGCCCTCCGGGCTCGCCTGCCCGGCTACCTCGTGCCGCGGTTCGTGGTCGAGAAGGCCGGCGAGTCGAGCAAGACGCCGCTCGGCTGACCCGCTCGGCATGCCGGGCGTGGATTCCGGCGATGGCATTGAATACAGTATGATTTCTCGCCCCCGATCTACGGGTGCATGGAAGCAACGTCCCGATGAGGACGAGTTGAAGGAGTTCCTCGATGGCCGACTCATCAAATCCGCCCCAATCTCACGCCGTGGATGATCTCGAGACCCTGCTCGAGCAGGTGCCGATCGTCGCTCCGACCGAGGCGGCGCGCCTGCTGGCCGACTTTCTCGGCCGGACGGATCTCGAGGCGATCACGGATGCGTCCCTCGCGGAACTGATCGATCGGCTCGAGGCCCCGGTGGATCGGACGGCCAGGACGCTGCGGCTGAGCCTGCGGCAGAGTCCGCTGCCACTCTCCTCCCGGGCGAGGGGGCAGCTTTCGGCGCTCTTCACGCTCTACCGGGCGGCCGAGTCCCTCGCCAACCTGCGCCTGGGGCTCGCCGCCGGCAAGGGGGACGAGGCACTGGCCGACGCCCACTTCCTGCGGGTCGACTGGGCCGCGCGGCTGATCCTGGACTGCTACCAGCTGTACGTCGACGTGCCCAGGCCGCTCTACGCGGATCTTCACCAGTTCGCCCGCGCGGCCTCCCGGGACCTCGAGTCGAGCGATCCGGAGGGCTGGGCGAAGGTGCGGGATGCCTACGTGGCGATACTGTTGCTGGCGATAGTCAATCCCTACGCGTTGACCGTCGACGAGATGGAGGTGCTCTATCCCTGCCTGCGGGCCGTGGCGGGGCGCGTGGAGGTTTCCGCCGAGCGTCCGTCGGGTTCGGCGCGCTTCGTCGACATGACGGGCAGGCTGGCCCCTCACATCGCGGTCAGCCGTGGCCGGCCGGACCCGGACGGGGCGGTGTACGTGGGGGTCGACGACCTTTATCGCGAGGAGACGATCGAGGCACTGGACGCCGAGTGTCGGATCGCCATGCGCGGGTTCCTGCGGCGACTGCATTTCTTCCTCACCTCGCGCGAGCCGCGGGGTCGCGAACAGATTCAGCGGTCGATCGGCGAGCGCTCGCTGATCACCATCGGCTTTCACAGCGTCCACCACCGGCTGCTCGACGAGATGCTCTACAGCATGCGCGCCTCGCAGCACCTGACCTTTTCCGGGCTGGACTGGGAAGGTCTCGAACGGCCGGTGCACGGCCAGGTCAAGGGGGCGCCGAGCATTCACGACTTCAAGCTCGAGATCGATTCCGGCGCCCGGGACGATGTCGACTGGGAAGCGATGCCGGACGCCAACGGCCGGCCGGCGACCCCGCGGGTGAACGACCCGGCGACCTGGGAGGTGGTCAACCTCTCCCAGCGCGGGTTGCGCCTGCACTGGCGACTGGCCGACAACAGCCGGGCCGCGGTCGACGAGCTGATCCTGATCGAGCGCGACCCGGACGAGGAGGTCGGCGGACTGGCCGCGGTGGTCGGGATCGGTATCATTCGCTGGGTACGTCACCTCGACGAGGACAATCGCACCATCGACATGGGGGTCGAACGCCTGCCGGGCGATTGGATGGCCTATTTCGCCCACCCGGCGGGAGAATCCCCCAACAGCGTCGGCACCTGGCCGGTGCTTGCCCGTGTCGACGGCGAGCGGATCGACCAGCTCATCCTGCCTCCGGACCTCGCCGACCGCGGCCGCCGGGTCGAGGTGATCCGCGAACGAGGCGAGGACCTGTACGTAAACCTTGAACGCATCGTGATGGTGGGTTCCCACCTGGTCGTGATGGAAACCAGTCCCGACAAGGGAGGAGACAAGTGACACCCGCCTTGAACGTCGAGAACACCCCGTTTTCCATCCTGCACGTGGTCGGGTCGGTCAACGAATCGATCGCCCTGCGCGGGGAATTGCGCAATGCCGGTTTGCAGGCGTCGGTGCACAACGCCGCCGACTACGACGCCGTGCGCCAGGAGATCGCCCGCACGCCGGTCGACGTCATCTACATCGAGTTCGGCGCCAATGGCCTCGAGATGCTCACGGCCCTGCACGAACTGGTCGGTCGGGAGCCGGCGTTGGCCGGCGTGCCGATGGTGGTCTACGACGACATCGGCGGGGTCGAGGAAATCGAGGCGTTCCTCGAGGCGGGGGCCTTTTCCGTCGTCACTCATGAATCGCTGGTCGAGCCGCTGCTGATGCGGGCGGTGGCCTTCGCGCTCGTTTACAAGGACCGCGATCTCAAGGCGTCCCAGCTATCGAAGTCCGAGCTGCGCTGCCAGAAGCTGATCGACGGCTCCTCCGAGGCGGTCGCCTACCTGCAGGACGGCCTGCACATCTACGCCAACCAGGCCTACCTGGATCTGCTGGGCTTTTCCAGCATCGACGAGCTGCGCGAGGAGCCGATTCTCGACCTGGCCGCCGGCGACTCGGCCCAGCGCCTCAAGGCCTTCCTCAAGACCGAGGACGCCGAGGAAACCTTCACCCTGAAGGCCAACGGCGGTCACGAAATCGAGGTGAGCATCCACAGTACGGCGGCCTCCTTCGACGGCGAGCCCTGCCTGCAGATCTTCGCCACGCGGGTCAAGGAGGACGTGGCCGACGTCTCCGAACAGCTCGAGTACTTCGCCCGCCGCGACCTGCTGACCGGCCTGTACAACCGCAACTACCTGTTCGAGCGGATCGAGGCCCGCCGCAACGAGATCGTCAACGGCGACGAGGAGGAGACCGGCGCGCTGCTGCTGCTCGAGATCCTCAACCACGACGAGATCAAGCGTCACGTGGGCACGACGGGGATGGACAACCTGCTGACCGAGTTCGGCAAGAAGGTCGAGGAGCGCGTCGGCGGCCTGGGGCTGGTGGCCCGTCACGGCGCGTTCTCGTTCCTGGTCTTGTTGGGAAGGCTGGACCGTCACCGCACCGCCGAGCTGGCCGAGTCACTCAACGAGCTTGCCCGCGATTACGTCTACACCCAGGGCACGACCTCGGCGACGGTGGCGACCTCGGCCGGCTACTTGGTGCTTGACGAGAACTCTCCGCCGAACGCCGCCGAGCTCGTCGACCGGGTGGAACGCGCCTCCAACCGGGCCGCCCATGAGGGCAAGTTCCAGTCTCGCCTGTACGAGCCGGATCTCAAGACCGCCTCGGAGAGGGAGCAGGAAGAAGCCTGGGCGCGCAAGATCAAGACCGCCCTGCGCGAGAGCCGCTTCTCGCTGGTGTTCCAGCCCATCGTCTCGCTCACCGGCGACCGGGAAATCAGCCGATACGAGGTGTTCGTGCGCATGCTCGATGAGGACGGCAGCCTGATCTCGCCGGCGGAATTCCTGGCGCAGGCCGAGCGCGGCGACCTGATCCAGTCGATTGATCGCTGGGTGGTGCTCTCGGCGATCAAGCAGATCGGCGAGGGGGTGAAGAACGGCGAGAAGCCCAAGCTCTACATCCGCATCAGCGACGCCTCGCTGCACGACCCGGAATTCACCCAGTGGCTTACCCAGCGCCTGCAGATGACGCGTCTGCCGGACACCCTGCTCGCCGTCCAGGTGTCGGTCGACAAGGCCGGGCACGCCCTGCGGCATCTGGCCGACCTGCAGGAGGCCATGCATCCGCTGGGTGGCGAACTGATCCTCGACGGCTTCGGCTCCGGCGATGACGGCTTCCGCATTCTCGATCACCTCCCGGTATCCACCATCAAGATCGCCCGGCCGCTCATGGAGAACTTCGCCCAGGAGACGGCCAACCAGGAGCGGGTCGGCGAGGTGGTGCAGCACGCCAGGCAGGAAGGCATGGCGGTGATCGTGCCCAACGTGGAGAATGCGGCCAGCCTGCAGATCCTCTGGCCGATGGGCGTCGATTTCGTCCAGGGGGATTTCATCCAGGCCCCGCAGGAGAGCCTCGAGTTCGACTTCGCGCAGTTCTGACCGCCCGAGTCGAACTCCGATCGCATACGGGCTACCATGACCGCCGTCCGGCGCCGGCCGGGCGCATCGTTCAATCCCGAGACACGCCACCGTGACCGACGCCGATCAGCCGCTTGCCCCGCCCATGCCGCCCCCGCTCTCCGCCGACCGGATTCTGGTCCAGGGCCTCGAGTTCGAGGCCATCATCGGCATCCTGCCGACCGAACGAGAAGTCGCGCAGCCGGTCCGCATCGACCTGGTGCTCGAGGTCGACTCGATCCGGCCGGCGGTCGAGAGTGAACACGTCGACCGCACCGTCGACTACGCGGCGGTTTCCCGGCGGGTGATGGAGATCGTGCGGGAGGGGCGGTTCCAGCTGGTCGAGACGCTGGCCGAGCGCTGCTGCCAGGCCCTGCTGAGCGAATTCCCGGTCCGCCGGGTCACGATGCGCGTGATCAAGCCCCACGCACTGGCCGAGGCGGCCGGCGTGGGCGTGGAGATCAGCCGCGAGGCGGTCGCGCAAGCCCCCCGGGAGGCGGCTGACGAGGAGGACGCATGAGCGCCGACCGCCAGGAAGGCTTCGACCTGCCGTCCCCCGGCCCCGCGGATCAGGCCAAGAGCCTCGAGCTGATCGAGCAGCTGGTCGAGCGGATGCGTGACGGTCCCATCTCGTTCGCCGACTACATGGCGACGGTCCTCTACCACCCCACGCTGGGCTACTACGGCAGCGGCCAGGTCGCCTTCGGCCCCGGCGGCGACTTCATTACCGCGCCGGAACGCTCGCGGTTCTTCACCGACGGGCTGGCCTACGAGTGGCGCCAGGCCCGGGCCTCCGGTCTGGGTGGCGATATCCTCGAGATCGGCGCCGGCTCCGGGCGCCTGGCGATCGATCTGCTCGACCGGCTGGCCGCGGACGACGTGCTTCCCGAGCGCTACACCATCCTGGAGATCTCGCCGGCGCTTGCCGCCCGTCAGGCGGAGAACCTGCGCGCCGCGTTGCCGCCGGCGGTGGTCGACCGCGTCCAATGGATCGACGCCTGGCCGCAACTCGACTGGTCGGGCGGGATCGTCATCGCCAACGAGGTGCTCGACGCCATGCCGGTCGAGCGCTTTCGCTGGTGGCCTGGCAGGCCGGAGACCGCCGAGCGTCAGAAGGTGGGCTTCGACGGGCAGCGCTTTGTCTGGGAGGAGCAGCCGGCCGATGCCAGCCTGCGGGAAGCGGTCGAGGCGATCGACGCCCGCATCGAACGGCCCATCGTCACGCCGCGCGAAACGGTGCTGGCCGAATACAACCCGGACCTGGGCGCCTGGATGCGGAAGATGCGCGCGGCGCTCGCCGCCGGCGGGGAAACCTGGGTCTACCTGTTCGACTACGGCAGTCACACCGCCGATATCTACCGTGCCGATCGCGACCAGGGCACGCTCAAGTGCCACTACCGGCACCTGGCCCACGAGGACCCGTTCGTCTACCCGGGTCTGCAGGACATCACCGCCTGGGTGGATTTCCAGGCCGTGGACGAGGTGGCGCGGCAGGCCGGCTTCGCCGTCGACGGCGAGCGCAGCCAGGCGCAGTGGCTGCTGGGCACCGACGTCCCCCACCGCGTCGAGCGTGAGCTGCAGGCGCGCGAGTCGTTGACCGATCAGGCGCGGCTGGCCCAGGAATTCCGCGAGCTGGTCATGCCCACCGAGATGGGCGAGCGCTTTCGCGTGCTGCGGCTGCGGCTAGGGAAGCTCTGCACGAATGCCATACCGCTCTGCGCGCCT
>CAYUAO010000092.1:0-8568 GCA_964442775.1 uncultured Halothiobacillus sp. | reverse complement strand
CGCCGCCTTCATCACCTGGCCGACGAAGAAGCCGAACAGCTTGTCCTTGCCGCCGCGGTAGGCCTCGACCTGGCCCGGATTGGCAGCGATCACCTCGTCGACCATCGCCTCGATCGCGCCGGTGTCCGAGATCTGCTTCAACCCGCGCGCCTCGATGATCGCGTCGACCGAGCCGCCCTCCTCGGCCAGCGCCTCGAAGACCTCCCGGCCGAGCTTGTTCGACAGCGTGCCGTCGGAAATGCGCTCGAGCAGGTCGGCGAGCTTGTCGGCCGGGACCGGGCAGTCGCCGATCTCGAGCTCGAGCCGGTTGAGGAGCGCGGCGACCTCGCCCATCACCCAGTTGGCCGCGAGCTTGGCATCGGCACCGTCGCGGGCGATCACCGCCTCGAAGTACTCGGCGGTCGAGCGGCTGGAGGTGAGCACGCCGGCATCGTAGGCGCTCAGGCCATACTCCGACTGGTAGCGTTCGGCCTTGGCGTCCGGCAACTCCGGCAGCTCGGCGCGCCAGGACTCGATGGTCTCGTCGTCCAGCACCACCGGCAGCAGGTCCGGGCAGGGGAAGTAGCGGTAGTCGTCCGCGTCCTCCTTGGTGCGCATCAGGCGGGTCTCGTCGCGGTCGGGATCGTACAGGCGTGTGCACTGGACCACTTCGCCGCCGGTCTCGAGGAGATCCACCTGCCGCTCGATCTCGAACTCGATCGCGCGCTGCAAAAAGCGGAAGGAGTTGACGTTCTTGACCTCCGCGCGGGTGCCGAAGGCCTCGTCGCCCTCGGGGCGGACCGAGACGTTGGCGTCCACGCGGAACGAGCCTTCCTGCATGTTGCCGTCGCAGATGCCCAGGTACTGGACGATCGCGTGGATCTTGCGGGCGTAGGCGACCGCCTGTTCGGGCGTGCGCATGTCCGGCTCGGAGACGATCTCGATCAGCGGCGTGCCGGCGCGGTTGAGATCGATGCCGGTCATGCCGTGGAAATCCTCGTGCAGGGACTTGCCGGCGTCCTCCTCGAGGTGCGCGCGCGTCACGCGGATGGTGTGTTCCTTCGCCTTCTTGCCCTCGCCGGTGCTGATGGTCACCGCGCCGCCGACCACGATCGGCCGGGCCAGCTGCGTGGTCTGGTAGCCCTTGGGCAGGTCGGGGTAGAAGTAGTTCTTGCGATCGAAGCTCGACACGCGCGAGATCTCGGCGTCGATGGCCAGGCCGAACAGCGAGGCCATGCGCACCGCGCCCTCGTTGAGCACCGGCAGCACGCCGGGCAGGCCGAGGTCGACCGCGCAGGCCTGGGCGTTGGGCTCGGCACCGAATGCGGTCGACGCGCCGGAAAAGATCTTGGAACGGGTGGCCAGCTGGGCGTGGATCTCCAGGCCGATGACCGCTTCCCAGCCCGAAGGGATGACGTAGTCAGACATGTCGTTTTCTGCCCTTCGCTTAGTGGTTGGAGGAGTTGTCGGCCAGCGGCGGCATCCGGCTGTGCCAGTCGACGCGCTGCTGGTACTGGTGGGCGACGTTGAGCAGGCGCGCCTCGTCGAAGTGACGCCCGATCAGTTGCAGTCCCACCGGACGTCCCCCGACGAAGCCCGCCGGCACCGACATGCCCGGCAGGCCGGCGAGATTGACCGGAATCGTGAAGATGTCCTCGAGGTACATCTTGGCCGGATCACTGCTGTGGGCGCCTCGGTCGAATGCCGGGGTCGGGGTGACCGGGCCGGCGATCACGTCGCACCGCTCGAAGGCGCGCTGGAAGTGCTCGGTGACCAGGCGGCGGGCCTTCTGCGCGCGACGGTAGAAGGCGTCGTAATAACCGGCGGACAACGCGTAGGTGCCCACCAGGATGCGACGCTTGACCTCGGCGCCGAAGCCCTCGGAGCGGCTGCGCTCGTAGAGGTCCTGCAGGTCCTTCGGGTCCTCGCAGCGGTAACCGAAGCGCACGCCGTCGAAGCGCGACAGGTTCGAGGAGGCCTCGGCCGGCGCGAGCAGGTAGTAGGCGGCCAGGGCGATGTCGGCGTCCGGCAGGTCGATCTCGACTATCCGTGCGCCGGCGGCGCGCAGTTCTTCGATCGCCGCGGTCACGGCATCGCCCACGGCGGGGTCGAGCGCATCGGAGAACCATTGTTTCGGGATGCCAACGCGCAGGCCGTCGATCGAGTCGTTCAGCGTCGCGACGTAGTCGGGTACCTCGCGGTCGGCCGAGGTGGAATCGCGCTCGTCGAAGCCGGCCATTTCGCCGAGCACGATGGCGCAGTCCTCGGCGGATTTCGCGATCACCCCGCCCTGGTCGAAGCTCGAGGCGTAGGCGATCATCCCGTAGCGCGAGACGCGGCCGTAGGTCGGCTTGATGCCGGTCACACCGCAGAACGCGGCCGGCTGGCGGATCGAACCGCCGGTGTCGGTGCCGGTCGCGAAGGGCACCAGTCGGGCGGCGACCGCCGCGGCCGAACCGCCCGACGAACCACCCGGCACGGCCTTCGTGTCCCAGGGATTGGCAACCGCGCCGAAGTAGCTGTTCTCGTTGGACGAGCCCATGGCGAACTCGTCCATGTTCGCCTTGCCCAGCAGCACCCCGCCGGCAGCGTTGAGCCGCTCGTGGACGGCCGAGTCGTAGGGCGCGACCCAGTCGGCCAGCATGCGCGAACCGCAGGTCGTACGGGTGCCCCTGGCGCAGAAGATGTCCTTGTGCACGTAGGGAATGCCGGCCAGCCGTCCCGAGTCGGTCACCGCCTCGACCGGTTCGAGCCGGCTGACCAGGCTGTTGAGCGACGGGTCGATGGCCTCGATGCGCCGGGCGAATACCGCGGCGATATCGGCCGGGCCGAACTCGCCGGCGGACAGCCCGGCGCGAAGAGCGGCGATCGATGCATTGATCAGGGCGGCATCCCCGCCGCGACGAGTGGTATCACTGGTGGACACGAAAGCTATTCCCCTTGCAGGCGATGTGGGCCGATGCAGGCATCAATCACGGGCCGGCCGGACCATTGCCGGCCGGCGACGGTTCATTCGACGACCCTGGGCACCAGGAACAGGCCGTCCTCCCGGGCCGGGGCGCCGGCCATCAGCGTCTCGCGCTGGTCGGTCTCGGTGACCGTGTCGGCGCGTAGGCGCTGGACCTGGTCGAGCGGATGAGCCATCGGTTCGAGGTCATTGAGCCTGGGGTCGTCCAGGCGACCGGCCTGCTCGAGAATCCCGTTGATGTCCGAGCGCAGGGCATCGACCCACTCCGGCTCGACGGCGATTCGCGCCAGGTGGGCCACGGTTTGCAACTGTTCACTGGTCAACGACATGGTCGTCACCCCTCAAGGAACGTGTATTGACGTGTCCGGACGCCCGGACGGGCGTGAAAGCCGACCGCTGACATCCGTCGGGAACCCGCCGACGCCCCGTCGTGTCGAAGGGCGCGAGCCGGCGGGCGGAAATCCGGCGCGAAGCCTACCACAGCCGCGCCTGCCTGCCGAGTCCGACACTTGCCTGAAGGCGTGCATGTTGCTACCGTAACCGCTTATTTTCGCGGTGCCCACTCGATGAACCCGAGCCCCGTTTGCCGGGGATTCGGGCCCACTGTCGAGGCGGGCGGATCGCGCCGCGCGAACGGGAAAGGACTCAGGCGCTGTCGTCCAGCGGCGACAGCGCGACAACGGGCCGACCCTCAGGTCCGACCACATCCAGCAGACAACACTCGGTTATATCCCCCATGTTCAAAGGCTTCCGCGGCATCTTTTCCACCGACCTCTCCATCGACCTGGGGACGGCCAACACCCTGATCTACGTCTCGGGACGCGGCATCGTCCTCGACGAACCCTCGGTGGTCGCCCTGCGGAACGACGGCGGTCAGACGGTCATTCAGGCCTACGGCAACGAAGCCAAGCAGATGGTCGGCCGCACGCCCAAGTCGATCCACGCGGTTCGTCCGCTGCGTGACGGCGTGATCGCCGACTTCCACGTCACAGAGAAGATGCTGCAGCACTTCATCAAGAAGGTGCATTCCTCGCACTGGTTCCGCCCCAGCCCGCGCGTGCTGGTCTGCGTCCCCGTGGGCGCGACCCAGGTCGAGCGCCGCGCGATCCGCGAATCGGTGCTTTCCGCCGGGGCTCGTCGCGCCTTCATCATCGAGGAACCGATGGCCGCAGCGATCGGCGCCGGTGTCGACGTCGACGAGCCCCGCGGTTCGATGGTGGTCGACATCGGCGGCGGTACCTCCGAGGTGGGCGTGATCTCGCTCGACGGCATCGTCTACTCCTCCTCGGTCCGCATCGGCGGCGACAAGTTCGACGAGGCGATCATCGCCTTCGTCCGGCGGCATTACGGCATCCTGATCGGCGAGGCCACCGCCGAGCGCATCAAGAAGGAGATCGGCAGCGCCTATCCGGGCAAGGAACTGCTCGAGATCGACGTCAAGGGTCGCAACCTCGCCGAGGGCGTGCCGCGCAGCTTCACCCTCAACTCCAACGAGATCCTCGAGGCCCTGCAGGAACCCCTGTTCGGCATCGTCCAGGCCGTGCGCGCCGCGCTCGAGCAGACCCCGCCGGAACTCGGCTCCGACATCGCCGAGCGCGGCATCGTGCTCACCGGCGGCGGGGCGCTGCTGCGCGATCTCGACAAGCTGATCATGGAAGAGACCGGCCTGCCGGTCGTGGTCGCCGAGAATCCGCTGACCTGCGTGGCGCGCGGCGGCGGCAAGGTCCTGGAACTGATCGACCAGCGCAACAACACCCTCTTCGCTGACGAGTAACGGCGCCGGCCATGGCGCTCTTCGATTCCCACCGCCCCGGACTCAACCTCCTGCTGGTGCTGGTGGTGGTCTCGATCGCCCTGATGAGTCTCGATCGCGTCGGTACCCGCTGGGTAGGCGAGATCGATCGGGAACTCGGCGGCGCGACCGACGGCATCATCCGCATCGTTCACCAGCCGGTCGCCATGGCGCGTGGAATCGGGCAATGGTTCGTCGAGCGCCGCGAACTTCAGGCAGAGGTCGAGCGTCTTCGCGAGGAAAACGCGCTGCTGCGCGGCCAGATGCAGCAGTTCGTCGCCCTGCAGCGCGAGGTCGACGATCTGCGGGCCCTGCTCGAAGGCCAAGCCAGCACCGTCCCGGGCATCCTGCTCGCCCGTCGGGTCGGTCATCCACCCGGTGTGCGGGACAACCTGTTCACCATCGGGCGGGGCCATGGCGACGACGTGCGGCCCGGCGATCCCGTCATCGACGCCCATGGCGTGGTCGGCCAGATCCTGCGCAGCACGCGCAGCGGGGCCACCGTCATCCAGCTGACCTCGCGTGATCACATGCTCTCGGTGGTGCTCGGCGACACCGGGCGCACGACGCTGGTACGCGGAACCGGCGACCGGAAACTGATCGCCGACCGGGTCCCGGAACGAACCGATATCGAGCCGGGCGACCTGCTGACCACCTCGGGTATCGACAGCGCCTTCCCGCGCGGCTACCCGGTCGCGAAGGTGGTCGACATCGAGACCGACGAGGCCCAGGGCTTCATCCGGGTCATCGCCGAACCGGTCGCCGATCTCGAACGCCTCGACCACGTCCTCGTGATCACCGAGGCACCGGACGCACCGCCCGCCCCGAACGCAAACCAAGGCAGGACACTGGACCGACCCACCGTCGCCCCACCGGCCGACGACGGCTCGACCGGCGATGTCCTCCGACCACCCGACGCCGCGACGACCCAAGGAGTGACGGATGACGACTAGCTGGTTCGCCATCGTCCTCACCAGCGTCGTGGCCCTGGCGCTGACCCTGCTGCCTCTGCCGGCCGCGATGCAGGTGCACAACCCGCAGTGGCTGCTGCTGACCGTCATCTTCTGGTCGCTCTACCGGCCGGCCCAGGCCGGGCTGGTCTATGCCTGGGTCGCCGGCCTAATGCTCGACGTCGCCACCAACGGGCTGCTCGGGCTCAACGCGCTGCTGTTCACGCTCACCACCTTTCTCGTCCTGTCGTTGCGACAGCGGATCGGGGTGGCGCCCCTGCTCTCCCAGGCCCTGCTGATCGCGGGCTTTACCCTGATCTACCTGATCGTCGCCCTATGGGTGGAAGGCGTGGCCACCGACCTCGTCTCCATGGCGACTTACCTGTCCCGGGCGTTGAGCAACCTGGCCGCCTGGCCAGTGGTCTTCTTCCTGCTCAGCCGCCTGGCACGCCTCTCCGAGCGTTAGGCGTCGGGCGCCCTACTCCCTCTCAATCGAACAGCAACAGCCCCCAGACCACCGCGGCGAGCAGGATCGCCATGGCCACGGCGGCCGAGCCCACGTCCTTGGCCCGTCCGGACAGCTTGTGCGGGTCATGACCGATGCGGTCGACCACGTTCTCGATCCCGGTATTGAGCAGTTCGACCACCAGCACCAGCAGCACCACGGCGACCAGCAGGGCGCGTTCCAGCGCGTTCTCGCCGACCAGGAACCCGGCAGGCACGGCGACCAGCGCCACCACGACCTCCTGGCGGAAGGCTTCCTCCTTGCGCCAGGCGGCCCGCAGCCCCTGCCAGGAGTAGCGGGCCGCCACCAGCACGTGGCGCAGGCCGTGATTTCGATCCGTTCCCATCTTCCGTCCCGTCGGTTCAGTCGGTGGCCTCGAGCATGCGGCCGTACTGGTCCGCGCTCATCCAGTCGGCCGGCTCGCCTTCCATGCGGATCTTGACGACCCAGCCCTCGTCGAGCGGGTCGTCGTTGATCAGTTCCGGGCTGTCCTCGAGCGCCTCGTTGATTTCCAGCACTTCGCCGTCGACCGGACAGAGCACATCGGAGGCGGCCTTCACGGACTCCAGCGTGGCGCAGGGCGCGCCCTCGGAAACCGCCTGCCCCACGTCCGGCAGGTCGGCGAAGACCACGTCGCCCAGCATCTCCTGCCCCTGCTCGGTCACCCCCACGGTAATCACGTCCCCCTCGACCGTGTACCACTCGTGGGTTTCGCCGTAGCGCCGATCCTCTCGAATTTCCATGGGCGACTCCTTACATCACCCCGAACCCGTCATGCCGGGCCCGGTCCGGTTGCACGAATGAACAGGCAGGCGATTCTGGCACAAACCGGCGTCCTTCTCGATTCTCCCGGGTTTGGTTGCGGCATATCCCGCGGTCACTGCGGCATATCCCGCAACCGGGACCCCATGCGAGACGCCGGATCAACCACTTGGCGCTGGCCCGCTTCCTGCAATCCAGACGCTCCGGAAAACACGTCAAAAACGAACGAAAACATCGAGGGATGACCGCCGCATGACAAACAACCGCCCGTTTCGTCGACCGACCCTTCTGCACGCGTCGATTCTCGCCGGCCTGATGGCCGGCAGCCCGACCGTCCTCGCCCAGGGCCTCGACACGATCCTGATCACCGCGCCCGGAGAGACCCGGGTCGACCAGCCGGTCACGCTCAGCGGCGAGGAGAGCGAGCCGAAGGCCGACCTGGCCGAGGTGCTGCGCGGGATCAGCGGGGTGACGGCGGGCCGCATGTCCGGGCACGGGCTCGACCCGATCATCCGCGGCCAGCGCGAGCACCAGCTCAACGTGCTGCTCGACGGCGCGGGCATCGCCAACGCCTGCCCGAACCGCATGGACCCGCCCACCAGCTTCGGCAACCTCGCCGGTTACGACGAAGTCGAGGTACGCAAGGGGGTGACCACCCTGACGCGCGGCCCGGGCGGCAGCGGCGGTTCGATCGAACTGACCCGCAACACCTTCGAGCGGGCCGCCGAGCCCGGCGTCCGTTCGCGCTTCGATTTCACCGCCACCGACAACGGCCTGACCGATCAGACGAGCGCCGATGTCCTGGTGAGCGACGGCAACGCCTACGGTCGCCTGATCGGCCAGATCGGCAATGGCGAGAACTACGAGGACGGCGACGGCGAGGAGGTGCCCTCCTCGTTCAAGCAGCGCAGCGGCACCGTCATCGGTGGCTACCGCCTCGATGACGAGACCGGCATCGAGGTCTCCGTGGATCGCAACCGCATGCTCGACACCCGCTACGCCGGCGCCGGGATGGACTCGGTATACGACGAGGCCAACATCTACCGCCTCGACGGCCGGCTCGGCGACCTTTCCGGTCCCGTGGACAGCCTGCGCCTCGAGATCTCGCGCGCCGACGTCGATCACCTGATGGACAACTTCAGCCTGCGCGACCTACCTGACGACAAGAAGAAGATGGAGGCCCCGGCCGAGTCGCACACGACGACTGCGCGGCTCGCACTCGAATCGAACCCGGGCGACCTCGAACTGACCTACGGCCTGGATTTCGAGCGCGTCGAACAGGACGCCCTGGCCTTCAATCTCGAAAAGAACATGTTGGCTTTCCGCCAGTGGCCGGACGGCCAGGCCGACCAGGTGGGCGCCTTCGCCGAGGCGGACTGGGCCATCGGCGAAGACGACGGCCTGCGCCTGGCCGCGCGCGTCGACCGTTTCGAATCCGAGATCGACAGCGACCTCGACGGCAGCATTGTTACGAACAAGATGATGAAGGTGCCGAAAAATATCCGAGAGTCCGCCCGTGACACGAAAAGCGATAACGAAGTCAGCGGCCTCGTTCGATACACGCACCGTTTCGACCGTCACCTGTCGGGCAACGTCGGCGTGAGCCGCACGG
>CAYUAO010000091.1:0-8613 GCA_964442775.1 uncultured Halothiobacillus sp. | reverse complement strand
TCGGTTGTTCCTCCAAACAGCGTAATAGGGTGGGAGCAGGCCATTCCATTAAAAAGGCCGCGACCCGGATCGACTCCGGGGCGCGGCCTGATCGGCATTCCCGCCGTCCGGCGACGGAGCGGTCAGTCGTCGACGGCGTAGTAGTCCGCGAGGGCCTGGATCTCCTCGTCCGTGAGCGGCTCGGCGAACTGCGACATGCCCTTGGCCACGTCGTTATGGCGGTGTCCGTCCTTGAACAGCTCCATCGTGCGCACGAAGTAGTCCCGCGGCTGACCACGCAGGCTGGGCGACTCGTTGATGCCGCCCGAGCCGTTGCTGCCGTGGCAGGCGGCGCAGGGGGTGATCAGGCGGCTGGGATCGCCGACGGTCACCAGCTCGTGGGCCGAGTGTGATTCCTTCGGCTTGGCCTTGTCCGGCAGTTCCTGTTGCTCGTAGAACACCGCCAGGTCAGCCATGTCCTGTTCGCTGAGGTCTTCGCTGACGGTGTTCATGATGTGGGCACGACCGTCCTCGCGACGCCGATGATCGGCGTAATCCACCAGTTGCTTGTAGGTGTACTCCGCGCGTTGGCCGGACAGGTGGGGCCAGTTGCCGGTCGTCGATTCACCGTGCTCGCCGTGGCAGGAGGCGCAGAACGCCTCGTCGTGCAGCTTCTCGCCACGAGACGGATCGCCTTCGGGCATGGCCGACATGGTTTCGTGCCACTTGTCCGGCGTCCACTCGACCACGTCGCCCTTGTCCGCCCCGGCGGACAGTGCGGTCCCGGGCAGGCCCAGGCCGAGGGCCGTCCCCGCAGCGAGCAGGGGAAGGACGAACCGGCGTGTCTGTTTCGATTTCATCTGGATCTTCCTCCTTACGCGTATGCGGTCCACAGCCCGAAGCCGAAGTATTGGGCCACCCAGAGCACCAGCAGCACGAGACTGATCGTGCCCAGGCGGTTGACGGCGCGCGACGGGGTGTAGGTGCCTTCGGTCTGGCCAGCCTGCCAGGCGACGGTGAGCATGTAGGCCACGACGGCACCCCCAAGGACCCCGAAGGTGATGAAGAACAGGCCGGTGGAATACCAGTCCATCACGATCTTGTAGTCGAGCGGGTTGTAGCCGTGCACGCCGAACAGGGTGACCCAGCGGATGGCCTCGCGCATGGCGGCGACCACGATCGTGCCCACCGTGGCGACCAGGATCGGGGTGTAGCCCCACAGCCCCCGGTCGAGCCGCTTGCCCAGCAACAGCGGGTAGGCGGCGACGATGATCAGCGCGGCGGCCGTAGCGATCGGCCACGGACCGGTGGCGAACCCGGCGATGTCTTCCGGCAGCCCCCGCATCCAGATGACCAGCAGGACCAGCGAGATGGCGGTGCCGATGGCGCCCAGCCGGGTCCCCAGCCGCTTGAGGAACGCCAGGTAGCCCTCGTCCTGTTCACCGGCGCCTTGCAGGTAGCGGCGGTAGCCGAACAGCCAGATACCGATCACCGGCAGTGACAGCGCGATGAAGAACGCGAAGCGCCACGGGTTGTAGGCATGGATGGACCGGCCGGAGGCGTCGACCACGCCGTCGGGCGCATACCATTCCATCCACTGGTCCGGCTCGAGCATCTGCACCGACAGGGCGTGCATGATGAAGCCGACTACCAGGAACAGCAGGATCGCGGCAATCATCGAGCCCGGGCAGCGGGTCTTCTCCGTACGCAGCTTGTAGTTCTTCGCGTAGAAGATGAACAGCGCGAGGGTGCCCACGATCAGGATCACGATAAAGCCGATCACCCACCAGGCTGACAACACGTTCGAGGTGTACCAGAACGGGTCGTAGATGACCTGGACGAACAGCAGGGGCGCGACCCCCAGCACGATTGCCACCGAGACGGCGACCTTGGCCGTGTTGACCATGGCCGCGGCCAGGCGGCGCCAGTGATCCTGCCCGGAGAAGGCGCCGCGGATCGCCAGCGCCGACGAACCGAGCAGGACGTGGACGGCAGCGATATGCAGCGCCCAGGTGGCCACGCCCAGGATCAGGAAGATCACCGGGTGCGCCGGGATGCCCAGCGGGTCACGCAGGGCGTAGAGCATGGCGGTATCCATTACTTGTCCTCCTCATCGGAACGGTTTTCGAGGAGCGCCGTGTCGTCGCCGGCCTCGTAGCGCTCGACGGCCTCGGAATCGGTCAGGCTGGCGATGAACACGGCCAGCGCCTCGGCCTCGTCGTCCTTCAGCGGGATGCGCGGCATGTACATGGTGTTGCCGGTCGACAGCGCGCCGTGCAGGTAGGTCTTGATGCCCTCGATGTCGGCCTTCTCCGGGAAGTAGTTCTTCAGCGGACGAATGCCGGTGTCCGACAGCGAGTGGCAGTTGGCGCAGGCGGTGATCGCCAGCGTACGGCCCACCTCGGCGGCGTTGTCGCGACGGATCTCCCGCTGCTCCTCCGGCCAGAAGACATGGGCGTGCTTGAAGCCGACCTTCTCCAGCGTCGGGATCTCGGATTCCACGCCCATGCCCGGCACGTCATGGCCGATGACCTGGTTCGAATAGATGTACTGACCGGCGATGTACGGCTTGCGTACCGACTCGCGGATGGTCTCGCCGGGCCACAGGCCGAGCACCAGGATTGCCAGGGTGGCGATCCCGGCGATGGTCGCGGTGACGAACTTCGGCCGGATCAGCGTCGCGGCGAAGTAGGCCAGCATGGCGCCCAGAACGATCAGGATCGATGGGGTGAAGTAGTCCGGCATCCGGTTCTCGGCGACCAGGTGCGCGATCTCCGGCAGTGAGTTCATGTACCAGGGGTACAGCGAGATGCCGACGATCGCCGACAGCCCACCGACGATGGCCAGACGGCGCAGCAGCCACTTCTTGAAGGCCTCGTCCTTCAGCCCCGCGGCGACGATGCCGCCCACCACGGCGGTCATGGTGAACATGAACGCGGTGCGGATCATCAGCTGGGCGAAGGTGTTGTCGCCGTAGAAGCCCAGCAGGTAGCCGCCTTCGGCCTTCCACTCCTCGCTGCCCGGCATCATCATGAACGACAGGATGCCGACGATGGCCAGCATGGTGGCGTAGGAGGTTACCGCGAAGATCGCGGCGAGTTTCATGTAGGTGAAACGGTCGAGCTTGCCGGCCATGTACACCAGCATGTACACGCCGATCACCTCGATGACGAAGAACACCCACTCCGTCGCCCATTTCCAGACGAAGTTGTGGATGAGCGCCGAGATGCCGCGTGGACTGCCCACGGTGGTCGAGTACCAGATCCCTGGCCCGGTGATCGAGCCGAGGATGTAGGAGAAGACCAGCAGGAACAGGCCGTACTTGCGGATGAAGTCGATCAGTTCCGGGCGGTCGTCGCGTGCGCCGATCCAGGCGAGCACGCCGAAGAGGATGGCGGCGCCGACGGCAGTGTGCGAGAAGAGCACGTGCACCGTGGCGATGATCCCGATTACCCAGCCACTGCCGATGCCCGGCTCGTACCAGGTCGGGTAAAGTCCGATCAGATCCATGTTGGGATCCTCCTGTCAGAACGCATCAGGCCGGTTCCCAGGGGGAACCGGCCGTGAAAGTTGAACCTCATGCGAAGCAGTCGTCCGTGAACGCCTTCATCCAGTTGTGCTGGTAGAGGGCGGCCAGCCGGATCTGCTGCTTCGTGGCGTCGAAGGGCAGGTAGCGCTGCTCATCGACCCGGACGATCTTGCCGTCCTCCAGCCGGAACACGTCGGCGACGAACATGCCGGTCTCCGTGTTCCCCGCCAGCGCGTAGCAGGTGTTCTGGTAGACCGGCTCGACCGGCTCGTTGCCGGCCAGCAGGGCCTTGAGCTGGATGGCCAGCACCTTGGCCTGGCTGTTGGCCGCGTACCCGGACTTGGGCATGGCGCCGGCGATGCAGGAGTCGCCGATGACATGCACGTCCGGCTGGCGGGTCGACTCGAAGGTCTTCTGGTCGACCGGGCACCAGCCGGAGCCGTCGACCAGATCGAGGTCGAAGGCGATCCGGGCGGCCTTGAGCGGCGGGATGATGTTGATCATGTCCGCCTCGTAGACGCCGGCCTCGGCCTCGACGGTCATGTTCTCGGCGTCGACCTTGAGGATCTGGCCGCCCAGGTCACCCATGACCCACTCGATCGGCCCCGGCTCGTCGTGGGTCTTGAGTTCGGCCAGCTCTTCCTCGCTGTACTTGGAACGGGCCGGCTCCGGGATGTTGAAGCGGTAGAGCCTGTTCCAGGCGTGCAGCATGGAGTAGTCGGTGGTGAAGGCGTTCTTGGGATCGAGGATGACGACCTTCGGGTTCTTGTCGCCGCGATCGAGCAGCCACTGGGCGATCAGGCCGGCCCGCTCGTACGGCCCGGGCGGGCAGCGGTACGGGTTGGGCGGCGGTCCGACGACTACCGTGGGGTCCGTGGGGAGGGACTCGAGTTGCTCTTTGAGCTCGAGCAGCTGGTCGGTGGCATCCCAGCCGTGCGGCAGTTTCGTCTCCGCCAGTTCCTCGGTCAGTCCCTCGATGGCGTCGAAGTTGAAGGAGATGCCCGGCGAGAGCACGAGGCGGTCGTAGTCGACCTTCTCGCCACCGGCGGTGATGGCCTGCTTGTTGTCGTAGTCGACATCGGTGACCTTGTCGTGGACGAACTTCACCCCGTGACGGTTCTTGAGTGCGTCATAGGAGATGGTGATGTCTTCCATCGACACCTGGCCGGTGATCACCTCGCTCGAGCCGTAGGGGCGCCGGTACTCGCGCTTGGGCTCGATGATGGTCACGTCGATCTCGGGGGCATAGATCTTGAGGTACTTGGCCGTGGTTGCCCCGCCGACACCCCCGCCGACGATCACGACGCGTGACGGGCTCGCCGAGCGGGCGAGAGGCGTGCCGAGCAGGCCAGCACTCGCGGTGCCCGCCCCGGCGAGCTTGAGAAAGTTGCGACGACTGATGCTGCTCATGAGCCATTCCCCCCGGTCTGCTTGTCCGATTCGTCCCGCTCTTTGGGCAGGCTCGAGAAGTAGTCGGCCATGGCTCGGATCTCCTCGTCGGTGAAGGCGCGCGCCAGCGGTCCCATCAGGGTCGACGGGCGCGAACCGTCGGCGAACGCTTCCATGGCCTGGATGAACTGGTCTCGCGGCATGCCCGCCAGCGGCACGTAGGCCGAGTCCTCGATGTACCCTTCGGTACCGTGGCAGCCGGCACAGGTCTGAGCGGCCATCGCCCCTTGCGGAACGGGGTCGCTCGCGTTGTTCGTTTCGGCGTGCAGCGGTAGGCTCGAGGCCATTCCCCCCGCCGCCAGGGCGAACACGACGCCCCTGCTGATTCGTCTGCTCATTTGTCTCTCTCCCCTCCAACGGCTGCCGTCCTGGCACGATGTGACTGGCTGATCCTCTCCGGGATCATGTAGAATCAAATTTACTTATCGCAAAAGCAATATGCAACATAATTGCAGTTTATTGCAAGCACTCGAAGGGGAAGAGATCTCGCCTGGAAAGTCGGCGAAGCGGGAGGTCAGTCTTCGATCAGCGTGAGCAACGCGTCGGGATGGCGGGTGTCGCGGAATGCGAGCACCGGAGGCGGCGTCGTCACGAGGCGGGGAAGCCACTCGCGCAGCGAGGCGAGGTTGTCCGGACAGCCGGGGCCGGCGGGGTCCTCGGGGCGGCGATTGAGGATGATCGCGGCGATGGGTATCCGGCGCCGGTTCAGCGATTCCACGGCGGAAAGCGTGGAGGAGAGCGTGCCCAGCCGGTCGGGGGTGACCAGCAGGGCCGGCAGGCCGGTGTGTTCGGCCAGCCGCGTGTTGAGGGCGTCGTCGGCCAGCGGCGACAGCAGCCCGCCGGCACTCTCGATGATCGCGCGCTGGTCGTCGCCGAGATCGAGTAGTGCGGCGTCGAGAATCGGGGCGAGGTGGTCGTCGAAGCCGAGTCTTTCACCCTCGCGCCGCGCGGCCTCGGGGGCCGCGACCGGAGTCAGGTAGCGGATCGGGCAGACCGTCTCCAGCGACTCGATTCCGCCGGCGGCATCCTGCAGGGCGATGCCGTCGGCCGGCCGACGCTCGCCGTCCCTGACCTCGCAGCCGGTCTCGACCGGTTTCCTCACCCGGGCCGACAGTCCCTGTTCGCGCAACAGTCTGGCAAGCGCGCAGGAAAGCACGGTCTTGCCGACGCCGGTGTCGGTGGCCAGGACCACCCAGCCCCGCGCGCCAGCTCCCCGGTTGGCCGTCGCCTTCCGGCTCATGCGCTGGCGGGAAGGTCCGCGCCCGTCAGTCGACGATAGGCGGTCAGGTAGCGTTCCCGCGTCTGGGCGACGATCTCGTCGGGAATGGCCGGGCCCGGGGGTGTCTTGTCCCAGTCGAGCGTCTCCAGCCAGTCGCGGATGAACTGTTTGTCGAACGACGGCGGGCTGACGCCCGGGCGGTACTCGTCGGCCGGCCAGAAGCGCGAGGAATCCGGGGTGAGCGCCTCGTCGATCAGATGCAGGCGACCCTCGGTGTCGAGGCCGAATTCGAACTTGGTGTCGGCGATGATGATGCCGCGCTCGGCGGCATACTCGGAAGCCATGCGATAGAGCGCCATGGCCGTGTCGCGCACCTCGGCGGCGCGCTCGGCGCCGATCAGCGCCACGGTCGCCTCGAAGTCGATGTTCTCGTCGTGGTCGCCCACGTCGGCCTTGGTCGCCGGCGTGTAGATCGGCTCGGGCAGGCGGTCGGCCAGTTGCAGGCCGGCGGGCAGTGTGATGCCGCAGACCGCGCCGGTCGCCCGGTAGTCCTTCCAGCCCGAACCGATCAGATAACCGCGGATCACCGCCTCGATCGGCAGGGCTTCGAGGCTGCGCACGATCACGCTGCGACCCTCTAGCGGGGCGCGCTGGGCCGGGTCCGGCACGATCGCCGCCAGGTCCTGGTCCTCGCAGAGGTGATTGGGCACCAGCTCCCGGCTCTTGTCGAACCAGAACCGCGAGATCTCGGTCAGCACGCGCCCCTTGTCGGGAATCGGCGTGGGCAGGATCACGTCGAAGGCCGAGACCCGGTCGGTGGTGACGATCAGCATCCGCTCGTCGTCGATGCGGTAGAGATCGCGCACCTTGCCGCGGTGAATCAGCTCCAGGTGCGGGATATCGGTTTCGAAGACGGCGGGAGACGAGTGTGTCATGGGCGCTCAACTGCTAGCATGCTAAGGATTTGCCGACCGGCCCGTGGTGAGGGCGGTGGGCTATTGTACGAAAGCGTGGCGTGCGATGCGATGCGCGTGGTGACTGGAGGAAGGCGATGAATTCGGCTGTTCGCAGGGCGTGGCAATGGGGCCTGGTGGCCGCCATGGAAGTGATGCTGATCGGCACGGCACGCGCCGACTTCGCGGTGCCGCTCGGCGAGGGCGGCGACCAGCTCGACGTGACCGTGATCGAACCGTCGCAAGCGGCGGGCGATGGCCCGCTCGTGATCTGGGTGGGCAACCAGTACGGCGACATGGCCGGGCCGGAGAGCCTCGCGCACGCGTTGGCCCGTCGCGGGGCGACCGTCTGGATGGTCGACGTCATGGATTCGCTGTTCCTGCCGCGGTCGGACGTGAACGTCCGCCAGGTCGACGGGGCGCCGGTCGGCGCCCTGATCGAGCGGGCCGTCGAGGAGAAACGCCCCACGGTGGTCGTGGCCGCCGATCGCATGGCCGTGCCCACGCTGCGCGGCATGCGCTGGTGGCAGGAGCGCACGGACGATCCGGCGGCGCTGGCCGGGGCGGTGCTGCTCTTCCCGAGCCTGTATCGCGGCGCGCCCGTGGCTGGCGAGGAGCCGGAGCTGTTCTCGATCGTCGACGCCACCAACCTGCCGGTGATGCTGTTCCAGCCCGAGCTCGGCGTCTACCGCCATCGCCTTCACGATCTGCGTGATCGCTTCCTCGCCGCGGGCAGCGACCTGTTCGTCCAGGTGGTTCCCGAGGTGCGTGACTACTACCACATGAATCTCGAAGACCCCGAGAACGAGTCGCTCGACCGGCTCGACAAGGCGCTGGACGACCCGGCCGAGGCGCGCGCCATGCAGGTGCTTCCCGACGATATCCTCCGCTCGATCCCGCTCCTCGCCCAGGCGGATCACCCGCGGGACGTGTTGCCGATCGACCCGGACCGCACCGAGCCGGTCGATCGCCAGACCGGCCTGCAGCCGGTCGAGCCGCAGGAGGCGCCGGACTTCGAACTCACCGACCTCGAGGGCAATCCCCAGCGCCTGGACGACGATTTCGACGGCGTGCAGATCGTCAACTTCTGGGCCACCTGGTGCCCGGCCTGCGTCGAGGAGATTCCCTCCATGGAGCGCCTGGCCAGCCGCTACCCGGATCGCCTGAAGATCTACGCCATCGCCTTCAAGCAGTCGCCGGAGCACCTGCGCGAGTTCATGCAGGACTTCGACGTCTCCTTCCCCGTGCCCGTCGACCCGGACGGCGTGGTCGCGGCGAAATACGACGCCTTCGCCTTCCCCAGTTCCTTCCTCGTCGCCGCCGACGGGCGCATCCACTACTCGGTCAATGCCGGGATCATCTGGGACACCGAGGAAGTGGACGCGATCGTGCGGGAAATGCTCGAGATCGAGCGGGAATGAGTTTGAAGCTGACAGCTTGAAGCTGGAAGAGGTCAGAGGTCAGAGGTCAGAGGTCAGAGGGCA
>CAYUAO010000090.1:0-8854 GCA_964442775.1 uncultured Halothiobacillus sp. | reverse complement strand
GAAACGTGGAGGTGTTGTGATGGATCGTCTGGCTTATATCGCCATGAGCGGTGCCTCGCAGACATTACGGGCCCAGGCCACCAACGCCAATAATTTGGCGAACGTCAGCACACAGGGCTTCAAGGCGGACATCGATTCCTTCGCCGCCCTGCCGGTCCACGGGCCGGGGCAGGCCTCGCGGGCGTACACCGAGGCACAGGGCAAGGGTTCCGATTTCTCCGCCGGGCCGTTGATGACCACGGGGAGGGATCTCGACGTCGCCGTCAAGGGCGATGGTTTCATCGAGGTCGAGGCGCCGGACGGGCGGAACGCCTACACCCGTCGCGGTGATCTGCATCTCACTGCCAACGGCCAGTTGCAGACCGGGCAGGGTGATCCGGTGATGGGCAACGAGGGGCCGATCGCCATCCCGCCCGCCGAGAAGATCGATATCCATTCCGACGGCAGCATCAGCATCATCCCGGTCGGCGGGCAGGAGAACGCCCCGGTGATGGTCGACCGCATCAATCTCGTCAATCCGAACCAGGAAGACCTGGTCAAGGGAGAGGATGGTCGATTCTCGTTGCGTGAAGGTGTCGAGGAGCCCGAGCCGGACGCCGCCGTTCAGGTCGCCAGTGGCGTGCTCGAGGGCAGCAACGTCAATGCCGTCGAGGCGATGGTCAACATGATCGAGTACGGCCGCATGTTCGAAACACAGAGCCGGATGATTCGCACGGCGGACGAGAACGGCGAAGCCGCCGACCGCCTGATGCGACTCGGCTAACGGATTCAGGGGAGATAGGCGATGAGCACACCCGCACTTTGGATTGCAAAGACCGGCCTGGACGCGCAGCAGACGCGCATGTCCACGATTTCCAATAACCTGGCCAACGTCAACACCACCGGTTTCAAGCGTGACCGGGCGGTGTTCGAGGACCTGATCTATCAGAACTACCGGCAGGTGGGCGCGGCCGACACGCAGGAGAACGAGGTGCCCACGGGCCTCAACATCGGCACCGGTGTCCGGGTGGTCGCCAGCGAGAAGCAGCACACCCAGGGCAACATCCAGCAGACGGACAACTCGCTGGACATGGCCATCAACGGTCGCGGCTTCTTCCAGGTGCTTCAGCCGGACGGCAACATCGCCTACACGCGTGACGGCGATTTCACGCTGAACAGCGAAGGCCAGATCGTGACCGCCAACGGTCAGCCGCTCGAGCCGGCGATCAACGTGCCCCAGGGTGCCGAGTCGATCACGATCGGCCAGGACGGCACGGTGAGCGCGAAGCTATCCGGCGAGGCGGAGCCGGTCCAGTTGGGGACCATCCAGCTGGCGGACTTCGTCAACCCGGGTGGTCTGCAACCGGTCGGTGACAACCTCTACGTGGAGTCCGGCTCCAGCGGCGCCCCGCAACTCGACACACCGGGACTCAACGGCGTCGGGGGGATCCAGCAGGGTGCGCTGGAGAGTTCCAACGTGAACGTGGTCGAGGAGCTGGTCAGCATGATCGAGACCCAGCGCGCCTACGAGATGAACTCCAAGGCCATCTCCAGCACCGATGGCATGCTCCAGTACCTGAACCAGAACATCTGATGACGCCGATCCGCGGAGGCCTGTCATGAAACCGTCAATCCACTGGCTTTTCCGGGGCTCGGCCCTGCTGGGAACGGCGTTCCTCGTCGGTTGCGCCAGTCAGCCGCCGATCAAGCCGGACCCGCAGTTCAACGCCTCGATGCCGCCGGAGAAATCCGAGAACAACCCGGTGCAGAGCAATGGCGCGATCTTCCAGTCCGGTCAGGTGGACAACATGTTCGCCGATTCGAGGCCGTACCGGGTTGGCGACATCCTCACGGTGGTGATGGAAGAGAGCATGCAGGCGTCCAAGAGCGCGCAGACCGCGACCGGCAAGAGCCAGGACACGGCGATCAGCCCGCCGAACGTGCTCGGCCTGACCAACCCGGCGATCGAGCGGCTCAATGCCGAGATCTCCGGTGAGCGTGACTTCTCCGGTGACGGGGAGAGCAGCCAGGAGAACACCCTCAACGGCCAGATCACCGTCACGGTGGCCCGGGTGCTTTCCAACGGCAATCTTGTCATCCGTGGCCAGAAGTGGATCGGGATCAACCAGGGCAGCGAGTACATCAAGCTCGCCGGCATCGTCCGACCGCAGGACATCGCCTCCGACAACACCATCATGTCCACCCGGGTGGCCAACGCGCAGATCGCCTACGGCGGCGAGGGCGTGATCAACGACTCGAACAACATGGGCTGGCTGGCGCGCTTCTTCAACAACCCGATTTTCCCCTTCTGATGGTGAGCGGCATGAGCATCCACACACGCATTCGCGCCTTTCTCGTCGGCTTTCTGCCCCTCGCGTTCGCGGCCGTGGCGGCGACCTTCGCCCCGCAGGCCGGCGCCGAACGGATCAAGGACGTGGCGAGTTTTGCCGGCGTGCGCGACAACCAGCTGGTGGGCTACGGCATCGTGGTGGGCCTGGCCGGTACCGGCGACCAGACCACCCAGGTGCCGTTCACTCGCCAGAGCATCCAGAACATGCTCGAGCGCCAGGGGCTGTCCCCCGGCGAGGGCAACGTGCAGCTGAGCAACGTCGCGGCGGTGATGGTGACCGCCAATCTGCCGCCGTTCGCCAAGCCGGGACAGTCGGTCGACGTGACGGTCTCCTCGATCGGCAACGCCGACAGCCTGCGCGGTGGCGAGCTGTTGATGACGCCACTCAAGGGCGCGGACGACAACATATACGCCGTCGCCCAGGGGAGCCTGATCGTCGGCGGCCTGGATGCCTCGGGTGCGGATGGCTCGCGCGTGACCGTCAACATTCCCACGGCCGGGCGCATTCCCAATGGGGCGACGGTCGAGCGCAGCGTGCCGAGCAAGATGGGCGGTGCCGGCGCGGTGTTCCTGAATCTCAGGCAGGCCGACTTCACCACCGCCCGGCGCATGGAGAAGGCGATCAACGACGCCCTCGGCGGCGGCGTGGCCCAGGCAGTCGACGGCGGCACGGTCAAGGTGCGCGCGCCGGATTCCTCGGACGAGCGGGTGGGGTTCATGTCGGTGCTGGAGAACATCGAGGTCGATCCCGGCGAGGGGCCGGCCCGGGTGGTGGTCAACTCGCGCAGCGGCACGGTCGTGATCGGACAGAACGTGCGCATCGAGGCCGCGGCGGTCTCGCACGGCAACCTCACCGTCACGGTCGACGAGGACCTCGACGTGTCCCAGCCCGCCCCCTTGTCCGAGGGCGAGACCGCCGTGACTCCGGATACCGACGTCGCCGTGGAGGAAGAGGAAAGCCGCGCCTTCCTCTTCGACCCGGGCGTGAAGCTCAACGACATCGTCAATGCCGTCAACGCCGTCGGCGCCTCGCCGTCGGACCTTGTCGCCATCCTCGAAGCGCTCAAGAGCGCCGGGGCGCTCAAGGCCGAGTTGATCGTGATCTGAGGTGACGTGATGGTCAATCCAGCGCAAATCAATTCCTACGCCGACTTCCAGGGCCTGAACCAGCTGCGTTCCCAGGCCGGGAAGGACCCCGGGCAGTCGCTCAAGCAGGTCGCCTCCCAGTTCGAGACGCAGTTCGTCAAGATGATGCTGCAGTCGATGCGTGAGGCCACGCCGCGGGACGACTTGTTCAGCAGCGAGGAGACCAAGACCTTCGAGGGCATGTTCGACCAGGAGATCGCGCAGAAGCTCTCCAGCCGCGCCGGCGGCATCGGTCTGGCCGAGATGATCGAACGCCAGCTGTCCAAGCAAGCGGAAGGTTCGTCGGCGGAAGAGCCGGCGGAGGGCATGCCGCTGAAGGTCGGCGACGAGGGGAAGGTGATCGAAAGGGAACCACGCGCCTACCCGCTTCCGGATTCCTCGGAATGGACCATGCGGCCGCACGCCTGGATGCAGAAGGACCGTGACGCACCGGCCGTCGACGGCGACGACGGGAAGCTGGCGCAGCCCGGGCCGACGAAGGAGCGCCTGGCCGCCCTGGAGTCGACCGAGGAAGCCGGCGGGAAGAAGAACCAGCCGGCCTACTGGGAGTCGCCCGAGAAATTCGTCGAGGCGATCCTGCCCCATGCCCGCGAGGCGGCCGACAAGCTGGGCGTCCCGCCCAAGGTGCTGATGGCCCAGTCGGCGCTGGAGACGGGCTGGGGCAAGCACGTGCCGCATGACGGTGATGGCCGGGCGAGCAACAACTTCTTCGGCATCAAGGCCGATCGCGGTTGGGACGGCGAGCGCCAGGTCCACGGCACGCTCGAGTACGAGTCCGGCGGTCTCGTTCGGCGGCAGGAAGCCTTCCGCCAGTACGACTCGATGGCCGCGTCGTTCAACGATTTTGCTCGCTTCATCCAGGAGAATCCGCGCTACGGCAAGGCGCTGGAGGCCCGTGACGATCCCGAGCAGTTCGCGCGCGAACTGCAGCAGGCCGGCTACGCCACCGACCCGGAATATGCCGAGAAGCTGATCTCGATCATGAATTCGCCGGCGATGAAGGACCCGGTGTGACGCCGGCACGTCGCTCAAGTTTTTCTTTTATCTGCCGATACGGTCGGTAGTAAACCCTTCGAGGCCTCATCATGGCGGACATCCTCAGCAACTCGGTCAGCGGCCTGCTCTCGGTGCAACGCGCACTGACGACGACGGGACAGAACGTCTCGAACGCCAACACCGAAGGCTACTCGCGCCAGAGCGTCAACATGAGCGCCCGGGACCCGCAGTTCTTGGGCAACGGCTACGTCGGCAAGGGCACGCAGGTGCAGTCGATCACGCGTAGTTTCGACCAGTTCGTCGAATCGCAACTGCGCGACGCGACCAGCGACTCGAGCCGGCTGACCTTCCTCGGTGACTTCGCCTCGCAGGTCACCGGTGCGCTCGGCGACAGTGAGTCGGGCATCTCGCAGGCGAGCGGGGCATTCTTCGACGCCGCCGGCGACGTGGCTGCGAACCCGACCGACACCACGGCCCGCAACGCCTTCCTCAACGAGGCCGAAGCGCTCACCGGCCGCTTCAACCAGATCGATTCGCAGCTGGCGAAGCTCGATGACGGCATTGGTCGCCAGGCCGCGTCGATCTCCGACGAGGTCAACTCCTTGGCCACCGAGGTGGCGGAGCTCAACGGCAAGATCACCACCGCCACCCAGCAGAATCCCAACTCGCTGCCGAACGACCTGCTTGATCGTCGCGACCAGCTCATCAAGGACATCGCTGATCGCATCGACATCCGCGTCGACGACAATGGCAGTGGCGCGCTCAACCTCGCGGTCGGTTCCGGCCAGGCGCTGGTCACGGGCAATACCAGCAACGAGCTCTCGGCGCGCAACAGCCCGGCGGGTCTGAGCGTCGAGATCGGCGGCCGGGAAATCACGAGTCGGGTGGAAGGCGGCAAACTCGGCGGGATGATCGAGGCGCAGTCGACGCTCATCACCCCGCTGAGAAACGAACTGGGCCGGGTGGCCGCGACCATGGCCCAGGAGGTCAACGCGGTCCAGGAGGCGGGTGTCGATCTCAACGGTGACGACGGCAAGCCCCTGTTCACCGACATCGACGATTTCCAGCCGGCCGTCTCCAGTGATCGTGGCAACTCCGGCGACGGCGAGGCCACCGGCGAAATCACCGACGCGAAGCGATTGCAGGACACCCGCTACGTCGCTCGCTTCGATGGCGGCTCGAACGAGTGGGTCATTCGCGACGAGCGCGACCCCGGTACCGAGATCGATCGCGTGGCATCCAACGGGACGACCACAGAGATTCCAGGGCTGGAAATGACCTTCGATGGGGCCCCGGACGGGGGTGACGCCCTCTATATCGACCCCGCGGTTGGCGCCGCCGGCCGGATCCGGACGCAGCTGTCCGACCCGGACGAGGTGGCGGCCGCGGAGGCGGGTTCGAGCGCCGGGTCGAGGGACAACCGCAACATCGAGGACCTGGCGCGGCTGGCCGACCGGAAGCTGGTGGGCCAGGATGACGCCGGCGAGGGCGGCGAAAGCCTCGGCGGCGCCCTGACCTCGGCGGTCACCGGGGCGGGCGAGGTCGCCCGCAACGCCGAGCAGCAGGGGGAGTCCTCGCGCTCGGCCCTCGAGAGCCTCGAGGCCCGCCGGGAATCGGTTTCCGGCGTCAACCTCGACGAGGAGGCCGCCAAGCTCCTGCAGTACCAGCAGCAGTACCAGGCCCTGGCGCGGAGCATTTCCGTCTCCGGCGACCTGTTCCAGTCCGTACTCAATGCCGTTCGCTGAGGAATGACCTGATGCGCGTATCGACCTCGATGATCTACCAGAGCGGCCTGCAGAGCCTGCAACGCCAGCAGACCGGCATGATGGATGCGCAGACCGATATCGCCACCGGCAAGAAGCTGCGGACGGCCGACGTCGATCCGGTGGCCTTCGGCCAGGCCAGCCAGTTGAGCGAACAGCAGGGTCGCATCGACCAGTACCTGCGCAACAACGAGCGCGCCACCGGGAAGATCGAGACGCAGGAAACGCGGTTGTCCGCCAGTACCGACATCCTGCAACGGGTGCGCGACATCGCGATCCAGGCAGACAACGGCATCAACGACGATACCTCGCGTCAGGCGCTCAGTGACGAGCTGGCCCAGTTGCGGGACTCGATCGCGGAACAGGCGAACGCCAAGGACGAGCGGGGAGAGTACGTCTTCTCGGGTACCGAGGCCCGCCAGGTCCCCTATGACGACAATGGCGATTCGCAACTGCCGGCCGACACGGAGAATGTCTCGCTCTCGGTCGGCGAGAATCAGAAGGTCACGACCAACCGGGTCGCGGACGATATCTTCACCCTCGATGCGGGCGGCGGGGGCGCGCGCTCGGCGATGCAGGTGATCGATTCCCTCAAGCAGGCGATCGACGCGGGAGATAACACGACCTACGGTTCCAGCCAGCAGGACGTGGATGCCTTGCTCGACCAGGTCACGAACGCCCAGGGCGACATGGGTGCCGACCTGCGCACGCTCGAGCGCCTGCGCGACGACCAGAACGCCTGGAAGCTGGCCAACGAGGAGGCGGTCTCCAAGCTGCGCGACACCGACGTCGCCGAGGCCGTCACCCGCCTGAACGAGAACTACCTGTCGCTGCAGGCCACCCAGAAGAGCATGGTCAAGACCCAGCAGCTGTCCCTGTTCAACAACATCTGACCGGCCGGGCGTTCAGCCCGCGTCTCCCGTTGCCAGCTCCCGGTAGAGGCGGACCAGCTTCGCCGTCAGGGCCTCGCTCGACCAGCGCGTCGCATGGGCGCGTGCATCGTTCGCCAGCCGTTCCCTCGCCTCGTCGTCGGCCAGCAGGTCGCCGACCGCCGCGGAGAAATCCGCCGGGTCGTCCTCCACGATCCGGCAGCCTCCGCTCTCGTCGAGGACGTCTCGCGTGCCCATTTCGGCCACGGCCACGACCGGCGTGCCCTGCGCGAGCGCTTCGAGAATGACCAGCCCCTGCGTTTCCGTGGTCGAGGCGAACACGAACAGGTCGGTCGCGCGATAGGCCGCCGGCAACTCGCTCTCGCGACACAGGTAGCCGAGAAAGCGCAGCGAGGACGTCAGCCCGGCGGACTCCACCCGTTTCTCCAATGTCGCCCGGGCCGGTCCCTCGCCAGCGATCACCAGGATGGCCTCCGGGTGGCGTTCGAGCACGGCGGGAAGCATCTCGACCAGCACGTCGATGTTCTTTTCCCGCGCGACCCGGCCCACGTACAGCAGCAGCGGGGTGCCCGTCGGGATGCCGTGTCGGGCGCGGAACGCGCTCGTTGCGTCGGGAGCGACGTCGGGCGGGTTCGGCAGGCCCGTCGGGATCACCGACATCGGCGTGGCCACGCCGTAGGCCTCAAGGGCCGCCTTCATCGGCGTCGACGGCACGATCAGCCGGTCGACGGCGTTGCACTGCGTCCGCGACCAGCGGCGCGCCAGTGCCCGCAGCCAGGAGGCGGGCAGCAGCGGCACGTACTTGTCGGCGTACTCCTCGAAGAAGGTGTGGTAGGTCTCGACCAGGGGCACGCCGAGCCGCCGTGCCAGCCGTCGTCCGGCGTAGTGGGCGACGAACGGCGTGTGGACATGGACGAGATCGACATTCCGCTCTGCCATCACAGGGACCTGACGCATCAGTTCGCCCCACTTCATCAGGCGGTCTTCCGGGTCGAGAGGGGCGCGCCGCGAGGGGATGCGCACCACGCCCCGCTCGACGAGGTCGACCGTGCCCGCTCCCGGCTGGTCTGCGGGATAGTCGGGGCACAGCAGGGTCACCTGGTGGCCCCGTGACAGCAACTCGCGGCGAAAACTCTCGATCGAGGTCGACACGCCATTGATACGCGGGAAGAATACGTCCGAGATCATCAGGATGTGCAAGACGGTGGCTCCGGTCCGAGGGGAGGGCGAACGGCTCATTCTCGCCGAGGCGTGTGACCGTCCGGTGTCGGCCCGGCCGGGAGTCGGTCCACGCGGCTGTGGTACGATCCCGCCGTTTTCCATCGGCGAGGCATGAACATGATTGCAGGGGTGTTTCCGGGGCAGGGGTCACAGTCGGTCGGCATGGCCAGTGGCTGGGGCGAGCACGAGGATATCGCGCAGGCGGTGTTCGATCGTGCCGGCGACGTGCTTGGCTACGATCTCTGGAAGCTCGTGGCCGAGGGCGAGTCCGCCGACCTGAATCGCACCGAGGTCACCCAGCCGGCCGTGCTCGCCGCCGATGTGGCGACCTGGCAGATCTGGCGTCACAACGACGGCGCCATGCCCGCCGCGCTGGCCGGTCACAGCCTGGGCGAGTACGCCGCGCTGGTGGCCGCCGAATCGATCGATTTCGAGGCCGCCGTCGCGCTGGTTGCCCGGCGCGGCCAGCTGATGCAGTCGGCCGTGGCCGAAGGGCAGGGCGCGATGGC
>CAYUAO010000089.1:5428-8880 GCA_964442775.1 uncultured Halothiobacillus sp. | reverse complement strand
GGGCCCGGAGCGCATCGGAGATGCTCGCGTCCGAGAGCGAAAGGGAAATGGTCTCGGCCTCGAGCGGATCGTAGGTGGGCTCGACCGCCTCGAGCTTCTCCTCCTTGGAACGCTTCTCGATCTTCTCGCTGAGCCGATCCATCGTCTCGAACATCTTCTTCGACTCGGCCGACGCTCGATCCGCCACGTCCTTGGTCGTGGTCTCGTCCACCTCGTCCATGTGCTTCATGCTCTGCGGTGGCTGGTGAGCACAACCGGCCAGCACCAGGGCCGGCAGCAATCCCAGCGTCAAGCGTCGTGTCACGACCGTCATGGCGATTTTCATCCCGTCGTTTCTCTTCTGTGATTCGTGGTAAAAACCGATCCCGCCAGGCGGGTATCACGAACAATCATTGCCGACGCAACCAGCCGGCCAGTTCCGCGGCACCGCGCGCCTCGACCACGTCGTCGCGGCGTGGCGACTCGGGCGTACCCGGCGAATAGGCGCACAACTCCGGTTCGTGCGGCGCGTCGAAGCGATCACCGCTGCCGTCACGATCCGTTCGGGGCACGATCAGCACGTACGCCGGGTTGGCGACACGGTTGGCGCCGCAGTCGACCGCACCGCGCCGCCCATCGTCACCGGTGAGGTGAACCTCGTCGGACTCGACGCCCGTCGAGCCCCCCAGTTCATTGAGCTTTCGCACCAGGTCGGCGCGATCCACCCGGCCATCGCCGCTGGTGTCCTCCGCCAGCGCCAGATCCCCCTCGTCGCCGCGGTAAACCGAGTACCAGGCCCGGAGGTCAGCAGACGGCACTCCCATGTCGAGGGACTCGTAAGGGACCCAGCCGGATCGCGGGCCGTCGGCGTCCGAGCAGCCACCTTCCCGGCCATCACCCGTCGTGTCCGGGCATGGCAGCCTTCCCCGCGCGAGGGCGAAGGCATCGATCGCCGCCGCCACCTTGCCGGCGTGAGCACGAGCCTCCTGACGGTCCGCAAAAGGTGTGGCGTTGAGATAGGCCCGGCCGGCCAGGCCGACGAGCAATCCCGCCACGAGCAGGACCACGGTCAGTTCGACCAACGTCCATCCCTGCTCGACACCTCGGTCCGGGCTCACTGATCGCCCGCCTCCGGCACCCCGTAGGCGGCGGCATCGTCGGGCATTTCTCCCTGCAGGCCCTGGATTTCCGACATGATCTCCTCGATCCGCTGGCGATCGGATTCGCTCGGGTTGGCCGCGATCGACTCCATCTCGCCCGCCAGTTCCTGGATGCGCCCGGCGCGTTCGACCGTGTCCTCGAGCTGCCCCAATTTCACCCCGCCAACCTCGTCGCGTCCCAGTTCCGCGCGCAACTCGCCGATCAGTTGGCCGACGCGGGCCGGCGAGGCATCCCCGCTCTGACTCAACTCGGTCAGCTCGGCCTGGATCTCCTCGATGCGTTCACGCTTCTCGGGCGTGATCGAACTTTCGGTGGGAACGTCCCCGTCGGCTGATTCCGCCGTCTCGCCATCCTCCTCGAACAGCGGTGGCGCATCGGCGAAGGACTCCCGCGGCGGCTCGTCGTCAACCGTCTCTCGTTCAGCCTCCGGCGGGGGATCGGCGGACCGGGCATCGTCACCCGTCGCGGGAGACTCGGTCTCCCGGCTCGGCAGGTTGGCGGCTTCTTCGGTCGGTACCCCGTCGGGGAGGACGAACGCGTAGAAGGCAATCACCCCGACCCCGATAACCAGCACACCGAGCAGGAATCCGTAAACGGCCTGTCTGTTCATTGCGTCACCTCCCTGGCCTCGCTGCCTCGATTCGAAACCGCACGTAGCGTCCCCAAGCCGTCGAGGTCATCGAGGGCAACCTCCTGATGGCGTCCGTGGGATTCCCGTATCCGCACACTGTTCGAGCCAATCTCGACAACGCGACCGTCCTTGTCGAGTTCGGTGCCCTCCGAGACCAGTTCGCCATCGATCACCGCACGCCGCTCCGAGCCGTCCATGATCAGGCTCAGGTGTCGAGTGGGCATCGGCGGGGGCGGTGGCGCCGAAGCCTTCTTCGGCCTGGCGTCCTCGTCGCGTTCATCGGATCGTTCCTTCTCCGGGGCGAGCGCGAGCACGGGCTTGTCTTCGCTTCCGTGCTTTGACGCGTCGACCAGCCTTCTCTCCAGGCCATCGAGACTCGACTCGAGCTCGTCGAGCGCCGCCCGCTCCTCGGCCTTGACACCGGGGACTTCGGGGATGTCGGCACCCGCGGGACGGGCGTTTGGAGCACCACCACTCGATGAAGAGAAAATGTGATACCCGCCCCAGGCCACGACCACGATCGCGGCACCGGTCAACACCGTGAAAAGATGCTTCATGCACTCGCCTCCCGGGGGCTCAGTCGATAGGAGAAGCTGTTTTCGTCCTCGCCGGCCGGCTGGAGCGGCTCCACCTCCCAGCCGCGGTCGCGAAGCCGCGTGAGAAACTCCCTGGCCGCGTCGTCGCCCTCGATCCGACCATCAACGCGCAGGCGCTCGCCGCCCCGGCGGGTCGACTCGAACAGCACTCGGTGGACGCGAATGTCCCTGCCCGCCGAGGCCTTCAGGTCGGAAAGCACTCGCATGGGGCCGAAGTCCTGCCCAGCGTCCAGCGCCTTGACGAAGCGATCCAGCGCCGCGAGTCGCTCATCGAGCGATTGAGGCTCGAAGGCAACAAGACGCTCCCGGGCTTCGCTCACTTCCGTCCGCAACGGCTGGTTTTCGCGCTCGAGGGCCGCGGCCTGATCGTGGGCCATCTGCCCGGCGAAACCGATCAGCCCGGCGGCGATCGCCATCAGGACCATCACTAGCGGCGCGGCCTTCTCGGTCATCCAGGCCAGACGGGACGGCCCGTCGTTGAGCGTACGACCGATACCCAGCCGCAAGCCATCCTTCGGCAAGGAGGAAGGCACCCTGCCCCCGGCCGAGTCGAAGAGCGGCTGACGGCCCAACTTCACCGACCGACCGGCCCCCTCCTGGACGCGATCGGCCAGTTCGGCCTCATCGACGCCTTCCTCGACGCCGAGCACCGTGCGCCAGACCAGCCGGGCGGGCTTGCCACCCGGCTCGCCGGGTTCCCGCAGCCGCCTTCCCAGGGACTCCGCCGCCGCCAACAGGTCATCACGATCCGTGGAGGAGGCGAACACATCCTCGAACGAAAGGTCCCCGTTCTCGCGATGCAGGGCGATCATCCGCTGTCCCAGATGGACCACGGTCCCTTCTCCGTCCCTGGGCTGCCCCAGGAGGCCGGCCAACGGAAAAACCAGGCAGTGCACGCTCTGCTCGCCCGCCCAGGTCATCACCCGCTGCCAGTCGGGGAGCGACACGGCGGTGAAGAACGCCTGTCCGCCGTCGGCCTTGCGCAGCAGCTCGTGCAGGACGATGTGTGTCGGCCCGTCGACCCAGCCTTCACGCCGGACCTCGCGATCGATGAGTGCCCGGGCATACTTGACCGGCCCCTCGAA
>CAYUAO010000089.1:0-5328 GCA_964442775.1 uncultured Halothiobacillus sp. | reverse complement strand
AAGACCGTGTTCCGTCCTCCGGCCACGCCGGCCAGCCGCGCGACGGCCTCGCGACGGGACAGGTCCCGGCGACCGTACTCGAGCCGCCGCTGGCTCCAGGCCGGGGCCCGGAACTGGCGCTCGTCGGCCCGCTCAAGCAGGCCCATGGCCCGTTCCTGGTAGCGTTCGCGGGCCTCGAGGTTGGCCAGCTGGGTTTCGGCGGAATCGGCCTGCCGTTGGAGCGAGACGCGCTCGGCCTGGGCGGCCCGGGCGTCGACCGCACCGGCCCGGGCGTACCAGGCGGCCGCGGCCAGCGCCACCAGCAGCGCGGCGAACACCAGCGCGGAAAGCATTCGTGTCACGGCTTACTGCTCCATCTGCCAGTGCGCGGTAACCAGCACGACCTGGTCCTCGTCCAGCGCCCCTCCGGATTCCGAGCCAGCCGCGTCGGAGTCGTCCGGATCACCAACCGAGTTTTCCTGGGACATGGTGTTGTTGGCGCTCCACTGGTAGCCCGGGCTGTTTGCATCCTCCGTCTCGGGATTGCCTCCGCCCCGTTGGTCGCGGCTGTCCTCCATGCGGAATGCCCCTTCACGCGCGTCGGCCTTGCCGTCGATCATCTGGTCGAGGAATCGCGCCAGATCGGGCGTGAGGCCGCGGATCACCATCACGTTGCCGGACCCCGAAGCGGTTTTGGGCGGATTCCACTGGTAGCAGACCTGCACCTCGGCGGCGTTGCCGTTGGAGTCCTCGTAGGTGTAGCGATCCTCGAACCCTTCACCGCGGCCCGGGGGCATCGAGACGCCGGCACGCAACATCACGTCCCGCAGGTTCTGCTCGGCCAGTCCGGGGTCATCCGAGCCGACGCTGTCGGCGTCATAGCCCTGCCCGTTGCAGATGCGCAGACCCGTATCGGTGAAATTCTCCGGTACCCCGGCCTCACCACTACCGCCGGCCCAGGGGCTCTGCCGTTCGCAGGCGTCGTCGCCACCGAAACTGGTCTCGGCGCCGTTGACCATGTAGGTCGGTGCCTGCTCGCAGTCACCGACGACGACACCGGTACGCTGGTAATGCTGGTCGTACGCCGATTTCCACTGGTAGAGGAACTTGTTGGCGATCTTGGTGTACTCGGCGTTGCGCTGGACGTCCGTCGCCAGCGCGATCGCCCCGAGGATCAGACCGATTACCGCGAGCACGATGGCCATCTCCACCAGGGTGAAACCCCCGGACCTGCCGATGGCGACGGCTCCATTTCTCCTTGAGATCATGCGTAAGGCTCCCCGAGTTACTGGTTCATCTTGTAGTGAGCGGTCAGGGTGATGACCTGCTCTTCATCGAGCGCATCGTCCGTTGCCGGCTCATCGTCCTCGGACAGATCATCGCCCAGACCGAAGGTGTTGTTGGCGCTCCACTGGCGGCCGGCCTGGTTGTCACTGCCGTCGGTATCGATGCCTTCCTGGCGGAAACGGCCCTCCCAGGCGTCGGCCTGGCCATCGATCGCCTGATCGAGGAAGCGCGCGAGATCGGGGGTCAAGCCGCTGATTTCCATGACGTTGCCGGACCCCGAGTCGGTCCCCGGCGGGTTCCAGCGGAAACAGACCTGGACTTCCTGAGGATTGCCGTTGCTGTCGAGATAGACGTAACGATCCTCGTTGCCCTCGCCGCGGCCCGGCGGCATCTCGATGCCGGCGGCGAGCATCAGGTCGCGCAGGTTGGTGTCGGCGGTGTCCCCGCAGATGGCGTCGGGCGCTTCCGTGTCGGACATGTCGCCGCCGGAACTCTTGTCGTCGTCGACGAAGTCCTGGCCATTGACCATCAGCTGCGGCTCGACCTGGCTATCGCCGACCGGCCCGCCGGTGCGCTGGAAATACGAGTTGTACGCCACCACCCATTGGTCAACGAACTTCTGCTTCACCTTGGTGTACTCGGCGTTTCGCTGGACGTCCTTGCCGATCATCACCGCGCCGAGAATCAGGCCGATCACGGCGAGGACGATCGCCATTTCGACCAGGGTGAAGCCTCCCTGCCTCGACCGGTGGCGGAGGCGCGTCCCGCCGAAACCAGTCATCGCCGAGTTCGAGTTGTTCATCAAGGTGTCCTCCCTAGGAACGCAAGCCATCGAGACCAGCCAGACACGGCCGGGGTGGTTGTGATTTCGTCCGGAAAACCGTACCGACGCCAGGGAGGGAATGGCAGGAACAAAACGGAACAGGATTTTTCCGCATTGCTATCAGAAACTTGGAATATTCCTGATCATGGCGCCAGGAAATCGGAACGAGTGGAAGAGACTGCCCCGGTGCACGCGAGACCGCTTCGATGCATGCAGATCCGAGCCCCGCTCGGCATGGGAAGCCGCCTGGCAGTTGCCCGGCAATCCGCTCGATGAAGCACGCCGATCACCGGGACTTCGCCCGGCCGGACGAGAACAGCTGTAGACCCGGAGAAACTCCTCGGCAACGCGTGGCCGACTGCCCGTTGCGGGCCGGATTGCCACGAGATCGATACCGGGATGGGCGGCGGCTCACTCGGGGTCGCTGCACGGCAATCACGCGCCGACGGTACGCTCCTCCGGCACCGCCGTACGGATTACCCGGTCTACGGTATGCAGCCTGGCCCAAGAAAGACCTTTCCTGGGGGCATTGATTCCGCAAGAGCGCGTGTATCAAGGACAGGATGTCTAGAAATCGGTCGCGACGAGCGTGTCGGTCGATCGATCGAAACCGACGCTGGCCCCTTTCAGCCGAGAAACAGCAGACCGGGCAGCCTGTGGAGTGACGATTGCCCCGCGCGGAAACGGCGCAGTGATAGACCAGGCCTTAGCGGCTATGAAACACAACCCCGGTCGTTGGCGACGGGCTGAAGATCATCGGGGGATGAGGCGTGGAGGCCGGCGAATCACGCCCGGGCGGGCCGGAGAACGTCTCCCCTGGCACGCGGTCGTCACGCGCATCCCGACGGGCATGCCCCGGCCCCGTCGTTTCCGGGTTTCTCAGTCCGCCGACAGGAGTTCGACCCGGTTCCGCCCCTGCTCCTTGGCCCGATAGAGCGCGCGATCGGCGCGGGCGAGGATCTGAGAGAGGGGCTCGGGGCCTTCGGCACAGTATCCCCCAACACTCACGGTGACCGGCTCGCCACCAACGGAGACCTGATTCTCGATCCGTTTGCGCAGGCGTTCTCCCACTTCCCGCACCAGCTCGTCGCTGGATGGGTAGAGCATCACCAGGAACTCGTCACCGCCCCAGCGACCCGCCTTGTCATAGCCGCGCAGTTCCTCGCGCAGGCAGCGCGCCACCTGGCGCAGTGCGACATCGCCCGTTTCATGGCCACGAACGTCGTTGATTCGCTTGAAGTCGTCGACATCGAGCCAGAGCAGGCTCAGTCGGCGCCCCTCGCGCTCAGCCCGCTCGAGCCCCTGCTCCAGGGTCTCCTGCATGCCGCGCCGGTTCGGCAGATCGGTCAACGGGTCGATGCGAGCCAGGCGATTGAGCTCGGCGGTGCGCGCCTCGACGCGGTCCTCCAGCTCGCGCGTGTGGGCCTGGATGGTATTCGCCATGTCGCTGAAGTGACGCACCAGACGGGCCATCTCGCCGCTCGCCGCCGGCAGGTCGCCGCGCACGTAGCGCCCGTTCTTCAGTGCCTGCATCGCCGATTCCAGTGCGCTGATCGGACGCAACAGCAGCCGCCGCACGGCGAAGTGCAGCAACAGGATACTGACCACCAGCGCGATCAGGACGATGATCAACAATGGCACGAACCGGGACACGGGCATGATCACGTCCAGGTCGAGCAGAGTCACCTCGTACCAGCCAATGCGCGGCAGCCAGGCCACCCCCATCAGGTGCCGCTGTCCCTCGACCATGACGAAAGCCGTGCGCACATCTCCCGGACTTGATTCGGCCGCCTCGAGCAGACGATCGACGCGCTCGCGGCTCTCAGCGTCGCTGACCAGCCGCTCCAGGCGGCTTTTCTGCCCCTCCGGCTTGACCAGGCTGGCGTAGTCGATCAGGTCCCGGTCGCGATACAACTGGATGGCGCCATCGTGGTCGACGAAGACCGTCGTGATGCCGGGCTGATCGACCGCGACCGTCTCGGCGAGTATCGACTCGAGCTCGAGCCCCGTGCCGACCACGCCGAGGATCTCGTCGTTCGCCGGGTCGCGCATCAACACGTCGATCCAGAGTTTGATTACCCCAAGCTCGCTGTCGGGATTGACGTTGAGGTGAAAGTCGCGGCCCTGGTCGATCAGTCGGTAGAACCAGGCGTCGTCGGGATCGTCGGGGGACAGGTGATACCGCAAGGACTTGTCGGCGAATTCGTCCTTGGCATTGTTGAAGTAGTACGCCCCGTTGGCCCGGATCGCAACGAAGTAGTTCTTAGCACTGAAATTGCGGCGAAAACGCTCCATCTCCGCCAAAGCCGCCCCCTTCTTCGACTCGGCGCCGGGATCGCGGGCGAGATCGAGGATGGGCGGCGAGTCGGCCATGTGGTGCGCGAGGGCGATCTCGCGTTCGAGTGGCTGGAGCAGGCGCGCACTGTCGTAGCGGACCTGCACCTCGGCCACCCGCGTGCCCCACTGCTCGATCACGCCGGTGGCGACCCTGTCGAACACCTGCCATATGGCGATCGCCGTGCCCAGCACCAGGACGACGGCAATCCAGATGAAGCGGGCGCCGAGACTCATGCGATCACCATCGTGGGGGCGTGCAGGGGCGGACAGGGGTAGCGAACCACGGCCGGGCCGCCCATGTCATCGTCACTGATCGGTTCATCTCCCCTCCCTGTCCGCCACCCCGGCAAAAATCATACGCAAGATAGAATATTCCCCATCGTCTTGCACGGAATCGTCCATCGACGACGCGCCCTCTGCTAAGATTCCGCCCCCGAGGGAAACTCCGCACGATTCGGTGGCATCTCTGGCTCGCGGGGTTGTTCGCTTTTCTGCCGCCGGACCGAAGACGGGTTCGTTGCCCGTCGAGGGACGGCTTGGCTAGGTGCGGACAAGCCCGCGAGCCCCGTCCGGGCAGGCTTCCAAGGGCCCATCTGCGGCGTTGCAGCCCTTGTAAAGGGCGACGGCCCTTCACGGCGGACTGCGCCTTGCATCTGGGCCCTTGGAGGTCCCGCTTCAGACGTCATCGAATCGTGCAGAGTTTCCCCCTTGACTCGGGTGCGCCACGGCGGTTTCGGCTGTCCGCACCCTTCGACCCACACGGATGCGAACGCGGGCTTTGGTAGGGCCCGCCACTGGCATCCCTAGGGAAACACTGCACGAATGCCATGCCGCTCTGCGCGCCTTGCGGGGCCTGCCGAGCCGCCCGTGCTCCGCGTTGCGTCGTCTTGACGTGGCCACCG
>CAYUAO010000088.1:0-9005 GCA_964442775.1 uncultured Halothiobacillus sp. | reverse complement strand
TACACGCACCGTTTCGACCGTCACCTGTCGGGCAACGTCGGCGTGAGCCGCACGGCGGTCGCGCCCAACCTCACCCAGCGCTACGTACTGACCGGGGGACTGGACAAGGTAGGCAACCCGGACCTCGACCCCGAGATCCACCACCAGATCGACGCCGGGCTGACCTGGCAGACCGAGCGGCAGTCCGCACAGGCAACGGTCTTCGTCGACGAGGTCGACGATTTCATCCTGCAGGACCAGGGCGGCATCAACGGCCTGCCCGACACCTCGACCAGCTACCGCAACGTCGACGCACGCCTGTACGGCGCCGAACTCGACCTGGAACAGTCCGTCACCGACTGGCTCACGGCGCAGGGACAGGTCGCCTACACCCGCGGTCGCAACACCTCGGACTCGCGCAACCTGCCGCAGATCCCGCCGCTGTCGGGCCGGGTGGGCCTGCTGGCCGAACACGGCGATTTCAGCGGCGGGGTGGACCTGCGCTGGGCCGACCGGGCGACCGAGCTCGATACGGCCAGCGGCCTGGATACCCGCGAGACCGCCGGCTACGGCGTGGTCGACCTGCATGCCGGTTACCGGATCAGCAAGAACTGGCAGATCCGCGCCGGGGTCGAGAACCTTTTCGACAAGACCTACAGCGAGCACGTCAACCGGGCCTACGTCGGCACGTTCGGCGACCCGGACGCCCGGATCAACGAGCCCGGCCGCACCGTCTGGGCGCGCCTGACCGCCCGGTTCTGATCCCGATCCCACCATCCTCCAGACTGCCACGGGGGACCGTGGCCTTTCGGCGGCCTCCAGGCCGCCTTTTTTTGCTTTTCACTGCCTTGAAAACCAAGCCCCCCGACCGGCTGGACCGATGCGGGGGGCGGATATCCGGCGGGGTGCGCAGGCCGCTGGCTACTCGATGGCGAATTTCTTCAGCCGGTAGAGGAAGGTGTCCCGGGAGACGTTGAGCAGTCGCGCGGCGCGCGACTTGTTGCCGCCGGTCTTCGCCAGTGCCTGGCGGAGGAGGTCGCTCTCGATCGCCTCGAGGTCGACACCGTGATCGGGCAGCAGGAAACCGGGCGCAATCGGTCCGCCCTGCTCGCTCTGCTCGGCCGAACGCATGCCCGATGGCAGCGCCTCGACGTCGACCACGCCGCCGGGATGGAAGATCACCAGCCGCTCGGCCAGTTGCTTGAGCTCGCGAACGTTGCCCGGCCAGCGGTAGCGCCGCAGCACACCGGTCGCGCGCGCGGTCAGACGCGGCACGGCCACCCCGTTGCGCGCGGCATTCTCATCGAGGAACTGGTGGAACAGCCACTCGATGTCGCCCTGCCGATCGCGCAGCGGCAGCAGCTCGATCGGCACCCCGGAGAGACGGAAGTAGAGGTCGGCGCGGAACTCGCCCGCCTCGACCATCGCGGCAAGATCGCGGTGGGTCGCCGCGACCAGGCGCAGGTCGACGCGACGGGTGGTCGTCTCGCCGACCGCGCGCGTCTCGCCGTTCTCCAGCAGGCGCAACAGCTTCGCCTGCAGGGCGGGCGGCAACTCGCCCAATTCGTCGAGAAACAGGGTGCCGCCATCGGCCTGATCCACCAGTCCCGGCTGGTCGGCGAGCGCACCGGTGAACGCGCCCCGCCGATGACCGAACAGGGTCGACTCGGCGAGCTCGCCGGGAATCGTGGCGCAGTTGACCGTCACCATCGGGCGGGCGGCGCGCGGCGAGCCGGCGTGGATGGCCCGGGCGGCGAGCTCCTTGCCGGTGCCGGTCTCGCCGGTGATCAGAACCGTGGCCTCGGTCGCCGCCACCAGGCCGATGCTCCGCAGCGTCGACTCGAAACGTGGCGACTGGCTGCGCAATGCCTCAAGATAGGGGTTCGCGTTCATGGCGTCTGTCCATAACGTGACGGGGTGAGCCAAGTCTACCGCCCCCCGTCGTAACGATAAAGCCGGCTTTTGCCGGCAAACCCGAACGAATCACCCGGAGATTGCATGGCCGATGCGGTAACCGAAAACCTGGAGTGCTACATCGTGGGTGGAGCGGTGCGGGACCGGCTGCTCGGTCGCGAGGTCGTCGATCGCGACTGGGTCGTGGTCGGCGCCACGCCCGAGGACATGCTCGCGCGCGGATTTCGCCGGGTCGGCGCGGACTTCCCGGTGTTCCTCCATCCCGAGACCGGCGAGGAGTACGCTCTGGCCCGCACCGAACGCAAGCAGGGGCGCGGCTACCACGGCTTTGCCGTGCACGCCGACCCCGACGTGACGCTCGAGGACGACCTGGCCCGGCGCGACCTGACGGTGAACGCCATGGCCATGCGCGAGAACGGCGAGCTGGTCGACCCCTTCGGCGGCCGTGCCGATCTCGAAGCGCGCCGCCTGCGCCACGTCGGCCCCGCTTTCGTCGAGGACCCGCTACGGGTTCTCCGCGTGGCGCGGTTTGCCGCCCAGCTGGCCGGGCACGGCTTCGAGGTCGGCCCGGACACCAACGCGCTGATGCGGCAGATGAGCGACAGCGGTGAGCTGGCCGACCTGGTCCCGGAACGGGTCTGGGCGGAGACGGTCAAGGCGCTGGGCGCCGTGCGACCGTCGCGCTATTTCGCCATGCTCCACGAGGTCGGCGCACTGGCCGACACCTTTCCCGAGGTCGAGGCGCTGTTCGGTGTCCCGCAACCGAAGGAATACCACCCCGAGGTCGACAGCGGCATCCACACCCTGCTGGTCCTCGACGCCGCTGCCGGCCTGAGCGAGTCGATCGGTGTGCGCTTCGCCGCCGTCTGCCACGACCTGGGCAAGGCGCTGACCCCGCGTGAGGAATGGCCGCGTCACATCGGCCACGAACGCCGCGGCGTCGAACCCGCCCGCGCGCTGTGCGAGCGATTGCGCACCTCGAAGGCGGTACGGGACCTCGCCGTCACCGTCACCGCCCAGCACGGCCGCATCCATCGCGCCCTGGAAATGCGGGACGCCACGCTGGTCGACCTGCTCGACGAACTCGACGCCCTGCGCCGCCCCGAGCGCTTCGAGGACATCCTGACCGTCTGCCACGCCGACTCGCGCGGCAAGCCGGGCAAGGAGTCCGCCGACTTCCCGGAAGGCGAATGGCTGCGCCGGGTGCGTGCCGCGGTGGCGGGCGTCTCGCCCCAGCCGTTGCTCGAACAGGGCATGCGCGGCAAGGCGCTGGGCGAGGCGCTTCGGCGCGAGCGCATCCGGGCCGTGGCACGACTGCGAGAGGCCGAACTGCCCCACCCTGCCGACTGAGCGCGTAGGGGCGTCGGTCTCCAGCCGGCCATCACTCGCTCATCGCCTCGGTCGGCCGATCGGCCCGGGTTGGCAACGCATCAATCACAAGACCCGACACAGCGTCGAGGATATCGCCGCCAAACGGGGCGACGTTCGACAGGCTCACCACCAGTCCCGCGTGGCGCAGGTTGTCCACCCGCAACAGATCGACCGGCACCCCGGCCTGCTCCAGCCGTCGAGCCAGCCGCTCGGTGTTGCGCGGATCGACCACCGGATCATCGGCACTGACCACCAACAGCGTCGGCGGCACGTCACCGTCGACCCAGTTGACCGGCTGACTCGACGCCGCGGGGGCGGCCGGTGCGAATATCCGTCGGAGTGTCCGGTCCTCGACCGGCAGGAAATCGTAGGGCCCGGCCAGCCCCGCCCAGGCGGCAATCCAGCTGCGTCGACCACCGGCCTCCGCCAGGTAGCGCGGATCGGTGACCAGCATGGCGGCATTGTAGGCCCCGGCCGAATGCCCCAGCAGGCTGAGTCGTCGCGGATCGGCGCCATGGGCCTCGGCGTGATCGCGGGCCCAGGCCACCGCGCGGGCCGAGTCGTACAGGAACTCGGGGTAGCGAACCTCGGGGTAGACGCGGTAGTCCGGGATCACGACCACCATGCCCCGATCGGCGAGTGTCCGCCCCAGGAACCCGTAGCTGGATCGGTTCACGGACTGCCAGCTTCCACCCTGCAGGAACACCACCAGCGGCGCGCCGCGCGCCGCGACCGGCCGATAGACGTCGAGGGCGAGCCCATGCTCGTCGTCGAACACCACGTCCCGGGTTACGGTGACCGACCCGCCTGGGGCGAGCGATTCCAGCACGCGCGCCCCGGAGCAGGCCGTGAAGTTCGAGAGGGCGATGCCCGCGGCGGCGATCGCGGTCAGGGCTCGTTTCAAGCGTGGTACTCCCGGGAATGTGTCGCGGTGACGGGCCCCGGTGAGTGTAGACCCCGGTCAACCCGCGCGAACCTGCTCGCGACCCTGTCGATGCCGGAGTTCGCGCGCCGCGGCCACCAGGTTGCCCAGCGCCGCCCTGACCTCGTCCCAGCCGCGCGTCTTGAGACCGCAGTCCGGGTTCACCCAGAGGCGCTCGGCGGGCACCTTCTCCAGCGCCAGTTCGAGGCGTCCGAGGATCTCCTCGACGCTCGGGACCAGCGGCGAGTGGATGTCCCATACGCCCGGTCCGATCTCGTTGGGGTATTCGAACTCGGCGAAGGCGTCGAGCAGCTTCATGTTCGAACGGGTGGTCTCGATGGTGATCACGTCGGCATCCAGCGCGGCGATCGACTCGATGATGTCGTTGAACTCGCTGTAGCACATGTGGGTATGAATCTGGACGTCGTCCGGCGCGACCGCCGTGGCGAAGCGGAACGCCCGCACCGCCCAGTCGAGGTAGGCGTCCCAGCCGGCCCGACGCAGCGGCAGCCCCTCGCGAAAGGCCGGCTCGTCGACCTGGATCGCGGCGATGCCGGCGGCGCACAGGTCCTCGACCTCCTCGCGCAGCACCGCCGCTAGCTGGTAGGCAACCTCTTCGCCCGACAGGTCGTCCCGCACGAACGACCAGGAGAGCAGTGTCGCCGGACCGGTGAGCATGCCCTTGACGGGCAGGTCGGTGAGCGACTGGGCGTAGCGGCTCCATTCCACCGTCATCGGGCGCGGGCGGGCCACGTCGCCCCAGATGATCGGCGGCTTGACGCAGCGCGAGCCATAGGACTGCACCCAGCCGGCGCGGGTGAAGGCGAACCCGTCGAGCTGCTGGCCGAAGTACTCGACCATGTCGTTGCGCTCGGGCTCGCCGTGCACCAGCAGGTCGATCCCCAGGGTCTCCTGTTCGGCAATCGTCTCGGCGATCGACTCGCGCATCGCCTGTTCGTAGGCGTTCGTGTCGATCTCCCCGCGACGATGGGCGCGCCGCGCCGCCCGGATCGCGTCGGTCTGCGGGAACGAGCCGATGGTGGTGGTCGGAAATGGCGGCAACCTCAAGCGCGCCTGTTGCGCCCTGGCCCGCGCGGCGTAGGGACGCTCGCGCGACGGCTCGCCGGACAGCGAACGCGCCAGTTTCTCGCGGCGCGACGCGTCGTGGCGACCGGAGAGCGCTTCGAGCCGTGCGCGAGCCGCCGCGGCCGCCTCGATCTCCCCGGCGATCGCCCCGCGTCCCTCGCCCAGCCCGCGGGCGAGCAGGCGCAGTTCGTCGAGCTTCTGACGGGCGAAACTCAGGTTTTCCACCAGCGCCGGGGGCAGCTTGCCTTGATCGGCGCTCTCCTCGCCGGCGTCCAGCGGCAGGTGCAGCAACGAGCAGCTCGGCGCCAGCCAGAGGCGCTCGCCCAGCCGGCCGTGGATCGGCTCGAGCCGATCGAGCAGCGCGGCCAGGTCGGCGCGCCAGATCGAACGACCGTCGAGCACACCCGCCGAAAGCACCTTGTAGGCGGGCAGGCGATCGGCCAGTGCCTCGAGGTCGTCGCCGGTGGTGGCGTCGACGTGCACCCCGTCGACCGGCAGCCCGGCCAGCAGCGCGAGGCGGCCGTCGAGCGAGGAGAAATAGCTCGCCAGCATCAGCCGCAGGCCCGGGGTCCTGAGGCGATGGTAGACGGGCTCGAAGGCTGCCAGCCAGTCGGCCGGCAGGTCCAGCCCGAGGATCGGCTCGTCGAGCTGAACCCAGTCGGCACCGAGCGCCGCGATCTCGCCCAGCAGGCTCGCGTAGGCCTCGGCCAGCGCCGGTGCACGGCGCAGGCGCTCGACACGATCGACACCTGCACTTTGCCAGAGGAAGGTCAGCGGCCCGATCAGCACGGGCTTGGCGGCGGGGTTGTCGGCGAGGGCCTCGCGGATCTCGTCGAGCAGGCGAGCGGCATCGACCCGGAACGGGCGGTCCGCGTCCAGCTCGGGCACCAGGTAGTGGTAGTTGGTGTCGAACCACTTGGTCATGGCCAGCGGGGCAAGGCTGCCCTCCTCGCCACGGGCGCCGCGCGCGAGGGCGAACAGCGAATCGAGATCGTTGGACAGGTCGCCGAAGCGTTCCGGGACCTGGCCGAACAGCAGGCAGAGGTCGGCCATGCCGTCGTAGAAGGTGAAGTCGCCGCAGGCCGGCCGCGTGATGCCGGCCTCGCGGTGCCACCCACGGGACTCGGCCCGTACCGTGCTGGCGGTCTCCTCCAGGGAGGCGGTGTCGGTCTCACCGCGCCAGTGACGCTCGAGCGCCCACTTCAGGGCACGGTCAAGACCGATGCGGGGGAAGCCCAGGGTATGGGTAACGGGGTAGGCGGTGTCGGTGGGCATGTCGGTTCCTCTCGATCAATGGGTATGTCGATCACCCTACCGGAGGACAACATGCAGTTCGTATCGCGTTATTTCTTCATTTATGGAATTTCATTCATGTTCCGGTGGGGTGCCCGACAGCACGAGGTCCCGGTGGAACACGACGGTCTCGTCGCGGCTTTCCTTGGCGCGGTACATGGCGGCATCAGCCCGCCGCATCAGGCCGTCGAGCGTCTCGGCATCGTCGGGGAAGCGCGCGAACCCGACCGAGGCGCGAACGTGCACCGGTTGCGCGGTGCCGTCGAGCATCATGGGATCGCGCAAGCTCGCCAGCAGCGCGTCGCCCAGTCGGCCCATGTCCGCGTCGTTGCCGACCCCGTAGAACGCGACCACGAACTCGTCCCCGCCCAGCCGTGCCACGATGTCTTCCGCGCGTCCCACGGCGGATAGCCGCCGGGCCACCTCGCGCAGTACCTCGTCGCCGACGTGATGGCCGAGTGTGTCGTTGATGGGCTTGAACCCGTTGAGATCGACGAACGCCAGGGCGATCGCCTTGCCTTCGCGTATCGCATGCTGGCGGGCCTGCTCGAACCGCTCCTCGAGCCCGGCACGGTTGAGCGAATCGGTCAACGGGTCATGCAGCGCCCGATGGTGCATGGCCTGCATGTGCCGGTGACGCAGGGTGACGTCGCTGATCACGGCAACGTAGCGCTTCACCCGGCGACGGTCGTCGCGGATCAGGTCGACCGACCAGCCGAGCACCCGCTCCCGCCCGTCCGGCAGTCGACAGGCAACCTCCTCGTTCCAGCGACCACGCTGACGCAACCCCCGCGCACAGGCCTCCAGCCGACGCCGGCTGCGATCCAGCACCTCCGGGGTGGTCAAGCGCTGGCCGACCAGTTCCCTGGCGGGCTCTCCCACCAGCCGCTCGAAGGCCGGGTTGACCGCCAGCACCCGGCGTTGATGGTCGAGGATGACGATGGCGTCCCCGGCGCCCTCGAACACCGCCGTGGCCAGCCCCTCGAGTTGCTCGAAGGCCTCGCGATCGGACAGGTCCGTCACCGTGCCCACCAGGCCGGATTGCCCGCCGCCCCTGGCGGTCGCGGGCTCGACGCGCAACTCCGCCGGAAGTTCGACGCCGTCGACGCGCGACATCCGCGTGGTCAGCACCAGCCTTTCACTACCCCTGCCTCCCGGAGCTCCCCGCTCGTTGTGCCGCATCCTGTCGACCGCTTGCCGTATACGGTGACGATCATCCTCGGGAAACAGGTTCAGCCAGGAAGTGCCGAGTACGTCGTTCTCGGATCGCTCCAGCCGCCGCTCGTACGCCGGGCTGACATAGACGAGTCGGCCCGCCCCGTCGGTACGGAATACCACGTCGCTGACGTTCGAGGTGACATCGCGCAACAGGCGCTCGGAATCGACCAGGGAGCGCTGCTGGACCTGCCAGCGCACGGTAAACCACATGACCAGCAGGGCCGCGATCAACGCCAGGAGTTCGGCGATCCGCGTCAGCCAGGTAAGAATCCCCGGCGGGTCGCTCGGCTCCATCGCCAGTTGCCACTGGCCGTCCAGGGCGACCACGGTGGTCTTGAGGGTCTTCTTGTCGCGGAACAGCTTCCCTTGCCCGAGGAACACCGCCCCATCGGCCCCGCGTCCATCCATGCCGCGCACGGCCAGGGTGCCACGGGAAATCCGGTCGGCCACGCCGGCCACCTCGAACAGGCGCATGACCTCGATCGGCGTGGAGACGATGCCCCAGTACTCGTCCGTCCCGTCGCCGTCACGGTCGAACGAGACCGGCACCCGGTGAATCACCGCGTAACCGCCCTGCACGAGTTCGTAGGGGCCTCCGAGTACCGGTTCGCCCGACTCCATCGCGCGGCGCAGGGAGGCGCCCTGGACCGGATGGGCGGCGAGATCGACACCGATGGTCGCCTCGTTGCCCTCGAGCGGAATGCTGACCTCGATCACGTTGTCCGGGGCGATGGCGATCGATCGAATCACCGGTGTACGATCCAGCATCCGATCGGCGACGGGCCGCACGCTGTCCACATCGAGGCCGTGGTTGACCTCGATCATCGCCCCGACCGCGTCGGAGACGTTGGAAGCCTGGTTGAGCTGCGATTCGATCCGTGTACGGATCTGGGCCAGGGCGTCCATGTCGGCCTGCTGGGCCGCCGAGGTCAGTTGACGTTCGACCACCCAAATGGCCGCGAGCAGGACGCCGAACACCACCAGGCCGGCGAGCAACGGGGGGAGCATGTACTTTAGGCGGACGAAGCCCTCGGGTGCACCGGCGCCCGCTGCACTCCCCGCCTGCTGCTCGTTCTCGCCCGACCGGACGTTGTGGAGACTGCCCACGCCCGACCTCCCGTTGTTGACATGTATTACCCCATCAAATCAGTCTAGCTCAGGGAAGGGCTGCACGAATGCCATACCGCTGAAGCGCGCCTTGAGCCGGGCAGATGCAAGGCGC
>CAYUAO010000087.1:0-9370 GCA_964442775.1 uncultured Halothiobacillus sp. | reverse complement strand
GCGCGAGCCGGCCCGAAGGGCGGGGTTCACGGACGAACCCCGCGACGCCGCAGATGGGCCCTTGGAGGCCCGCCCGGACGGGGCTCGCGGGTTTGTCCGCACGCAGCAAAGCCGTCCCTCGACGGGCAACGAGCCCGCCTTCGGTCCGGCGCCGGAAAAGCGAATAAACCCGCGAGCCAGAGATGCCTTCGCATCGTGCAGAGTTTCCCTAGTGCTATCCCGGGACGGTCGTGTCCGGTATGGGAAGGGCGCGCGGTCAGTCCGTCGCGTCGCCTTCCTGCCGCTGGCGGGCCCGCTGCATGAGGAATTCCGCCAGCAGCGGGACCGGGCGGCCGGTCGCTCCCTTGGCGTCACCGACCTTCCACGCCGTGCCGGCGATGTCGAGGTGGGCCCAGCGGTACTCCTTGACGAAGCGTGACAGGAAGGCTGCCGCGGTGATGCTGCCGCCCTCACGCCCGCCGATATTGGCCATGTCGGCGAAGTTGCTCTTGAGCTGGTCCTGGTACTCCTCCCACAGTGGCAGCTGCCAGGCCCGGTCGTTGGCCGCCTCGCCGGCACGGAGCAGTTCCCTGGCTAGCGGGTCGTGGTTGGACAGCAGCCCGCTCGGGTGACGGCCCAGGGCGATGATGCAGGCGCCGGTCAGGGTGGCGATATCGACGATCGCCGCCGGCTTGTAGCGGGCGGCGTAGGTCAGCGCATCGCAGAGGATCAGCCGGCCCTCGGCGTCGGTGTTGAGGACCTCGATGGTCTGGCCGGACATGCTGTGGATCACGTCACCGGGCTTCAGTGCCGCGCCGTCGGGCATGTTCTCCACGGTGGGCACGATGCCGATCACGTTGATCGGCAACTGCATCTCGGCGACCGCCGACATGACACCGATGGTGGCCGCCGCGCCGCCCATGTCGAACTTCATCTGGTCCATGTCCGGGCCGGGTTTCAGCGAGATGCCGCCGGTGTCGAAGGTCACGCCCTTGCCGACCAGCACGATCGGCGGCGTTTCGGCGTCCGCGCCCATGTGCTCCATGACGATCATCTTGGGCGGTTCGCTGCTGCCCTTGGCGACCGCAAGCAGGGCGTTCATGCCCAACGATTCCATCCTCGAGGCGTCGAGTACCTCGACCTGCAACTGCAGGTGGGTCTCGGTCATCTTGCGGGCGTGCTCGGCCATGGTGGTGGGGGTGAGCAGGTTGCCCGGCATGTTGGCGAGGTTCTTCGCCATGCGCATGCCGTTGCTGATCGCGGTCGCCTCCCGAACGTAGCGCTCGGCCTCCATCAGCTCACGCCGTGTTGGCAGGATGAAGGTAACCTTGCGCAACGGTCGCCTCGGCCCCAGGTCGCGGTCGGTCTTGAGCTCGTCGAAGCGGTAGAGGGCATCGTCGATGGCGACGATGCTCTGGCGCAGGACTTGTTCCAGGCTGCCCCCGCGCACGTCGATCTCGGACAGGTGGCTGACGCATTCGGCCGTGCCACGGTGATGCAATGCCTCGACGGCCGCGCGGGTCGCTTTCACCAGTCCGCGGGTGTCCAGCTCGCGTTCCTTGCCCAGCCCGACGAGCATGACGCGGTCGGCCTGGATGTTGGGGACCCCGTGAAGCAGCAGGGTGTCGCCCAGTTCGCCGTCCATGTCGCCGCGGCGAGTGATCGCCGAGATGAACCCTTCACTGGCCTGATCGATGGTCTCCGCCGCCGCCGTCAACCGGCGGGATTCGAATACACCCACGATCAGGCAGGCGGTGCGTTGCTTTTCCGGGGCGCCACTCTTTACGGAGAATTCGAGCACGGTGTTGTTCCTCGTGTCTGTTGGGCAGTTTTCGTCCGCGACCGCTCGGATATCCTTTTCGCTGGCGCGGGCGGGCAATATGATGGGCGAGTCTAGCAAAAAGGCCGCGCCGGTCCGCCGGAGTTCGGTGCCTCGGTCGGTCCCTGCTAGGATTTCCCCTTCCAGGTGAGGCCCTGCGCGAACCGCCAACGCCTCAGCGCGGAAATTCCATAACGCTGCCCCAGGGTGCCACGATGACCGATCCTTCCCAGAAGAAACCAACCGACCATCCGGACGACGAGTTCGAGCCGGGCATCGGCGACCCCTATCGTTTCGAAGCCCCTTCGCGTCAACCGGGTTTTGCCCGCGTGTCGAAGGCGATGCTGGTCATCGGCGCGATCCTGTCTACCGTCGGTGTGGTCGGCGGTCTCGGGCCGATCGTCTTTAGCAGCGAGGAGGACAAGCGTCAGTTCATGGACCTTCTGATGCTCGCGCCCGCCGGTGTGCTGCTGATGTTCGCCGGGATCACCGGCTGGGTGATCGCCGGCGGGCGCTGACGCGTTTCCCCGACGGCAGATACAGGAAACCCCGGGCAAGCCCGGGGTTTCGTCGTTTCGGGCCGACCGGTCGAACCGGTCGGCGGCTTCTGGATCAGGAAGCGCGGGGGACGCGGACTTCCTCGACCAGTTCCTGGATCTCGTGCGGCGGCGGGGTGGTCATCTTCGCGACGATGATCGCCACGATGAAGTTGATCGCCGCGCCGATGGCACCAAACGAGGTCGGGTTGATACCGAACAGCCAGTTGTCGGCGTTGTCCGGCAGCATGTTGGTGCCCGGGATGAAGAACCAGCCCTTGTACCAGAAGATGTACAACAGGGTGACGATCAGGCCGGCGAGCATGCCCGCGATCGCGCCCTGCTTGTTCATCCGCTTGGAGAAGATCCCCATCATCAGCGCCGGGAACAGGGAACTCGCCGCGAGACCGAAGGCCAGCGCCACCACTTGGGCGGCGAAACCCGGCGGGTTGAGGCCCAGGTAGCCGGCGATGATGATCGCCACGGTCATCGCGATCCGGCCGGCCATCAGCTCATTTTTCTCGGAGATGTCCGGCTTGATCACGCCCTTCAAGAGGTCATGCGAGATCGCCGAGGAGATTGCCAGCAGGAGGCCGGCCGCGGTCGAAAGGGCGGCCGCGATACCACCGGCGGCGATCAGGGCGATGACCCAGTTGGGCAGGTTGGCGATCTCCGGGTTGGCCAGCACCATGATGTCGCGGTCGACGGTCAGCTCGTTGCCTTCCCAGCCGTACTCTTCCTCGGCCATGGCCGCGAACTCTTCGTTGCCGTCGTTGTAGTACTGGATCCGGCCGTCGTCGTTCTTGTCCTCGAACTTGAGCAGGCCGGTGGTCTCCCAGCTCTTCATCCACTCCGGGCGCTCCTCGTAGATCAGGTTGCCGTCCTCGGCGCCGATCTGATCGGTATCCTGCACGGTCTTGAGCGTGTTCCACATGGCCATCGCGCCGACGGCGGGAGCGGTGGTGTAGAGGATCGCGATGAACAGCAGGGTCCAGCCGGCCGACTTGCGGGCGTCACGGACACGCGGCACGGTGAAGAATCGCACCAGCACATGCGGCAGACCGGCGGTGCCGATCATCAATGCCAGGGTCAGCAGGAAGGTGTTCATCAGGTCCGGCGTACCGGTGTATTCGGAAAAGCCGAGATCGACGAGCACCTGGTCGAGCTTGAGTAGCAGGTACTGCTCGGAACCGCCGTCGGAGACCATGCCCCCGGTGCCGATCTGCGGCAGGAAATGACCGGTCAGCTGCAGCGAGATGAAGATCGCCGGGACGGTGTAGGCGAAGATCATGATCACGTACTGCGCGATCTGCGTGTAGGTGATGCCCTTCATGCCGCCGAGCACCGCGTAGACAAACACGATGCCCATGCCCGCGAACAGGCCGACTTCGACCGACGTCTCGAGGAAGCGCGAGAAGGCCACGCCGACACCCTTCATCTGGCCGATGACGTAGGTCAGCGAGATGACCAGCAGGGCAATGACGGCGATGACGCGTGCGGCGTTCGAGTAGAAGCGGTCACCGATGAATTCCGGCACCGTGAACTTGCCGAACTTGCGCAGGTACGGCGCGAGCAGCATCGCCAGCAGCACGTAGCCGCCGGTCCAGCCCATCAGGTAGGCCGAGGCCGAGTAGCCGTTGAAGGCGATCAGGCCGGCCATCGAGATGAACGAGGCCGCCGACATCCAGTCGGCGGCGGTGGCCATGCCGTTGAGGACGGGGTTGATGCCCTTGCCGGCAACGTAGAACTCGCTGGTGGTGCCCGCTCGGGCGACGATCGCGAGGACGAAGTAGAGCAAGAAGGTGGCGCCGACCACCAGGTAGATCAGTGTCTGAAGTTCCATGTGTCTTGGGCTCCTGCGTTATCAGTCTTCGGCGACGCCGAATTTCTTGTCGATGGCGTTCATGCGCCAGGCGTAGAAGAAGATCAGCACCACGAAGGTGAAGATCGAGCCTTGCTGCGCGAACCAGAAGCCCAGCGGGTAGCCGCCCAGCGAGAACTGGTTGAGCGTATCGACCAGCAGAATGCCGAATACGTAGGAAACCAGGAACCAGACGGCCAGGCAGCCGAACAGTACCCTCAGGTTGGCACGCCAGTAATTAGCGCGATTGGAACGTTGCTCCATAAGTGGCTCCTCGAGTGTCGGTTGAGTCCGAACGTTTTTATGTCTTCCTTGGGAACCTCTGCACCAATGCCATACCGCTGAAGCGCGCCTTGAGCCGGGCAGACGCAAGGCGCTCGTCCGCAGCGCAAGGGTGGTTCCCTTGTCAAGGACGGCAACGCAGCAGGTGCCCGGCTCAAGGCGCGCCCTGCGGGGCTTGGCGAGTCGCCCGTGCTCCGCGTTGCGATGTCTTGACGTGGCCACCGGCACGCCGGCGTTCAAGCGCCTTGATCACGAACGACTCGCCAAGCCTTCAGTGGCATGGCATTCGTGCAGACCTTCCCTAGGGTCGGCTCGTCACGCCGCGATGTGTGCCCCGGCCGGCCGCGGCTCGCGATCCCGGCGGCGCTCGACGAAATGCCGCAGGTATCGCGCCTGCAGGTCGGCGCTTTCCAGCAGGATGAACAGGTCGGCGCAACCGAACGCCGGATCCCAGCACGGCTCGCCGCCCACCGTCGCGCCCAGTCTCATGTAGGCCTTGAGCAACGGCGGCAGACGTGTCGACTCGCCGTCGGCCGATGCACCTCCAACCATGCTATCGACGGCCGGCAATGGCCGCCGCGGGCGCACGCGCCGCTCCGGCGGCGCCGCATGATGCCGGTTGAGGCGGTCACTGATCGCTTGAGCACCCACCCCCCCATCGTCCATGGAGATCGAGGCGCAACCGATCAGGTAGCCGAAGCGGTTGTCGGCCATGAATCGCGCCAGCCCCGCCCAGAGCGCCGCGATGGTGCCGCCCCGGCGCCAGTCGGCGTGCACGCAGGTCCGCCCGATTTCCATCACCCGCCCGGATAGCCGGCGAATCGCGGCGAGATCGAATTCCTGCTCGGAATAGAACCCGCCGGTCAGGCAGGCCTGGGTGTCGGTCAGCAACCGGGTACAGGCGACCACCGTCCCGTCGGCGGCACGCACCATCAGGTGGTGGCAGTGCGGGTCGAAGGCGTCCCGTTCCAGACCGTCATGACCACCCGGTATCCGCGCCCCCATCTCCTCGACGAACACGCGATAGCGCAACCGGTAGCAGGCCTCGCGCTCGGCCAGGCTGGTCGCGAAGGCGACCGACAACCCGCCGGATGCCCGTGGCCGGCCGCGCCGGCTTGGCTCGTCTCGCTGCATGAACCCTCTCCGTGACGTGATGTACACGGCACAGGGTGAGCAGGGCAATTGGCAGGATCGTGACGGGAGGATGTCGATCCGGTGACGGCGTGACAGCCCGGCGAACGCTCGATCCGGGCAGATCGTCGGGAGAGAGGCGGTCAGCGAAACGACTCGACCAGTCGGTCGGGGTCGTCCACCGGCGGCAGGCAGGCGGTCCCGCGACAGACATATGCCAGCCCGCCACCCGCAGCCGGCAGCGGCTTGTCCGCCAGGATCTCGTCCGTGGTGCTGGCGATCACGGCGACCCCGGTGCGGCGCAACTCGTCGATCGTTTCCCGCCAGACGGGCATGTCGTGCGCCTTGATCACCACCACCGTGGCCGGCTGGTGAAAGCGTCGCAGCGCGGCCAGCAGGCGGGAGTGGGCCTGGGGCGCGCGCTCGATCGACCCGGCGGCCGCCTTGAAGATGCCTTCGGCCAGGTCCAGCCAGTCGGTCCGCCCCAGGGCGTACCCCAGTCGACCGAGCGTGTCGGCCAGCACGGCATTGCCGGACGGCTGGGCATCATCGGTGAATACCACCAGACCCGCGACCGGTGCGCCGTGCCCTGCGTGACTGAGGCGGAAGGCACCGCCGGGGTCGGCGAATCGGTCGGTGATGGTCACGACGATCTCCTCGAGGCGCACCAACCGCTCGCGGTCGGGAGCACGAAAGAAGGCCTCGGACTCGGCCTCGAGCTGCAGCGCCAGGTCGTCGAGAAAGGCCGGCACCGACGGACGCCCGCCAAGGTGCCCGGTGGGCAACTCCGCCACCGCGGTCGTCGCCGGCACGAGCCGGTCGAGGAGATCGAGTCCCCGCGTGACCCAGTCCTCCCGACCGAGCCGATTGCCGGCGCGTATCAATCCGGTGGCCAGCAGGGCATTCAGCCCCAGCAGGGACTTGTCGTCGCGCTTGGGCTGCGACCGCGTGTCACGGCGTGCCAGCAAGGCGCGGCGGATCGGATCGGCCAGCGGGCGCACCGCCTCGACGCGCTTGGCGCGGCGCACCGCGGCCAGATGCCATTTGCCCTCGAAGTTCGCCGGGCGATCGAGCCCGTACTCGCCCAGGAATCGGTCGATCGTGTCGTTATCGAACCCGGCCGCGTCCAGCACCTCGCGCACCTCGTCGGGGGTCCAGAGATAGGTCGCGCCCTCCTCGCCCCGAGTGTCGGCATCCAGACTCGCGGCGAAGGTGCCGTCGGTCAGGCGCATGCGCTCGAGGAAATGCTCGATGCCGCGCTCGAGCAGCGATTCGATCACGGCCCGGCGTTCGGCGTCGTCGGGGGCCAGCAGGGCGAAGCGCGACAGGGTGTCGGGCAGCTGGGCATTGTCCACGAGCATCTTCTCGAAGTGCGGGATGCTCCAGTCGGCATCCACGCAGTACCGGAAGATGCCGCCGTCGAGGTGATCGAAAAGCCCGCCGTCGAGCAGGGCGGCCACGGCGTGATCCAGCTCGCCCGCCCCGTCGCTGCCGCGGGCCACCGCCTCGTCGATGAGAAAATCGAGCATCGGCAACTGCGGAAACTTGGGCGCGCCGCCCAATCCGCCGTGCTCGTCGTCCAGTGCCCCTTCCAGGCGGGCCCGGGCGGCATCGGCCACCGACACCCGCGGCAGCTCGTCGCTGCCCGGCGGGGTGGCGCTCAGGGCCCGGTGGACGGCCACGCCCTGCTCGCGGGTCTGCTCGCGCTTTTCGCGATACGCCTGGTGCACCCGCTCGAGCAGGTCGGCAAAGCCGGGCATGCCGAAGCGCGGTTCGGCCGGGAAGTAGGTGCCGATGAAGAACGGGGTGAGGTCGTCGGGGTTGAGAAAGGCGGTCAGCGGCCAGCCACCGCCCCGTTGATTGAGCAGGGCATGCGCGGTCTGGAAGGTCTTGTCGAGATCGGGGCGTTCCTCGCGGTCGACCTTGATATTGACGAAATGCCGGTTCATGACCGCCGCGATCCCGGGGTTCGAGAAGCTCTCGCGCGCCATGACGTGGCACCAGTGACAGGCGGCGTAGCCGATCGAGAGCAGGATCGGGCGATCCTCGTCCCGGGCGCGGGCGAGCGCCTCGTCGTTCCAGGCATGCCATTCGACCGGGTTGTCGGCGTGGGCCTGCAGGTACGGGCTGGTGGATTCGAGCATGCGCGGATTGGGCATCGGGTCGCTCCGGCGGTTCGGGGCAGGGGTGTCGCGGGAAGTCGGTACCGATACTGGTAGACTCGTGCCCGTTTCACAACCAGGCCCGTGCCCCATGGACTACCCCGCCATCGACCCCGTCGCCCTGCAGATCGGCCCGCTGGCCATCCACTGGTACGGGCTGATGTACCTGTTCGGCTTCGCCGGCGCCTGGGCCCTGGCCCGCCTGCGGGCGCGCCGCCCCGACTGGCCGGTCACTCCCGTACAGGTCGACGACCTGCTCTTCTACGGGGCGATCGGCGTGATCGTCGGCGGACGCGTCGGGTACATGCTCTTCTACCAGCCGGGCATGCTGATCGACTCGCCTCTGAGCCTGTTCGCCCTCTGGGACGGCGGCATGAGTTTCCACGGCGGGCTGCTGGGCGTGCTGGTCGCGATGGCGCTCTACGCCCGGCGACAGGGGCTGGCATTCTTCACGGTCACCGACTTCATCGCCCCGCTGGTGCCGATCGGCCTGTTCTTCGGCCGGATCGGCAACTTCATCAATGCCGAGCTGTGGGGCAGCCCCACCACCCTGCCCTGGGGCATGGTGTTCCCGGGCGGCGGCCCCGAGCCACGTCATCCCTCGATGCTCTACGAGGCATTCCTCGAGGGCCTGGTGCTGTTCGCGCTGCTCTGGATCTTCTCGATGAAGCCGCGTCCGCGCATGGCCGTCTCCGGGCTGTTTTTGGCCGGCTACGGCACATTCCGCTTCGCGGTGGAGTTCGTCCGCGAGCCGGATGCGCACATCGGCTACCTCGCGGGGAACTGGCTGACCATGGGGCACCTGCTCTCCGCGCCCATGATCCTTGCCGGAATCGCCCTGCTGATCTGGGCGTATCGGCGCGGTATCATGGATCGCCCCGCTCACACCCAACCGACGGCGAGTTCCGAATGAAGGCCTACCTCGACCTGATGCAGCGCGTTCTCGACCACGGCGTGGACCGCAGTGATCGCACCGGCACCGGCACGCGCAGCGTCTTCGGCCACCAGATGCGCTTCGACCTCTCGGAAGGGTTTCCCGCCCTGACCACCAAGAAGCTGCACCTGCGCTCGATCATCCACGAACTGCTCTGGTTCATCAGCGGGGACACCAACATCCGCTACCTGCAGGACAACGGGGTGCGCATCTGGAACGAATGGGCCGACGAGAACGGCGATCTGGGCCCGGTCTACGGCGCGCAGTGGCGCTCCTGGCCGACCCGCGACGGCGGCACCATCGACCAGCTCGGCGGCGTGATCGAGCAGATAAAGGCCAACCCGGAATCGCGCCGGCTGATCGTCACCGCCTGGAACCCGGCCGACGTGCCCGAGATGGCCCTGCCGCCCTGCCATCTCCTGTTCCAGTTCTACGTCGCCGAGGGCAGGCTTTCCTGCCAGCTCTACCAGCGCAGCGCGGACATCTTCCTCGGCGTGCCGTTCAATATCGCCAGCTACGCCCTGCTGACCATGATGGTCGCGCAGGTCTGCGACCTCGAACCCGGCGAATTCGTCCACACGCTGGGCGACGCGCACCTCTACCACAACCACCTCGAGCAGGCCCGCCTGCAGTTGACCCGCGAACCGCGATCGCTGCCGACCATGC
>CAYUAO010000086.1:0-9457 GCA_964442775.1 uncultured Halothiobacillus sp. | reverse complement strand
ACCTGATTATCCACCACCCCAACGGAGGCTTGCGATCGGGGAGCAGGCCATAGATGCATGGCGCCACAACCGGCCGGATGAGCCGCCAGGCGGATGATGTGATCAGTCGAAGTCGTAGACCAGGTTGACCGAGGTATAGGTGTCGGTCTTCTCGGTCCCCGCCGGCACATCGGTGTTGTGTTGCACGGTGTAGGCGAGCTTCATCGCCAGGGTTTCGGTCAGCGAAGTGGACAGGCCGGAGACCGATTCGATCTCGGTGTTGTCCTGGCCGGCGAGCACGGTGACGTTCTGGTCGAATTTCGCGTAGTCGGAAATGCGGTATTCGAAGCTGCTCGAGAGGCGGGCGATGGCGTTCGTCTCGCGTTCGCCGTCCTCGGTCTCGGCGATGCGCAGACCCGGACCGATCTCCGCGTCCCAGTAGCCGCGGTCCGAGATCCACAGCTTGCGTCCGTAACCGGCCGCGACGCTGGACTGGTACTCGTAGCCGGAAAACTCGTCGCGGGTGCCGCGCAGCACGCCGAACAGGTAGTCGTGTTCGTTCAGCGCGTAGTTGCTCTCGAACTCACCCAGCGTCCGGTTGGCGGTGTCCTCGCCGTCCTCGCTGGCCTGGACGGTCTCCAGGCGGAAGCGGTGCGTCCACGGGCCGGTGAGGTAGCCGAGCTGGAGCTTGCCGTTGACCGTGGACGACTCGGTGTTGCCGGTGGTCATCGAGGCACCCAGCTCGGCCGTGCCGGTCCAGCCGTCGTCGCCTTCCTCGGCCAATGCCGGGTGAATGGCGAGCGGCGCCAGGGCCAGCGAGGCGCCCAGCAGCAGGTGACGGGTTTTCATGAGAGACTCCTGATGGGGTGAAAAGGATTCGATCAGGTCGACAACGTCGTTTTTCAGACACGAAAATGCCCCGAATCGGGGCATGGCTGTTGCGACGTCTGGCGGGGGAGCCTAGTCGCTCGATCCCGCGTTGTAAACGAATCCGCCCCCGGTCAGTGGCCGCCACCCCGGCAGGGAGGCGAAGCGGGTGCATCCGAGCGCTTGGCCCATTCGTCGGGGCTGTAGGTGTGCAGCGCCAGGGCGTGCAGGCCCTGTTCGAAGGCCGGCTTGAGCGGGTCCTGCACGAGCCGGTGTCGACGGATCAGCGGCAACCCCTCGAAGCGGTCGCTGACCACCACCACGCGGAAGTGGCTTTCGACCCGGTCGCCGGCGTGTTGCGTCGACTCGTCGGTGATCTCGAGGTGAATGGGATCGAGCGCCTCCCGCAGGGTCCGCTCGATCCATTGCGCGCGTGTCGTCATGTGTCGTGGTCTCCTGGCAAAGTCGGTTGCCCGCCGCCGTGTCAGAGCAGCCGCACGCCCAGCAGCGGCTGGATGGCGTCGGCCGGCGTTGGGCGACCGATGAGGTAGCCCTGGAAGGAGTGACAGCCCAGCGCGTCGAGCAGGTCGCGCTGCCCGGTGGTTTCCACCCCTTCGGCGATGATTTCCAGCGACAGCGCGTTGCCCATGGCGATGATCGCCTTGACGATCTCCAGGTCGTTTCGGTCGCCGAGGATATCGCGCACGAAGCCCTGGTCGATCTTCAGCCGGTCGAACGAAAAGCGCTTGAGGTAGCTCAGCGAGGAGTAACCGGTGCCGAAGTCGTCCAGTGCCAGCTTCACCCCGAGCTCGCGCACGGCGTCGAGCATGGTGGCCGCCTGCTCGGGGTCATGGACCAGCGCGGTCTCGGTGAGTTCCAGTTCCAGGCGCTCGGGGGGCAGCCCGGAAACCTCCAGGGCGTGCGCGACGCGGTCGGCGAAGCAACGCGCGTGGAGCTGCACGCTCGAGACGTTCACCGACACCGTGATCGCGTCCCCGGTCTGGCGTCCCCACTCGGCCGCCTGGCAGGCCGACTCGGTCATCACCCAGCCGCCGACCTCGACGATCAGGCCCGACTGTTCGAGGAAGGGAATGAAGTCCTGCGGACCGCACTGCAGTTCCGGGTCGGGGGCCTCCCAGCGCAGCAATGCCTCCACGCCGGTGACCGCGAGTCCCAGGGCGTCCTGCTGGATCTGGTAGACGAGGTGGAAGCGATCGTTCTCCAGGCTGTCGCGCAGGGCGCCCAGCATCTCCGAGCGCCAGACCTGCCGCTCGGAGAGTTGGGGGCTGAACAGGCTGATCGACTCGCGCTCGTTCTTCTTGGACTCGAACAGCGCGGCGTCCGCCTGCGTCAACAGCTGGGCGATGTGGCGGCTGTGGGTGGGCCACAGGGCGACGCCGGTGCTGGCGGTCATGATCAGGTTGGTGGTCTCGAGTTCGAAGGAGCGCCGCATCAGTTCGCGCAGTTCCTCGCCCAGCATGCGCGGCCCTTCCCCGGGGTCGAAGTCCTCGACGAGGATGGCGAACTCGTCGCCGGAGAGCCGGGCGACCAGCCAGTCCCGTTCGGCGCCGAGCTCGCGCAGCCGGTCGGCCATCTGGCGAATGACGCGGTCGCCCTCCTCGTGACCGTGGCCATCGTTGATGCTGCGGAAGCGGTCCAGGTCGAGCACCGCCACCGCCGCGTGGCGATTCTCGCGGCCCAGCTCGTCGAGTCGACGCTGCCCCTCGATCTGGAAGAAGCGCCGGTTGTAGAGGTGAGTCAGCTCGTCATGGATGGCGAGGTCCTCGTACTCGGCCTGGGCCCGGATCTGGGAGGTGACGTTGCGCCCGATCACGATCATCGCGTGGCGCTTGCCGTCGGTCTCGAAGACCGGCCGCTTGATCATCTCGAACACCAGCTCGTCGCCTTCCGACGAGGTCACGACTGCCGTCCCGCGGTAGACCCTGCCCGCCGACCAGGCGCGCTGGTCCGACTGGCGACACTGGTAGAAGGCATCGCGGAAGCAGGGCTCGGTCAGTTCCGCCAGCGCGTCGTCGTCGTGCCCCCACCAGGGCAGGCCCTCGAGGCGCAACAGGTCGAGGGCGGCCTGGTTGGACAGGAGCCAGCGGCCCTCGCCGTCCTTGATCACGATCAGGTCCGGGCTGGCGTCGATCAGCAGTCGGACGAGCCGCTCGGTCTCCGCGAGGGCCGACTCGGCGCGTTTCTCCCGCGTCACGTCCTGCAGCAGGTGAAGCTCGCGAGGGGGCGTCGACGGGTCAGGATGCGAACCGAGGGGAAGCAGGCGGTAGACCCGGCGGTCGTCTTCCCCGCCGGGAGACGCCTGCACGAACCCCGCCCGGGTGCCCGTGTCACTCTCCCGCATCGCCCGTTCAAGCTCGCTGCACGACGGCATCGATCGGGCCGCCCGGTTGAGCGGGCGCAGGCGGCCGTCGGGGTCGCGGCCGACCACGGGGTCGGGCAGGGCCTCCAGCCAGTGCGATATGTCGAATTGCCGATCCATCATTGCCGGTCGCTTTTTGTCCTGCGTCCCTCGTTGCGTTGCCCTTCGCCGCGCGGATCGACCCGGTCGGCGAGATAGATGCGATTGTCGACACGTCGCACGTCGACGGCCTCGAGCCGTTGCCCCTCGCAGGGGCCGGCGGTGCACAGCCCGTCGCCCAGCCGGAAGTAGGCCTGGTGCACGTTGCAGCGCAGTTGCCGTTCGCCTTCGTGCGCCTCGAGGAAGTCGTGTCGCTCCCGCGACAGCGGCGAGCCGTTGTGCGGGCAGACGTTCCGCCAGGCGGCAACCCGCTCGCCGTCGCGCACCACGATCAGCGGCGCCGGTTCGCCGGATGCCGTCCGCCCTGATGGCCACACGCCCAGGGCGTCGAGCGGCTCCAGGTCGTCGAGCCGGCAGAGCAGGTCCGGGTCGGCAACCGGGTCGTTCGGACCCAGTCCCGCCAGTCCGGCCTGGGTAAGCTTGCGCTCAGCCAGCCGCACGGCGAACTCCAGCGATTCCAGCGAGCCCTGCCCCGACGCGCGGGCGTGGATGAACCCGGCGATCAGCGTGTCGCCCGCGGCGATGCTGTCGATGATCGTATCGACCGGTTGCGCCGGAACATGAGCCGGTTGTTCGTCGTCGGGTCGTAACAGCCACGCGCCGCCGCTGCCCCAGCCGAGCACCAGGATCGCCCGGGGCGCCCATTGGCGGGCCTCGTGCAGGAAGGTCGCGGGCTCCTCGAAGCCGCGTTCCCGGGCGAAGGCCGCGGAAAAGAAGATGATATCCGGGAACGACCACAGCTGGTCGAGCTCGGGCCGGTCCTTTTCCACCTCCAGCGAGACGGGCTGGTCGGTGACCCGGGCGCGGACCAGGGCGAGCATGGCGGCGGTCTCGTCGCAGGCGCGCGCCTCGAAGTGCAGCCAGTCGTATTCGGTGGGATCGATCGCCATGAACGAACCCAGGTCGAATTCCGGCAGGTCGCGCCAGTGGACGATCGTGCGGCTGCCGGTGGCGCGGTTGACCGTGATGTAGGACGTGGGGGCGTGCCCCTCGACCCGGCGCGCGTGGCGCGTGTCGATGCCGTATCGATCGAGCAGGTCGTCGATGCGCCGCCCGTCGGGGTCGTCGGCGAGCACGCCGGCGAATTCCGTCCGATGCCCGAACTGGCGGAGCACGCGCAGGCTGTTGGCCACGTTGCCGCCCAGTTCGACCCGCTGGGAAGCCGCCCGCTGTTCACTGTCCTCGGCCGGGTAGTGATCGAGCTCGTTGATGATGTCCAGCGTGGCGATACCCACGCCCAGCACGTTCGCCATGATTAGTTGAGTTTATCCATGTGAGATCCGCGCCCGAGTCTACTTGTCTCGACCGCGTTTGGGGAGGGTGACGGCCTCGACCTCCCATGCCTCCGCCGTGGCGGTCAGGCGCAGGAACCCGATGCCGCCGAAGGCCCGCTGTCGACCGGCGGCGCCCGGGTTGAGGACCCAGGGCGTCTCGTCGGTGTCGATCACGCGCCGGTGGGTGTGGCCGTAGGCGATCGCCCGTGCCTCCGGGTGGCGAAGTCGCAGCCTTTCGTGGCGGGTGCCGGCGGGGTTGACGCGGTGGCCATGCTCGACGACCAGCAGCCCGCCGGGCAGTTGCAGGCAGGCCTGCTCAGGCAGCGTCTCGAGCAGCGCCTCGGTACCGTCGGGCCATTGACCGGGCGTGTCGTTGTTGCCGCGCACGACGAGGACGTGCCCGCTTTTCGGCGCGAGCTGGCGCAAGTCGCCCGGATCGAGCAGGTCGCCGGTGTGGACGATCACGTCCACTTCCGAGAGCAGCGGCAGCAGGGCGCGATCGAGCGTGCCGTGCGTGTCACCGATCAGGGCGATGGTCACCCGCTCGCGGTCACCGAGATCCATCCCGGTCTGCTGAGCAGCCACAGGCTCCCTCCTCCGGCAGCCGACGGGCACGCTGGCGGCGCCAGTAGGCGTGAATGGTGACGGCCGCGAGGGCGATCAGCGAAACGATGCCCGGCCAGTCCGCTTCCATGGCGTGGCCGGCGGTAGCAGCGCTCGGCAGGCTCCAGTCGAACGCCCGCCACAACAGGTCCAGCACGATTCCCGCGACCAGGGCACAGGCAATCACGGTGGCCAGATACAGCGCGATCAGGCGATTGCCGAAATGCTTTCTCAGGATGCCGAGCGTACCGATGTTGGTCGCCGGGCCGGCGAGCAGGAACACCAAGGCCGCGCCCGGCGACATGCCGGCGACCAGCAGGCCGGCGGCGATCGGCGTCGAGGCGGTTGCGCAGACGTACATCGGAATGCCGATTACCGCCATCAGCAGGTAGCTGCCCACCAGTCCCCAGGCGTTGTCGAAAAAGCCGTCCGGGATCAGCACGACCGCGGTGGCGGCCACGGCGAGGCCGAAGACCATCCAGGGCATGATGTCGATCAGCACCTGGCCGAAGGCGTAGGCGAAACCGTTGGAAAGGCGCTCGCGCGTGCCCGGCGAGGCGGTCTCGGACGCGGCCGTGTCACCGCCGCAACAGGACCCGGTCGCCGGCTCGTCGTTGCAGTGGCCGGTGATCGACGGGGTCGTGTTGCAGCAGCCGGCCGCGGGATTGGCCGCTTCTCCGCCGCTGCAGCAGCCGCCGGAATCGGTCGTCGTCACGGTGGCTGCCGGGCCGCCGAAGCGCCCGCCGACCAGGCCGGTGACGATCGCGCCGATGATCGCCGCGACCGGTCGCGCGATGGCGTAGACCGGCCCCAGCATCCCGTAGCTGACGCTGATCGAGTCCGGCCCGGTTTCCGGCGTGGCGACCAGGAAGGCCATCGACGGGCCCCGCCCGGCGCCGGCGTCCTTCAGGCCCAGTACCGCCGGCACCACCCCGCAGGAACACAACGGCAGGGGGGCGCCGATCAACGCCGCGCGGACGATCGCGCCGGTCGACTCGCCCGAGAGGTATTTCGCGATCGCCAGCCGGTCGGAAAACGCCTTGATCAGCGCGGCGATCACCAGCCCCAGCAGCAGCCAGGGGGCGGCCTCCAGCGTCAGGAACCACAGTTCGTCGAGCCACTGCCTCATCGCGGACCTCCAGGTGAGTCTTCCCGGTTCTCGGCGTAAGGGGAAGGTCTGCCCGAATGCCATGCCACTCTGCCAGGCGAGCCGCTCGTGATTCAGGGCGCGCTCGGGCGGCAAGGCATTCGGGCAGATACCTGCCAAGTGTCGCACAGATGCGACGAGGTGCTCAGGTATCCTCGAGCGCGTCGCGCACCGACCGCCAGGCCCGCCGGCTGATCGCCAGTGCTTCGTCGAGATGGTGGACGTGGCAGAAGTGCTGGCCGTCGTGGTGACTCACGGAGTGTATCTGGGCCGGATTGACCAGGCTGTGACGGTGCAGGCGCAGCAATTGCCCGTCGAAGCGTTCCTCGAGTTCGTTGAGGCTCGGCTCGATCCAGGCCTCGCGCCGCCGGCCGTCGGCCGGGTCGAGCAGGTAGAGGTGGGTGGCCTTGTCCTCGGCGATCGCCGCGAGCAGGTGCTCGGCGCCCAGGCGCAGTTCCTCGCGGCCGAGGCGCACGGTCAGCGTCGGACGGCGGGCCTGGTGGCAGCGGTTCGGTCGGCCGGCGCGTTCGATCGCCGCGCGCAGCGGCTCGGGCTCGATCGGCTTGAGGAGGTACCCGGCCGGCGCGGTTTCGCTGGCGGACAGGGCGCGGTCCGGGTGCGCCGTGGTGAAGACGATTGCCGGCGGCAGGTCGGCCTCGCGCAGGCGATGGGCCAGCCGGATGCCGTCCTCGCCGGGCATCTCGATGTCGAGGAACACCAGGTCGGGCGCCTGGCGCATCGCCGCACTCGCCTCCTCGGCGTCGCCGGCCTCCGCGATCACCTCCACGCCGCCCAGCCGCGCGAGCAGTCGCCGCAGCCGGTCACGGGCCAGCGGTTCGTCGTCGACGATCAGCGCGCGCATCATGCCTTCGCCTCCTCGTCCGTTCGCGGGATGACCAGCTTCACCCGGAAGCGCCCGTCGACCGGTCCGGCACGCAACGAGGCCGACTCGCCGAACATCAGCGCCAGCCGGTCGCGGATGTTGGCCAGCGCCATGCCGTTGCCCTGCCGGTCCTCGCCTCCCGGCAGGTCGTTCTCGATCACCAGTCCGATCGAGTGACGCCCCACCTGGCACTCCACCAGGATCGGGCCGGGAGCGGACGCGCGTTCGACGCTGTGCCGCACGGCGTTCTCCACGAGTGGCTGTAGGGTGAGGATCGGCAGGGTGACCGCGGGCAACGGCTCGGGCAGTCGCCATTCGACGCGCAACCGCTCGCCGAGCCGCCAGCGTTCGAGGTCGAGGTAGCGCCGCGCGAGGTCCACCTCCTCGGGCAGCGTGCTGGTCGAGTCGCTGGCGAGTGCGGCGCGGAACACGCGCGAGAGGTCGAGCACCGCCTGTTCGGCCTCTTCCGGGCGGTCGTGGACCAGCTCGGCGACGGTGTTGAGGCTGTTGAAGAGGAAATGCGGCCGGATGCGGGCGTGCAGGGCGGACAGCCGTGCCTCGGCGGCGGCGTTGATCTGGCGGGCGTTGCCCAGGTGCAGCGAGAACACCCAGATGCCGAACAGCCCCACCAGCAGGGCGATGGCGAGGTTGTGCAGCAGGAACTCCCCGGCGGTCTCCTGCGGGCGCCAGCCGATCGATTGCAGCGCGCCGAAGGCGATCGCGCTGGTCACGGCCGTTACCCCGAGCAGCAGGAGGACGACGACCGCGAGCAGGCCCGGCAGCGGCAGGCGGTCGAGCCAGCGTCGCGTCGCGCAGAGCAGGGCGACCGTCACCAGCGCGATCCAGGTCACCAGCCACAGCGTCGTGCCGAAGCGCGCCCAGCGTTCCGGGCCCACGCCGGGCACCAGGGTAAGCAGGAGCGAGAGCGCCGCACCCATCGCCAGCGTGATCAGGATCACGCGCGCGGTGCAGAACGCCGGCAGCGCGGCGGGCAACAGGAAGGGCTCGTCGCCACGGCTGCGACGACGGGGCCCGCGGTCCGGACTGGTGGGTGATGGCTGCAAGCGGCGACTCCTTTCGCGTCGATGCGCGTGTCCTGCTCATCTTGCCTCAACTGCTGGCCCGAATCGATCCGGCCAACCTTCCGGCGGCGCGCGGCGGCTGCGATATACTCGCGCCACGTTCAAATGCCAATGGCGGCCCGGTGCGGCCGACCTCAACCGAACCCGAATTCCCGAGGACCACCATGACCGATCGCGACGACAAGCCAGCCGCCAAGCTCTGGGGCGGGCGCTTCTCCGAGCCCACCGACGCCTTCGTCGAGGCCTTCACCTCCTCGATCGGCTTCGACCAGCGCCTCTATGACGAGGACATCACCGGCTCGATCGCCCATGCCCGCATGCTCGCCCGCGTCGGCGTGATCCGCGAGGACGAGGCCAAGAAGATCGTCCGCGGGCTCGAGGACATCCGCGGCGACATCGAGCGCGGCGATCTCGCCTGGTCGGTGGAGCTCGAGGACGTGCACATGAATATCGAGGCGCGCCTGATCGACCGGATCGGCGACGTCGGCAAGAAGCTGCACACCGGCCGTTCGCGCAACGACCAGGTCGCCACCGACATCCGGTTGTTCATGCGCCGCGCAGTCGACGCCATCATAAGCGAGGCCAACCGCCTGCGCCGCGGGCTGGTGGACCTGGCCGAGGCCGAGGCCGACACCGTCATGCCCGGCTTCACCCACCTGCAGGTCGCCCAGCCGGTCAGCTTCGGTCATCACCTGCTCGCCTGGCACGACATGCTCGAGCGCGACGTCGAGCGGCTGATCGACACGCGCAAGCGCATCAACATCATGCCGCTGGGCTCGGCGGCACTCGCCGGCACCTCCTACCCGCTCGACCGCGACTGGGTGGCCAACGAACTGGGCTTCGACGGCATCAGCGAGAACTCGCTCGACGCGGTCTCCGATCGCGATTTCCAGATCGAATTCCTCTCCGCGGCCTCCATCCTGATGATGCACCTGTCGCGCATGAGCGAGGAGCTGGTGCTCTGGACCTCCGCGCAGTTCAACTTCATCGAACTGCCCGACCGCTTCTGCACCGGCAGCTCCATCATGCCGCAGAAGAAGAACCCTGACGTGCCCGAGCTGGTGCGCGGCAAGACCGGCCGCG
>CAYUAO010000085.1:0-9592 GCA_964442775.1 uncultured Halothiobacillus sp. | reverse complement strand
GTACGGCGAGAATATCTTTCACGCCGGTTACGATTACCAGCTGATGGAAGATCTCAAGCTGTTCGCCGAGTACTACTACGAGGAAGACAGCGCCGCGATTACCGAGGAGCGGGGCGGCGCCGATGACACGCTCTCGGCGGACGGCGGCCAGACCTTCTCGGTCGGTTTCCGCTACGATTTCTGAGGCATCGTTAAGCAAGAGTCGACGGATCGAGTCCGTCAATGCGAAGCCGGTGGCCTGAAAGGGCGCCGGCTTTTCTGTTGGGTGTATCCCCACTGTCGGGAACGGTTTTGACCTGCCAGACTGGGTCTTGTCATGCTTTGCACGTCTGGAGTTGCCGATGGAAGCCGAAGTCCAGGAGATACGCGAGCACTTGCGACACTACCCGCCGTTCGACCGGCTCGATCCCGACTGGCTGGACCGCATCGCGGCGCGGACGGACGTCGCCTACTACCGCGAGGGGAGCAGCATTCAGGAGTACGGCGAGCCGATCGATACGCTGCGCTACATCCGCAGCGGGGCGGTCGAGGTCTATCGACACAACGGCGAGCTCTACAACCGGCTCGGCGAGGGTGACATCTTCGGGCACACCGGCCTGTTGCACAATCGCCGGGTCCGGTTTCCCGTGCGGGCCATCGAGGACAGCCTGATCTACCTGATCCCGGCGGACGTGTTCGACGCGCTGTGCGAGGCGGATGACCAGTTCGCCGATTTCGTCGAGCTGTCCGGGCCTCGCCTCAAGTCCACGGTGGAACAGAACGAACGCGAGAACGACATGATGGTCAGCCGGGTTCGTCGTCTGCTGACCCGCACGCCGGTGAGCGTCGAGGAGAACGCGACGGTACACGAGGCGGCCCGGCTGATGACCGAGCATCATGTCTCGTCGATCCTGTTGCTCTGCCGTGCCGAGGCGGGGGACGAGCGCGCGTTTGCCGGCGAGGACAACGGGCACTGGCGCCTGACGGGCATCCTCACTGACCAGGACCTGCGCGCCCGGGTGCTGGCCGCCGGTCTCCCTGGCGAGACGCGGCTGGCCGAGATCAAGCACGATCGCCTGATCACCATCCAGTCGGACGAATCGGTCTACGAGGCGATGTTGGCGATGCTGCGCGGCAACGTGCACCACTTGCCGGTGCTGCACCGGCGCCGCCCGGTGGGGGTGGTGCACTTGTCGGATATCGTGCGTTACGAGACGCACAGCAGCCTTTATCTGGTCAGCAACATATTCAACCAGGGTTCGGTCAAGGGCCTGTCGCGGTTGATGCCGGACGTGCGCGCCGCCTTCGTGCGACTGGTCGACGACGGCGCCACCTCGCAGATGATCGGCCAGGCGATGTCGAGCATCGGCCGCAGTCTCATCCGGCGCCTGATCGAGCTGGCCGAGGAGGAACTGGGGCCGCCGCCGGTGCCTTACTGCTTCATGGTCAACGGCTCGATGGCCCGCAACGACCAGACGATCGCCACCGACCAGGACAACGCGCTGGTGCTGGACGACTCCTTCGACCCGGCCGAACACGACGCCTGGTTCGCGGCCCTCGCAAAGCGCGTGAGCGACGGCCTGGACGCCTGCGGTTATCCCTACTGCAACGGCGGGATCATGGCCACGAACGACAAGTGGCGTCAGCCGCTGTCGGTCTGGCAGAACTACTTCCGGGAATGGATCGACGATCCCGATCCGGAGAAACTCCTGCACAGCTCGATCTTTTTCGATCTCGAGGGCGTGCATGGCGAGGAGCGCTTCGTCGAGCAGTTGCAGGACCTGATCGCCGAAAGGGCCAGCCGCAGCCCGCTGTTTCTCGCCGCGCTGGCGCGCAACGCCCTCAACCGGACGCCCCCGCTGGGCTTCTTCCGCACCTTCGTGATGGAAAAGGACGGTCGGCACAACAACTCCATCAACATCAAGCGCCGTGGGACCGCGCCGCTGGTCGACGTGATCCGCGTGCACGCCCTGGCGGTGGGATCGCGTTCCCAGGATTCGTTCGAGCGCCTCGACGACATCGTCGAGGCCAATTCCCTGCCTGCCGGACAGGCGGACAAGCTGCGCCACGCGCTGGAATTTCTCTCGATGGTCCGAATCCGGCATCAGGCCCACGACCTCAAGCATCACCACCCACCGGACAACAACATCGAGCCGGAGAACGTCTCGGATGGCGAACGGCACAACCTCAGGGACGCCTTCCAGGTGCTGAGCAACGCGCAGAAGTTCCTGCGGTTCCGCTATCCGATGCCGGCCCGCTAGCTCGTCATGCCCGCGAATCGACACAGCGAATCGACCTGGGCGGCCTACTTCGCCGACCAGGCGACGCGTTGCAGGGATCCATCGTTGCGGGCGTTCTACGCCGCGGGCGTACCGGCGCCGGATACGCCGATACGCGACGTGCCCCTCATGGCGCTCGATTTCGAGACCACCGGGATGGATGCGCATCGTCACGCGATCGTCTCGATCGGACTGGTGCCCTTCGGGCTGGACCGGATACGTCCCTCCGCCGGTCGTTACTGGGTGGTCCGACCGCCGCGTCCGCTCGACGAGGCGTCGATCCGCTTTCACAACATCACGCACACCGAGGTCGCCCGGGCACCGGACCTCGACGAGGTACTCGATGATCTCCTCGCCGCACTCGCGGGACACGTGGTGGTGGTGCATTACCGCGGTATCGAACGACCTTTCCTGGACACCGCCGTGCTGGCTCGTCGCGGTGAACGCTGCCTGTTCCCGTTGATCGACACGATGGGCATCGAGGCCCGCCAGGTACGGGCCGGCTTGCTCAATCGCCTGAAGAGATTCTTCTCCGCCCGTCGAACGTCGATTCGGCTTGCCGACACGCGGACCCGCTACGGTCTTCCCGCCTATTCCCCCCATCACGCCAAGCTTGACGCACTGGCCACTGCCGAGCTCCTGCAGGCTCAGGTCGCTTGGCATTACGGGCCCGATACCCCCGTCGCCGACCTCTGGGAATGATCGGGAGGCATGGCCGCAAGGCGGCGGACGTGAGCGCATGAAAAAGGCGGCCGGTCGGCCGCCTGTTTTCGTCTTTAGGGTTGCGATCGATCGCCCGACGCGGTAGTTCCGTCGTCGAGCGCCGGCCGCTACTTGCCGCGGGGTTCGCTCATCAGTCCCTTGACGATCGCGTAGCACCCTACCAGCAGGACCACCGTGAACGGCAGGCCCGCCGCGACGGCTGCGGACTGCAGTGCCGCCAGGCCGCCACCGATCAGCAGCGCGATCGCGATCGCGCCCTCGATGACGCCCCAGAACACCCGCTGCGGCTTGGGTGCGTCGATCTTGCCGCCGGCGGTGATGGTGTCGATCACCAGCGAGCCCGAATCCGACGAGGTGATGAAGAACACGATCACCAGGAAAATGGCGATGAACGAGGTGATCTCCGCCATCGGCATCTGTCCGAGGACCTCGAACAGCTGGACGGGGAGGTCGGCGTCGTTCGCTCCATCGAAGCCTTCCTGAAGCTGGTGGATCGCGGTGGTGCCGAAGGCGGTCATCCAGAAGACCGAGACGGTGGAGGGAATCAGCAGGACCGCCGTGAGGAACTCGCGCACCGAACGCCCGCGGGAAACCCGGGCGATGAACATGCCCACGAACGGCGACCAGCTGATCCACCAGGCCCAGTAGAACGTGGTCCAGCCCTGGCTGAAGTTCGCGTCCTCGCGGCCGAAGGGATTGGAAAGGAACGGCAGTTCGGTCACGTAGGCACCGAGGTTCTTGACGAACCCCGTGGCGATCAGCAGCGTCGGGCCGACGAAAACCACGAACATCAGGAGGAGGAAGGCCAGCACGAGGTTGATCTCGGAGAGGCGCTTGACCCCCTTGTCGACCCCCGCGACGATCGAGACGACCGCCACGGCCGTGATCGCGGCGATCAGGAGCACCAGCGACGTGTTGCCCTCGGGCATGCCGAACAGGTGCGAGAGGCCGGCGGCGGCCTGTTCGGCGCCGATGCCCAGTGACGTTGCCAGGCCGAAGAGGGTGGCAAATACGGCCAGGATGTCGATGACGTGGCCCGGCCAGCCCCAGATGCGCTCGCCCAGCAACGGGTAGAACATCGAGCGTACCGTCAGGGGAAGGCCCTTGTTGTAGGAGAAGATCGCCAGTGACAGCGCCACGATGGCGTAGATCGCCCAGGGGTGCAGGCCCCAGTGGAAGATGGTCGAGGCCATCCCGAGAGTCTGTGCCGCACCTTCGTCGCCTTCGGCGCCGCCCAGTGGCGCCCAGTCGGTGCGGGCGCCATCCTCAACGGTGGTGCCCCCCAGGGCCGTACCGTAGTGGGTCAGCGGCTCGGAAACGCCGTAGAACATCAGGCCCACGCCCATGCCGGCGGCGAACAGCATCGCGAACCACGAGAGGTAGCCGAAATCCGGCTTGGCCTTCGCCCCGCCGATGCGTACGCGGCCCAGCGGCGAAACGATCAGCGCCAGGCACAGGATGACGAAAACGTTGGCCGAGGCGATCAGGAACCAACTCATGTTGGTGTTGATCCATGCCTTGGCGCCGTCGAACCAGGCCGAGGATTGATCGGGCAGGGCGAGCGTCAGCACGACGAACGCCAGGATGATCAGGGAGGAGAAGGCGAACACCGCGCCATGGATGTCGATGTTCACGCCCATGGGGGCGGCCTGGTAGTTGTCCTGCCCGATCTTGTAATCGGTATCGATCAGGTTCGCCGGCCCCTCGGGGGCCGGGACGCCGACCGATGCGCTCTGGGTGTCCTTGGGGTCGTCCGGTTTGTTGTCCACTTGTGTCTCTCCGTCGGTTTCTGTTTGACCAGGTCAGTCGAATGCTGTCGGGGAACGCTCAGGGTCGAACGAGGAAGACCGAGACGGTCGAGTGCGCGGCGACCTTGCTGCCGTTGGCCGGCATGATCGCGTCGATGTGGTGAGGCAGATGCGTACCCATCACCACCAGGTCGGCGCCGACGTCGTCGATGGCCTTGAGAAGGATGTCGTCGAGGTCCGCCACCGGGTCGTGGCTGTTGTATACCCGGGCAGTTGGCGGTTGGCCGTTGTCCGGGGCGTGTTCCCGGGCGAAGGCCTCGAGCTTCTGCTCGTATTCTTCGGGAGTCCTTGCCACCGAGCTTGGCTGGGATGTGGTGACACCCACGTAGCAGAGTCGGGCGTTGTAGTGGCGCGCCATGTCGGCGGCCACGGTGAGCGGTTTTTCCAGTGAATCGAGATGGGCGAGATCCACCGGGACCATTATCGATTGATACATGCGGTCGGCTCCTCCTGGAATTGCCGTGAACCATGGACTGGCGAGCCTGCCCCGCGAAAGACGCATGCCGCGCCATTCACGGGTGGTAATGGATTCGCTTTTCACAGGCGCGTGCAGAAGACACGCCCGAGTATAGGCACAGGTCGGAAGTCGTGCGAAACCGATTTCTGCTCGAAACGATGACAGCCTAACGCGTCTGTCAAACGATCGCCGAGTGCGACCGACCGTTTGGGGGGTCGGGGCCAGTCAATCATGTCCGTTGCCGACTTTTCCACGGTGCAGTGCCGATTGGAAATACGCGGCGCATTGTCAGCCGTCACTGATCAACCGCCACAGTGACTGGCCGCTCGCCCGGTATTTTCTCTCGAACGGCGTCAGGGGTGTCTCGTCGGCCGGGATGGGCTCGATCCGGGCCGCTCGTCCGTGGAACGCCAGGGCCTGCGCCAGCTCCTCGAGGTAGATCCGCCAGTTGCTGCGTGACTCGATCCGCCCGCCGAGGGCGACCACGTCGGGGAAGACCGGGTGAGCGTGAAAGCGGCGCTTGAGGTGACGAGGCTTGGGTTCCGGGTTGGGGTAGAGCAGATAGTGGTGGACCGGCGCCCAGCCGTGCTCGCGGGCCAGTCGCCAGAAATCGATCAGGTCGGCCCGCACCAGGAGGCAGTTCTCGGGTGTGTCGGGGCGACGGCGGGACAAGCGGTCGGCCGACCGGTCGACGCCGACAATCCAGTGGTCGGGGTGGCGGCGGGCGAGCAGGCGGCTACTGTCGCCGGTGCCACAGCCCGAATCCAGGATGAGCGGGCGTTCCACGGAGGCCAGTCGAACCGCGACCCGCTCGAACGCCTCGCGGTTGAACCCGGCAATCGGTCTGGCGAAAGGTCGGGCGGCGTGGCGGAACAGTTGTCGCTCGAGATCGTCGTGCGGCCCGGTCTGGCGGGATGTGACCGACCGGGACCGGCCGCACCCGCTTGCGGTCGGGTCGGCGGACTCATCCATCGCGCGTCGTCGGGGCGGTCGGCTGACGTCGGACACGATCGCTGAGCAGGATGCCGGCCCAGCGGGTGTGCGGGCTCGAATCGAGGGCGAGCTTGGCGATCATCGTCAACGGAACCGCCAGGAGCATCCCGATCGGCCCGAACACCCATCCCCAGACCAGCAACGAGACCAGCACGATGACCGGCGACAAGCCGAGCGACCGCCCCAGCAGGCGCGGTTCGAGGACGCTGCCGATGCTGATGTTCACGACCAGGTAGAGCAGGGCTACCAGCAACAGGTCGATCGTCGTGCCGCTGACCACGGTCACCAGCAGGGCGGGCACTGCGGCGATGAACGAGCCGATGGTGGGAATGAAATTGAGCAGGCCGGCGACGATGCCCCAGAGGATGGCGAAATCGATGCCGAGCCAGCTCAGCCCGATCCCCACGAGCAGCCCCGTGACGACGCTGGCCCCGGTCTTGATCAGGAGATAGCGGTAGACCGAGCGCAGGAAGCGTCGCGTTCTTACCCGCGCCCGGCGGCGCCCCGGGAAGGCGGCCGCAAGCTTGTCGGCGAAGGTGCGTTCCTCGAGCAGCAGGAACATGAACGCCAGCAGGACGAGCAGAGTGCTGGCGGTGAACTGCCCCAGGCCGGTCGCGATACCGGTGGCCGTGCCGGTGAGGGTGCTGGTGGCGGGCAGCGGGATCTCGGACGGCAACAGTTCGGGCGGGGCGCCCCGTTCGGTGAGCATGTTGCGGATGTGGTCGAGCCAACCGGCGAATTTGGCCTGGTAGGAGGGCGCCTGGGTCGCCAGGCTCTCGGCGGCGCCCTGCAGGGCGAGGAACAGCAGGAAGAACGCGATACCCACCAGCGAGAACAGAAACAGGATCGAGACGAGGCCCGGCACGCCGCGGCGTTGCATCCAGGCCATCGGCGGGGCGCTGATGATGGCGAGAAACGCCGCCAGCAGGAACGGCGTGACGATGTGGCTGACCGTCTTCAGCCCAGCCAGCAGGATGAACAGGGCCGCGGCCCCCAGCAGCCAGCCGAGTGCCCCGGTCTTCTGACCGCCGATTGACGGGAGCATCATCGCGCCTCCTCCCCGACACCGGCGATGCCGTGTTGCCGCAACAGCGGCTCGATGCTCGGTTCACGCCCGCGAAAGGCCTTGAACAGCGCCATCGGGTCATCGCTGCCGCCACGCTCGAGGATATGCACCAGGAAATCCGAGCCGGCCTGCTCGTTGAACACCCCGTCCTCCTCGAAGCGTGACCAGGCATCCGCCGAGAGCACCTCGGCCCACTTGTAGCTGTAGTAACCGGCCGCGTACCCGCCGGCGAAAATGTGGGCGAACCCGTGCTGGAAACGGTTGTAGGCCGGCGGGTGGATGACGGCCACCGACCGGCGGACCTCGTCGAGGGTCTCCTGGATGCGCGCACCGGTGGCCGGATCGAAGTCCTGGTGCAGCAGCAGGTCGAACAACGAGAACTCCAGTTGCCGGACCATCTGCATGCCGGTCTGGAACTGCCGCGCCGCGCGCAACCGCTTGTAGAGGTCCTCCGGCAGCGGTTCACCGGTCTCGTGATGATGCGCGAAGAGATCCAGCGCCTCGCGCTCCCAGCACCAGTTCTCCAGGAACTGGCTGGGAAGCTCGACCGCGTCCCAGGCAACCCCGCTGATTCCGGCGACCCCGGCGGCGTCCACCCGGGTGAGCAGGTGATGCAGGCCATGGCCGAACTCGTGGAACAGCGTGGTCACCTCGTCGTGCGTGAGCAGGGAAGGCTCGCCATCCACAGGCGGGGTGAAGTTGCAGGTGAGAAAGGCGGCCGGATGCTGCACGTCGCCATCCGGTAGGCGTCGGCGCTGGATCGCACCGGCCATCCAGGCGCCCCCGCGCTTGTTCGCCCGGGCGTACAGATCCAGGTAGAAACGCCCGCGCAGCTGGCCGTCTCGATCCTCGATCTCGAAGAAGCGTACGTCGGGGTGCCAGGTGGGCACGTCCATACGCTCGCGCACGCGGATGCCGAAGAGGCGACCGACGACGGTGAACAGGCCTTCGACAACGTGGTCGGCGGGGAAGTAGGGCTTCAACTGCTCCTGGGAGATCGCGAAGCGGGCCTCGCGGTACTTCTCGGCATAGAAGGCCAGGTCCCAGGGCTGGAGGGTTTCCGGACCGCCCGACTCCCGGGCGAATGTCTGCAGGTCGGCCAGTTCGCGACGGGCCTTGGGCACGGCCTGGTCGGCCAGCTCCTGCAGGAAGGCCAGCACCTCGGCGGGGTCGCTCGCCATCTTGGTCTCCAGCGAACGCTGGGCGTAGTTGTCGAAGCCCAGCAACTGTGCCAGTTCGTGGCGAATCTCGAGAATGCGTTCCATGACCGGGCCGTTGTCCCATTCCCCGGCGTGTGGCCCGACGTCCGAGGCGCGCGTCACGAACGCCTCGTAGAGGGTCTCGCGCAGGTCGCGATCCTCGGCGTGGGTCATCACGGCGATGAAACTGGGCATTTCCAGGCCGATCCGCCAGCCCGACACGCCGGCGTTCTCCGCGGCCTGGCGAAACATTGCGCGAGCCGAGTTCGGCAGGCCGGCGAGGCGGGATTCGTCCTCGATGTCCAGGGACCAGGCGTTGGTCGCATCCAGGAGGTTGTTGGCGAATCGCGTGGTCAGCTGCGAGAGTTCGCTCTTCAGTGCCTTGAAGCGCGCCTTGTCCCGGGGTTCGAGGTCCACGCCGGCCAGCCGGAAGTCGCGGATGGCGTTTTCGACCACACGGCGCTGATCCCCCGACAGGGAATCGAAATCGTCGCGCTCTCTCACCGCCCGGTAGGCCGCGAACAGTTCCTCGTTCTGGCCCAGGTCGGTCGAGTAGTCCGACAGCTTGGGCAGGCAGGCCTCGTAGGCCGCGCGCAGCTCCGGGGTGTTGACTACCGCGTTGAGGTGGCTGACCGGCGACCAGGCGCGATCGATCCGGTCTTCCAGCGCTTCCATCGGTGCGACGAAGTTCTGCCAGGAAAACGGTGCCCCCTGTTCGAGCCGCTCGGCGATCGCGGCGCGGTTCTCGTCGAGTATGCGGTCGATCGCCGGCTCGATGTGTTCCGGGGCGATGCGATCGAAGGCCGGAAGATCCTTGGCATCCAGCAGGGGATTGGACATGCGTGACTCTCGCGGTTTGGCTGGTCGGGTGCTAGGGAAACTCTGCACGAATGCCATGCCCCGCAGGGCGCGCCCTGAGTCGGGCAGCCGCTGCGTCGCGAGGTCCGTCCCTGGACCTCGCCCTTCGGGCCGGCTCGCGCCGGCCGGATCGGCTTCCTGCCGATCCGGTTTCGTCCTTGGAAAGGGAACAACCCTTCCGCGGCGGACGAGCGCCTTGCATCTGCCCGGCTCAAGGCGCGCTTCAGCGG
>CAYUAO010000084.1:0-9633 GCA_964442775.1 uncultured Halothiobacillus sp. | reverse complement strand
GTCGGCTCGTCGCCGAAAGGAGCGCGTATCTTACGCTTCCCGTGTCGCCTGTCAACATTTTTTCGTGTCTTCTGGCGACTTCCCGGCGGGCGTCTGATCAGCCCCTCGTGCCGGAAAGGAGCGCGAATATTACAGCAAACATTCGCGCTTTCAACCCCTGTCGGGGTGGAATTTGGTGGGTCGTGTAGGATTCGAACCTACGACCAATTGGTTAAAAGCCAACTGCTCTACCAACTGAGCTAACGACCCCCTGTCGAGGACTGCGCATTATACGCAGCCTGGCGGGGCTGACAACCCCTTTGTTGCATCTTTTTTACGGCGAGCGTGCTCAGGGCGAAGATCAGCCCGGTGACCTGCCATCATTGAGATTGCGACGGGACGCGGTTTCGCGGCGAAAGACGCTCCTGCGGCGCTTAGCGGGCGCTGGCTATGCCCGGTCGACGACCAGCGTGAGGAGTCGGCCTTACGACGGACGTTAAGCTGAAATCCAGCCCACAGGGGGTAGCCCTGTAAAGGGCTCGGCAAGGATGCAGTCTGGCATGCGGCGCTGGGCGGAATCCCGATCCACGGCGTGCAGCTCGTGGAGCCCCCCGGGGAACCGTGCCATCAGGCGTAGTGCGTCGGGTCGGGCACACCGGCGTCGAGGAAACCCTGGCGCCGGTAGTGACAGGAGTCGCAGCACCCGCAGGCGCGCCCCTGCTCGTCGGCGCGATAGCAGGAAACCGTCAGGCCGTAGTCGACGCCCAGCTCGGTACCACGGGCGATGATCTCGGCCTTGCTCAGGTAAAGGAGTGGCGCGTGGATCTCGAACGGGTGATCCGCGGCGGTGGCGATATTGGCCAGTTCCTGGAATTTCTCGATGAAGGCCGGCCGGCAGTCCGGGTAGCCGGAGTAATCGACCGCGTTGACGCCGATGTAGATACGCGTGGCTCCCAGCATCTCCGCCCAGCCGAGGGCGAAGGAGAGAAACGTGAGGTTGCGTGCGGGCACGTAGGTGCTGGGGATGATCCCCTCGCCGGGCGTGTAGTCCGGGACCGCCTGATCAGCGTCGGTGAGCGACGAGCCTGTACCGCCCCCCATGTCGATGCGAATCGTGCGATGCGCGACCGCGCCCACGGCACGGGCCACCCGATCGGCGGCCTCGAGCTCGACGCGGTGTCGCTGCCCGTAATCGAAGCTCAGCGCGTGCACGGCATAGCCGTCCGCGCGTGCCTGCCAGGCGAGCGTGGCCGAATCGAGCCCGCCGGAAAGCAGCACCACGGCCGGACTGTCCTGCGTACTACCCACGATCAGCGACCGGGCTCGTCGCCCCAGATCAGCTTGTGCAGCTGCATCTGGAAGCGGATCTCGAGCCCCGTCTCCAGGACCCAGTCGGCCAGTTCGATCGGCGTGATTCCACCGAAGACCGGCGAGAACAGCACGGCGAAGCGCCGGTCGAGATCGCACTCCCGCACCCGGGCGACGGCCCAGTCGAAATCCGCGCGCGAGCCGATCACCACCTTGATCTCGTCATCGGGCTTGAGCGCTTCGAGGTTTTCCCAGCGATTGCGCTCGACCTCGCCGGAACTGGGCGTCTTGATGTCCATGACGATGTGCACGCGCGGGTCGACGGCGGCGATGTCGAGCGCCCCGCTGGTCTCCAGGCTGACGGCATGCCCGGCGTCGGCCAGGCGCCGCAACAAATCGGGGCACCCCGGCTGGGCGAGTGGCTCGCCACCGGTGACGCAGACGTGACGGGTGTTCAACTCGGCTACCCGACCAAGGATTGCGTCCTGTTCCATGCGCTCCCCGCCGGTGAAGGCGTAGGCGGTATCGCAATAGACGCAACGTAGCGGGCAGCCGGTCAGGCGGACGAACACCGTCGGCCAGCCGATGTGGTCCGATTCGCCCTGCAGGGAACGGAAGATTTCGGTAATGCGCAGACTGCGATTCGCCGCGGGCGCGACCGATTCAAGCGCCCGCGGCCGATTGGCCGACTCAACCGCCATCAGCCACCCAGGCGCTTGAGGCGCTGCCTGGCCAGGCCGGCGGCCTGCGAATCGGGGTGGTCCTCGACCACCTCGTTGAACAGGCGGCGCGCCGAGTCGTCATCGCCGCGCTCCTGGGCGACGTAACCCAGCTTGAGCTTGGCGTCCGGGATGCGATTGCTGTCGGGGAATCGTTCGATCAACTCCGCATAGGACTTGCCGGCCGCGGCGTAGTCCTGCTGCACGTAGTAGGTCTCGCCCTGCCAGAAGAAGGCGCTGGCCGCCCACTCGCCCCGCGGATTGGCGTCGATCACCTTCTGGAAGGCGTCGATCGCCTGCTCGTACTTGCCACTCTTGAGGACCTCAAAGGCCTCGTTGTACAGCGCCTGCTGATCGGCGTCGCTGACCGAGTCACCGCCGCGGTCCTCGTCCTGCGCGCCCTCCCCGTCATCGGGACGTTGTGACCGCTCATCGTCGGCGTCGTCACCAGTCACCGCGGCGACGGCCTCGTCGGGCACGTCCTGCCGGACCGGGTCGTCGCCGTCGATCACCGCGGGACGTTCCTCGGCGGGGGCCGCAGGTTGCGATCGCGCCACCTCCTCGACCTCGTCGAGGCGGGCACGCTGGCGCTCGATGGTGCGCTCCTGCTCGGAGAGTTGCCCACGCATGCCCTGCACCTGCCGCTCCAGCTCGTCGACGCGCTGCATCAGGCGCTGCAACAGCACGGCCTGACCGGACGGGTTGCCCGCATCCGCGACAGAAACGCTGGCCGACGGCACCGACGGGTTGTCCGCCCCGGCATCGCCATCGTTGGTCGCCTCGCGCCCGTCACGCTCGTCGGCAGCCGGCTCGTCCGAACCACCGCCCCAGTTGAGCCAACCCGGCGCGTCCTGCGCGCCGACCGGCGCCGCGACGCCGGAGAAAGCCAAGGCTGCCACGAGAGCGGCAGCCAGCGGAGAACGGTGTATCGTTTGCATCGTATGCGTCGTCTCAGTCATTGAAGGGCCCCCAGACCGGGTCGCGCACCTTGCCTCGGTCGTAACTCAGGGTCTGCGGCTCGCCGCCGATGGCCGGGGAAATCTTGAGCACCGAGCCACTCCCGGATTGCGCGGCGTAGACGACCATCGCGCCGTTGGGGGCGTAGCTGGGCCGCTCTTCGCCGCCGTCACGGCTCAACAGTGCGCGCTCGCCGTCGTCCAGGGATTGCTCGGCCACGTAGAAACCCTTGTCGTCCCGGACCACAAGCGCCATGCGCTCGCCGTCGGGCGAGATACGCGAGCCGGCAGCGTAGGAGGTATCGAAGGTCAGCCGGCGGGCGCGGTCGTCGGGCCCCGCCTTGCGGAAGACTTGCGGCTGGCCGAAGCGATCCGAGGTGAAGGCAAGGCTGCGGTTGTCCGGGTACCAGGTGGGCTCGGTCTCGATCGCCCCGGAGCGGGTCCAGCGCGTGGTCCGACGGGTGTCCAGGTCGATGACGTAGATGTCCGGGCTGCCGTCCTTCGACAGGGTCACCGCGATCTTGTCACCACGCGGTGACCAGTCCGGCGCGCCGTTGATGCCCGAGTAGTCGGTCAGCTGGTAGCGTTCGCCCGTGCCGAGATCCTGGACCCAGATCGCCGAGCGATTGCCCTCGAAGGAAACGTAGGCCAGCTTCCCCCCGTCGGGCGACCAGCTCGGTGACATGATCGGGTAAGGCGATTCGAGCACCGTGCGCGGATCCGCGCCATCCGAGTCGGCGATCTGCAGGGTGTAGGTACGGTCGCCGGGTGAACCGCGCTCGGTGACGTAGGCAAGCCGGGTGGAGAACGCACCGCGCTCCCCGGTCAGTTCCTCGTAGACGATGTCGCTGATCCGGTGCGCGACCGAGCGTTCGTCCGAGGCGCCGGCCGAGATCTGGCTTCCGGCGAGCCGCTCGCCCGAACTGACATCGATCAGGTAGAAGCGGGTACGCAGGCGATCGCCGTCGGTCTCGGTCTCGCCCATGACGAGGTAGCGCGCGTTTCCGGCCCGCCAGTCATCGATGCGCAACTGATCGGGCGTCGCCGGGCGGCCGGGCATGTCGCCCCGCGCGATCGGCAGGAACAGGCCGGAACGCGCCAGGTCGTCACCGACGATGCGCGCCTGATCGTCAAGGTCACCGGGCTGGTCGAACGGCACCACTGCGATCGGCACGCCCGATTCGGTGCCCCCGCTGATGTCGATCTCCAGCGCCGCCTGGGCCGGCATGACGAAAGACAGTGCCGCGACGGTCAGGACGGCGGCAAGCGAACGATGCACGAAGGCCAGTACTGTCATGTGGATCACCCCGGGTTGACCGATCATTCCGGCCTGAAGTTGAAACGAAGCTCTTCCTGGAAGATAGAGTCGATTTCCGGTTTGGGCAGCGGCGAGGCGGCCTCGATCGCCTGCACCACCGAACGCTCGAACAGGCGATCGCCGTCACAGCGCTCCACCGCCACGTCGCGCACCCGTCCATCCGGATCCTGACGGACAGTCACCGTGCAGGTCCAGCCGACCTTCGCGCCGCGCGGGCGCTGCCAGTTGTCACGCACCTTGGACTGGATCGCGGCGGCCCACTCGCTCAAGGCGTCTCGCTCGGCCCGCTCCTGTTGCTCGGCGGCGAGTCGCTCGCGCAGGGCCTGCTCTTCCGCCTCGCGTTCGGCCCGCTCGCGGGCGGCCTTTTCCTCCGCCTCGCGCAGGGCCTTTTCCTCGGCTTCCTTGCGGGCCTTCTCCTCGGCTTCCTTGCGGGCCTTCTCCTCGGCCTCCTTGCGGGCCTTTTCCTCGGCCTCCTTGCGGGCCTTTTCCTCGGCTTCCTTGCGAGCCTTTTCCTCGGCTTCCTTGCGAGCCTTCTCCTCGGCCTCCTTGCGGGCCTTTTCCTCGGCTTCCTTGCGAGCCTTCTCCTCGGCCTCCTTGCGCTCCTGCTCCCGGGCCTCCTGGCGCGCCTTTTCCTCGGCCTCGCGCCGCTTGGCGGCCTCTTCGGCTTCCTGGCGCGCTTTCTCGGCTTCCTTCCGGGCCTCCTCGGCCTCGCGACGGGCCTGCTCGCGCGCCTGTTCGACTTCGCGCTGCCGTTCGCGCAACTCCTCGATGCGCTTGGCCTCCGCCTCGGCCTCGCGTTCGCGGGCCTCGCGCATCTCGGCGAGCTGCTTCGCCCGGGCCTCCTCGGCCCGGCGTGCGGCGGCGGCTTCCTCGGCGGCCTTCTCGGCTTCGCTGCGCTCGCGCTCGCGCTCTTCACGCTCCTGGCGCAGGCGTTCGGCCTGACGGTCGATCGCCTCAGAGGAGACGGATTCGGCCTCGATGCTCGGGGTGGGCAGCTCCTTCGCCTCGCCGCTGGGCTTGACGCTTTCCGGTTCCCACAGCTCCGAAAACACCACGGCGAGCACCAAGGCCAGGTGCAGGATCACGGCCAGGACGACCGCAACGGGCATGCGCGCAAGCATTCGCCACATGGCTTACTGGCCCTCCTCGCTGTCGCCGGCCGGATCGGAGTCCGTCACCAGGCCGACCTTCGGCGCACCGCCCTTCTGGGCGGCGACCATGGCCCGAATCACGTTGTCGTAGTTCGAGGCCCGGTCGCCCTTGACCAGCACCGGGGTTTCCGGGTCGACCTCGCGAGCGGCGGCGACCAGCTCGGTGACGGTCGACAGGCTGACCGGCGCATCGGGGTTATCCGACTGGTTGACGAAGTACTCGCCCTCTCGGTTGACGCTGATCAGAAGCGGCGGCTCGTCGGTCTCCTCGAGCGGGCTGGCCGATGCCTGCGGTGGCTCGACCTCGACGCCCTGCTGCAGCATCGGCGCGGTGACCATGAAGATCACGAGCAGCACCAGCATCACGTCGATGTAGGGGACGACGTTGATCTCGGCGACCATCCGCCGCGCCCGTCGCGTGCGACGCGCCATGGCTTACTTGCCCCCCAGCTGGCGCTGCAGCAACCCCAGGAATTCGTCGACGAAGTTCTCGTAGCGCCCGGCGAGCCAGTCGACCCGCTGGGTGAAGCGGTTGTAGGCGATGACCGCCGGAATGGCGGCGAACAGGCCCATGGCGGTGGCGATCAGCGCCTCGGCGATCGGCGGGGCGACAGCCGCCAGCGTGGCGCTCTCCATGGTGCCGAGGTTCATGAACGCGCTCATGATGCCCCAGACGGTGCCGAACAGCCCGACGTAGGGGCTGACCGAACCGACCGTGGCGAGAAAGGGCACGCCTTCCTCGAGCTGGTCGATCTGGCGGTTCTCGGCCACCCGCATGGCGCGCTCGACGCCGTCGATGATCTGCGTGTGACTGCGATCCTCGGCCTGCCGCAGCCGCTGGAATTCACGAAAGCCCGCCTCGAAGACCGCCTCGTGCCCTTCGCGCGGCCGGGCCTCGCGGGAGATGCGGTCGTAGAACTCGTTGAGGCTGCCGCCGGCCCAGAAGCTGCTCTCGAACAGCCGCACGCCGTTGACGGCCCGCTTGTAGACGCGGGCCTTGTGGAATATCAGCGCCCAGGAGCCGATCGAGGCCAGCACCAGGATGATCAGGACCAGTTGCACGGGCAGGCTCGCCGCGGTAATCAACTCGACGACGGACGGGTCGGAATTCACGCGAAGGACTCCAGGATCGGCTCGGGAATGGGTTTGGGACGAAAGGTCCGCGTATCCACGCAGACCACGCGCACGGATACCCCACACAGGACCGCGGAATCGGCGGAATGTTCCACGCGCTGGGTGAAGTCGATGGCCGCCGCGCGCAGGCGATCAACCTCGCAGGTGATCTGCAGCGGGTCATTAAATCGTGCCGGTCGGCGATATTCAAGCGAGGCCCGGGCCACGACGAATACCACCCCGTGCCGGTCGCGGAGTTCGTCCTGTTCCAGGCCACGGGCGCGCAGCCATTCCGTGCGCGCCCGCTCGCAGAAATTCAGGTAGCGGGCATGGTAAACCACCCCGCCGGCGTCAGTGTCCTCGTAGTAGACGCGGACCGGCCAGCGGAAAGCGTCCGGGGATGCCATCACGCGCCGTTCTCCGCGAGCAGGTCCGGCTGGTCACCTGGCCACCGCGCCGGCGGGGTGAAACCGAAGTGCTCCCAGGTCTGGCGCGTGGCCATGCGTCCGCGCGGCGTGCGGATGAGAAAGCCCTGCTGGATCAGGTAGGGCTCGAGCACGTCCTCGATGGTGTCGCGCGATTCGCCGATGGCCGCGGCGAGGTTGTCCAGCCCGACCGGGCCGCCGTCGAACTTGGCCAGCAGGGTCTCGAGCAGGCGGCGGTCCTGGTGATCGAAGCCGCGCTTGTCGACCTTGAGCATGTCGAGTGCGGCGTTGGCGATGCCCCGGTCGACCCGGCCGCCGCCCTTGATGTCGGCGTAATCGCGCACCCGGCGCAGCAGGCGGTTGGCGATGCGCGGGGTGCCGCGCGAGCGGGCGGCGATCTCGCGCGCGCCCTCGAGGTCCATTTCCAGTTGCGTCAGCCGAGCGGAGCGCTCGACGATGTGCACCAGGTGCTCGACCTCGTAGAACTCGAGGCGCTGGATGATGCCGAAGCGGTCGCGCAGCGGGTTGGTGAGCATGCCGGCACGGGTGGTCGCGCCCACCAGGGTGAACGGCGGCAGGTCGAGCTTGATCGACCGCGCCGCCGGCCCCTCGCCGATCATGATGTCGATCTGGTAGTCCTCCATCGCCGGGTAGAGGATCTCCTCGACCACCGAGGAGAGGCGATGGATCTCGTCGATGAACAGCACGTCGCCCGGCTCGAGGTTGGTCAGGAGCGCGGCGAGATCGCCCGGGCGCTCGAGCACAGGGCCGGAGGTCTGCTTGAGGCTCACGCCCATCTCGTTGGCGATGATGTGCGCCAGCGTGGTCTTGCCCAGCCCCGGCGGGCCGAAGATCAGGACGTGGTCGAGCGGCTCGCCGCGGTTGCGCGCGGCGGGGACGAAGATCTCCATCTGCTCGACCACCGCCGGCTGACCGATGTAGTCGGCCAGCCGCCGCGGGCGCAACGCCCGTTCGAGGGCTTCCTCGTCGGGGCGGTGCTCGGAGCTGACGAAACGGGCGTCTTCCATTCCTTCACTCATGGCTTACTTGACCGTCTGGCGCAGGGCGAGGCGAATCAGCGATTCGGCGTTGTCCGCGCCTTCCTTCTCGGCCCGGGTGATCATGCGGTTCGCCTCGGCCGGCTTGTAGCCCAGCGCCTCCAGCGCACTCAACGCCTCGTCGCGCGGGCTGTCGGCGGGCGCCTCACCGCCGGCAACCATCGGCGCGACACCGCCCGGCTGCTTGTCGAGCCGGTCGCGCATCTCGATGATCAGCCGCTCGGCGGTCTTCTTGCCGATGCCCGGCACCCGGGTCAGGGCGGTGACGTCGTCGTTCATCACGCAGTCGCGGAACTGCGCCTCGGACATGCCCGAGAGCACGGCGACGGCCATGCGCGGGCCGATGCCCGAGACCTTGATCAACGCGCGGAACAGGTCGCGCTCGCGAACGGTGGCGAAACCGTAGAGCAGCTGGGCGTCCTCGCGCACCACCAGGTGGGTGTGCAGGACGACGTCGTCCTCGCCCTGCGTGGCGAAGAAGGTGGACATGGGCGCCTCGACCTCGTAGCCGATGCCGTGGACGTCCACGAGCAGGAACGGCGGCTTGCGCATCAGGACGCGCCCGGCCAATCGTCCGATCACGGGCACCTCCACAAGCCTACTGCGCCACCCGATTGCTGCGTCACGTGCGGACTCGGGACATCCATGTCCTTCGCAAGCGCAAGCGACGCTTGCGTCCGGAATGGCATCCCGGCCCTTCCGTCACTCACTCCTATCGATTCGCCAGGAGCGAATCGAGGCGCACGAAGTGCGCTCGAAGAGCACAGGCCATGAATGGCCTGTGCCCGCCTATCCAATTGATATGTCTCGTCGCTCGCTCCGCGGCTCCTCGCACTCGGGCGGCTCGCAACGGCTTGTCGAGACACCCTCATTTCTTGCCTCCGGCCTTGCCCGCCGCGCGGGCCACGAGTGTCGCGGCGTCCATGTCGCGCCAGCCGCGCGAGTCGCTGCGCCGGCGATAGCGCCGCTGGGAGGCCTCGCGCAGGATCTCGCGCGCCTCGCTGTTCGGCCCACTGCCGGCCACGGCGGAGAAGGCATTGCTGCGATAACAGTGACACAGCGCAACCGCCGCCGCGTCCGCCCCGTCGGCCGCCGGCAATGCATCCAGACCCGCCAGCCGCTGGACCATGTGCGCGACCTGGCTCTTGTCGGCCCGGCCGCTACCGACCACCGCCTGCTTGACGGTCGCCGGCATGTATTCCTCGACAGGCAGCCCGTGGCGCACCACGGCCGCCAGCGCCGCCCCGCGTGCCTGGGCGAGCTTGAGCGAGGACGACTCGCTGCGGTACATGAAGATCTGCTCGATGGCGCACTCGGTCGGCTCGTGGGTCTCGATCCATTCGGAGACCACATCGAAAACACCGCCCATGCGGGCGGCAAAGTCACCGTGGGACTGCAGCGAGTGGCTCGCCAGCCCGAGGCAACGTGCCCGGCCGGCGGCGAACTCGATCACCGCCAGCCCCAGCACGCGCGAGCCGGGGTCGATGCCCAGCACGCGACGCGGGGGACGACTCGCTGCCGGCGAATCAGGCATACGCCGCTTCCGGGATCTCGGCGTTGTGGTAGACCTCCTGGACGTCATCGAGGTCCTCGAGCATGTCGATCA
>CAYUAO010000083.1:0-9634 GCA_964442775.1 uncultured Halothiobacillus sp. | reverse complement strand
GCCGTCGGAGATGGTGATGGTGTTGAAGATCACGCCCTTGCCGCCGGCGGCATCGGCACCGCTGCGGGCCGCGTCGGCGAGCTTGTCGATATGGGCGTTGCAGGGCGTGACCTGGCTCCAGGTCGAGGCGACGCCGACTTGCGGTTTCTGGAAATCCTCGTCCTGGAACCCCACCGCGCGCAGCATCGCGCGGCTGGCGGACTTGTTGATGCCGTCGACAACCGGGGCGGAATGACGGCGGCGCGGATCGTTGCTTGGGTTGGTCATGCGGTTGCTCCTGAAAAGTCGCTGGGCACACCTTAGCAAGGGCCCGGCTGCGACGGGCATGGCGGCTCGTCGACTTGCCGATGCTATAACAAGGTGGAGGCAGAGCGATCAAGGGCGACCGATGGCCGGGCGCGCGTCGACGGGGCGGGCCTGATGGTCGGGCGCTCCGGGTTGTGCCGGAAAAGAATGAGGTGCCGTCATCGTGAAAGTGCAGCTGTTCAAGTACTGGGAGGCCTTGCGTACCAGTTTCTGGTTCATCCCGGCGCTCATGGTCACTGGTGCCGTGGTGGTGTCGGCGGCTGCCATACAGGCGGATCGACTCGTGACGATCAAGGGCTGGCTGGTCTGGGACTGGGTGTTCACCGGGGGCCCCGATGGGGCCAGCGAGGTGTTGAGCATCATCGCCGGTTCGATGACCACGATTGCCGGCGTCGTGTTCTCCATGACCCTGGTGGTCCTTTCCCTGGCCTCGTCGCAGCTGGGTCCGCGTCTGTTGCGCAGCTTCATGCGTGACCCTCCGACCCAGGTCGTACTCGGGACATTCGTCGCCACGTTTCTCTACTGCGTACTGGTGGTGCTCACCATTCGGCGTGGTGACGAAGATGCGTTCGTACCCCACCTGTCGGTCACCCTGGGGGTGCTGCTGGCGGTGATCAGCCTGGGGGTCTTGATCTACTTCATCCATCACGTGGCCATTTCCATCCAGGCGAATCAGATCGTCGCGCGAGTCGGTCATGAGTTGATCGATGTGTTGGAACAGCTGTTCCCCGAAACGATCGGGCAGGGCGCGGCGGGGGAGTCCGTGCCGGCCCCGGAAGCCGCCTTCCTGCGGCGCTTCGATCGCGAGGCCGAGCCGGTTTGCTCCTCGGGTGACGGCTATCTGCAGTTCATCGATGCGGATGCCCTGATGGCTCTTGCCGAGCGCAACGATGTGGTCGTGCGTCTCGAGTGTCATCCCGGCCATTACGTGGTTGCCGGCGCCCCCTTGCTGCGGGTCTGGCCCATCGGCCAGCGGAGCGACGAGTTCGCCCAGGAGGTGAATGCGGCCTTTGCCCTTGGCAATCAGCGCACCTCCGGTCAGGACATCGAGTTTGCCCTCTTCGAACTGGTGGAGATTGCCGTGCGGGCGCTTTCGCCGGGGATCAACGATCCGTTCACCGCCGTTGCCTGTATCGATCGACTTGGCTCCGCGTTATGCCGGCTGGTCACGCGAGAAATGCCGTCGCCGTATCGCCATGACAGCGAGGGGACGTTGCGGGTGATCGCTCCATCTCCCAGTTTCCCGGCGATGCTCGACGCGGGGTTTGATCAGATTCGGCAACATGGCCGAACGAACGTGGCGGTGAGCATTCGGCTGATGGAAACGCTGGCAGCTATCACGGCATTCGCCCATCGACCCGACGACCGCGATGCGCTCTTGCGGCAGGCCGATATGATCCGGCGGGGGGCGTGGCAGGGCTTCCCTGAGCAAGGGGATCGCAAGGCACTGGAAGAGAGTTATCGAGCAGTCAAGCAAGGGGCCGAGGCGCCGTTGCCGAACAAATGAGTGCCGGCCGCACGCAAGCCCTGCGAATTGCCGGGCTTGCGGTTGGGGCGGTCAGTGTCGGCTTTCGGCCACCTCTTCGATCAGTTTGGCATTGAATGCCGGCAGGTCGTCGGGATTGCGGCTGGTGACCAGGCCGTTGTCGACCACCACCTCCTCGTCGACCCACACGGCGCCGGCGTTCTTCAGATCGGTCTGGATGCTGGGGTAGGAGGTCACGCGCCGGCCCTGCAGCACACCGGCCTCGACCAGCGTCCAGCCACTGTGGCAGATCGCGGCCACCGGCTTGTGGTGATCGAAGAAATCGCGCACGAAGGCAACGGCCTTCGGGTTCTGTCGCAGGGCGTCGGGGTTCATCACCCCGCCGGGCAGTACCAGGGCGTCGAAGTCCGATTCGCTGGCCGCATCCAGCGGCACGTCGACGTCGAAGACATCGCCCCAGTCGGTGTGCTGCCAGCCCTTCACCTTGTCGCCGGCGGGCGAGACGATCCGGGCGGTCGCGCCCGCCTCTTCCAGCGCATGCCTGGGTTCGGTCAGTTCCACCTGCTCGAAGCCATCGGCCACGAGCAGGGCCACGCGCTTGCCATCGAGACGTTCGGCCATGGCGGTACCTCCTCGACTGTCACGGGATCGGATGTGGGGGTCGAATGGATGTGGAGTTCGAGGGTAGAACACCGGCGGCAAGCCGTCAGGCCAGCGTTACGTCCGCGCGGGACGGCCACCCGTTGTGTCCCGCCGGCAAGTGGCGAACGAGCCGGGAGAAGGCGGCCGTGGCGTCGTGTCGCCACCGTGGCAGGCCTGCATCATGGTCGGCGCGATAGAGGTCCGTGAACAGGTTAAGCTCCCGATCCGGCAGGAACGGCGTGGCGGTCTTTGCCTGCGGGCCACGGGTCATGTCGCTTTCCGGTGGGTCGTCTGGTCCCCGTCGGCGAGGCGTCGCTCCAGCGCGCGGATGTAGACCGCGAGGTCGGCCTCGCCGTGCAGCACGAAGCGCACATGTCGCACCGTTCGCCGCCCCGGAGCGGCCCCGATAACCGTGTCGATCGCGATCCTGGCGGCCGGTTCGACGGGATAGCCGAAAGCCCCGGTGGAAATGGAGGGGAAGGCGATGCTGGTCAGCCCGTTTTCGTCGGCGCGCGCCAGCGCGTTGCGATAGCAGGCGGCAAGCAGTTCGTCGGCGGGCTCGTCAACCCCGTGGACCGGCCCCAGGCAATGGATGACATGCAGGTTGGGCAGGGCGTGCCCGCCGGTGATCACCGCCTCGCCGGGGCGGATCGGGGCAAGGGGTACGCATTCCCGGGCCAGGCCCGGACCCGCGGCGCGATGAATCGCCCCGGCGACGCCGCCGCCGGGCGCGAGCCGGGCATTGGCCGCGTTGACGATCGCGTCCATGTCCGGTTGGTCGACGATGTCGCCCCGGACGCACTCGATGGTGATGTCGTCGATGGTTCGAGCGGTCATCATCGTGCTCTTTCCGGTTGTCAGGTACCGCAAAAGTCTAGCAGGCGGAAAACCGGCCGTTCCGGGGCTACGCTCTCTCTCGGGCTCACCCCGGGAGTTCCTGCATGTCACCGCCTCTCTCTCGCTCTGCCCTGGCGTTGATCGCCCTGCTCGTCGGCTGCCTGGTCGCGCTGCCGTCGCTGGCGTCGTTCACCACCCCGGCGGAACGCTTCATGCTCGATGAGCGGGAGTTGCGGTATCACGTGATGGGCGAGCGGGACGCGCCGGTGGCGATTCTGCTCGGCGGCGGCCCGGGCTTTTCCAGCTGGAACCTCGAGCCCGTGCAGCGGCGGCTTGCCGAGCTGGGTTACCGCACGGCGATCATGGACATGCTCGGGGTGGGGGAGAACGCGGCCGGCGGCGAAAAGCTGACCGGGCAGGCCCTGCTGGATGCCTGGGTGGCGCAGGTCGAGGCCCTGCGAGGGGCGGTCGCCGGGGAGCGGCGCGTGCTGTTGCTGGGGCATTCCTGGGGGGCGCTGATGGCGATGCTCTACACCCGCGACCACCCCGCGGCCGTACGGCGGCTGGTACTGCTCAACCCCGTCGACCCGGAACGCCGCGGGATGCGGAATGTCGTCGAGCAGATCGATCGGCGCCGGGCGAGGGAGTCGGACCAGGCCTGGGACGGCGAGTCTGCCTGGGAGCAGCGCATGGACGGCGTCGATGACCCGGCCGCCACCGCGCGGCACCGGATCGGACGCTCGCTTCCCAGCTACTTCCTCGATTACGAGCAGGGACAGCGCTACGCTCGGCAATTCGATGCCTCGGACTTTTCGCCGAGGCTGAATATCGAGGGCTGGCGTGCCTACCGGGACGATCCGGTCGCGTACGAGACCATCCGTGGCTGGGAGGTCCCGGTCGACGTCGTCGGCTGTCGCCGGGACCTGTTGATGCCCGAGAACCTCGAGGCGTTGCGCGAAAACCTCTCCCTGGGCCGGGTCGAGATACTGGATGGCTGCGTGCACTTTCCCTGGGTGGAAGTGCCGCGCGCCTTCGGCGAGGCACTCGAGCGAGTGGTGCCCGGTCCGGGCCAGTGACGGTCAGTCGTCGCGCCGGTTCTCGCTGGCGGCGCCCTCGATCGATCCACCCAGGCTCTGGATGTCCTCGCCGAGGCCCTTCATGGTGTTGCAGCCGCTGGCCAGGGTGATCAGGCCGGCGAGGAAGGTGGCGGTGACGAGATGCTTGAGCATGGCCGGATTCTCCCTGTGATCGTGCCTTCAACGATCATAGGCCCAATCACGGGCGAGCGCCCTCCGCCGGCGCGGAGTCGGCAACGAAAAGGCCGCCCGGGAAGGGGCGAGGCCTTGATGCCGATCTTCGCGAGGGCAGGGCCCGCCCCGTGTCGCCGGGCACGACTCAATCGTGCTCCTCGGCCTCTTCCTCGATCGCACCGCCGGCCTCTTGCGTGTCTTCTCCCAGGCCTTCCATGGTGTTGCAGCCTGAGAGGAAGGCGAACGGGCCGACGAGAACGAGCAGCAGGCTCATGCGCTTGAGTGTCGAGATAATCATCTGGAGCACCTCCGATGTCTTCGTGCAGAGTTTCCCTAGAATAGACCGCGTGCGTGCAGGTTTTCCCGCGAGATCGATGATCGCCATGAAGTGGGCTTGCGACTAAGGAGTTGGCTTGGAAATACTGCTGATCGGCATTCTGCTGCTGGCCGGGCTGGCCGTCGGCACGCTGGGGAGCCATTTCTTCGGCGTGCCCCGGGTGGTGGGCTACATCCTCGTCGGGATGCTGTTCTCGCCCGACCTGCTCGGGGCGCATTTCGGGCTGGATGCGGCCCGCTGGACCCAGCCGCTGGTGGCGATCGCGCTGGGCATCGTCGCCTACCTGATCGGCGGGGCCGCCACGGTCCGGCAATTGCGTCGCCTGGGACCGTCGATCATTACCGCCACCGTCGGCAAGGTGGCCGGGGCGTTCGTCCTGGTGTTCGCCGGTTTTCTCTGGCTGGGCGTGAGCGTGCCCGACCTGCCGGTCTGGGGCGCGCCTCTGGTGCTCGCCGCGCTGGCGACCATCACCGCACCGGCGGCCATCGTGGCGGTCATCCATCAGTACCGGGCGCGCGGACCGTTGACCACGGCCCTGCTGGGCATGGTGGCGATGGACGATGCCCTGGGGGTGGTGATTTTCTCCGTGGCACTGGCCCTGCTGGCGACCGACGGGGTGCTCTCGGCGCTCCCGGCGGTGGTCTGGGAGATCCTTGGCGCGCTGGCGATCGGGGCGCTGGGGGGATGGGCGATCGAGCGGATCAGCCGCCTGCTGCACGAGCACGAGCTGCGGCTGGTGGCCCTGACCGGCGCGATCGTGCTCTTGGTCGGGCTGGCCGAGGCCTGGCACTTCTCCGGGCTGCTCGCCGCGATGACGCTGGGGTTCACCGTTCGTTTCTTCGGCGGCTCACACGCCGAGCGGCTGTTCGAACCGGTCGAGCAGCTCGAGGAAATGGTGTTCGTGCTGTTCTTCACCTTCGCCGGCTTGTACTTCGACCCGTCGCTGGCGATCGAGCATGGCTGGCTGATCCTGCTGTTCTTCCTGTTGCGGGCGGTCGGTCAGGTGGCCGGTTCCTGGGTGGGGGCCCGGCTCGGCGGCGCGTCACGGGCGATCGCCGACAACGTCGGGTTGGGCATGCTCCCGCAGGGCGGCGTGGCCGTGGGCATGGCGCTGATGCTCGAGGGTCAGCCGCGCTTCGCCGAGACGGCTACGCTGGTGATCAGCATCGTCACGGTGAGCACGTTGTTGACCGAATCGATCGGGGCCCTGGCCGCGCGCTTCGGCTTGCGTCGGGCCGGCGAGATCGAGATGGCCAACGGTGGGCAGCGGGCCGGACAAGCAGGGGGGAGGAAAGACGATGAAGGCAAGTGACTGGTTGGCGGCTCATCCGGCGCAGGCGGTGACGCTGTCGCCCGGGGACTCGTTGCCCGAGGCCGCGACCCGGTTCCTCGAGCATCCCGAGGTGCGCGATCTCTACGTGATCGACTCGGAGGGGCGCGTCTGCGGGCACCTGGGCTTTCGCCGACTGGCAGGGCTGCTGCTCTCCCACCTGCGGCCGACCCACAGCCGACGGCAGCTGGTCGAGCGGGTGACCGCCGGCTCCGTGGGCGAGCACATGGACGATCACGTCCTCTGCATGGGCCCGGAGGAACGGATCAGCGAGGTCTTTCACAAGCACATGGAGCGGCGGGTCGAGGACATCCCCGTGGTCGACGACGATCGGCGGCTGCTGGGGGTGATCCGCGTGGCCGACCTGCTGCGCAAGGCGATCGATCAGGCGGGCTGACCGCGGTAGTGCCCCGAGAGCCTGGGACGGCCGGTGAGGTAGGAAGCCCCCGGATCGACCAGGAAGCGCCCCTCCATCGCCCGGCGGCCCAGCAGCATGCGAAAACGCATCGTGTCGCGATCGGTCAGGGTGAGCTCGATCCGCTCCTCGATCTCGCCGATCACCAGCCGGGTGGCGATCACGTAGCGGTTCTCGCGGTGGCCGCCGGAATCCGAGACCAGGCGCCGGTCGAGCAGCTCGGCCTGGCAGCGCACCACGGTCTCGCTGTCGCCCTGGATCGGGTGAATGCCGATGCGCACCCATTCGCTCCCGTCACGACGGAATGGTTCGACGGCGAAGGCGTGCAGCGCCGAGGTGCGCGCGCCGGTATCCACCTTCACCTTGATCCGGTCGATTCCCAGGTCGGGCAGCGCCACCCATTCGCGCCACCCCAGGCAGGTGAGTCGGTCGGGCGTGTCGTCCTCGTGTCGGCTCATGGCGGTCAATCCTCGTCGGCGTTCTGGTCGTCGGCATGGTTGGCCTGGAAGTCCTCGACGTTCCCGGCGACTTCGCTGACGTCGCCCTTGAAACGGGCGACGTGGTAGACGGCGTCGCCCTCGTGGACCAGCGGGCGTTCCAGGCGACCGATGACCACGCCGTCGCTGGTCGAGACGATCGATTCGCGTCGGCCGCTGTAGGCGTCGTCGACGTAGCCGAGCGTCTCGCCGCGCGCGACCTGCGCGCCCAGTTGCACCGCCGTTCCCAGCATGCCGCTCTCCGGGGCGCGCACCCAGAGGCTGCGTCGGGAGACGAACGGTTCGGGCCGGGCGGTCTTGCGCCGGGAAGGCGAGAGCATGCCCAGCGCGCGCATCACGTTGAGCACGCCTTGAGCGCCGGCCCGGATGGAGAACTCGTCGAAGCGCAGCGCCTCGCCGGCCTCGTAGAGCAGGGTGGGAATGCCCAGCTCGCCGGCCGCAGCGCGCAGGGAACCATCGCGCAGCGAGGCGTTCAGCAGTACCGGTACACCGAAGGCGCGCGCCAGTCGCAGCGTCTCCGGGTCGTCGAGGTTGCCGCGGATCTGTGGGAGGTTGGTGCGGTGGATCGCGCCGGTGTGGAGATCGATGCCGTGCGTGCAGCGGCTGACGATCTCCCCCAGGAACAGGTGGGCCAGTCGCGCGGCCAGCGAGCCTTCCTCCGAGCCGGGGAAGGAGCGGTTGAGATCACGCCGGTCGGGCAGGTAGCGGCTCTCGTGGATCAGGCCGTAGGCGTTGACCACCGGCACGGCGATCAGCGTGCCGCGCAGGCGCTGCAGGGCGCGTGTCTTGAGCACCCGCCGGATGATCTCCACCCCGTTGAGTTCGTCGCCGTGTATCGCCGCACAGACGAATAGCGTGGGCCCGTCGCGTCGTCCGTGGATCACGTGCACCGGCATGGAAAGCTCGGTATGCGAACTCAGTCGCGGCATGGGCAGGTCGACCAGGGCACGCTGCCCCGGGGAGACGTGCCGTCCGGCTATCTCGAAGGCCTCGCGCATGGCTCAGCCGTGACCGCGGGTGCGGGTCAGGCTGCGCTTGGTGCGTTGTTCGGCCAGTCGCTTCTCGATGAACTGGATCTGCATCGCCGCGATGTCCCTGCCGGTGGCCGTTTCGATGCCTTCCAGGCCCGGCGAGGAGTTGACCTCCATCACCACCGGGCCGTGGTTCGAACGCAGCAGGTCGACGCCGGCGACGTTCAGGCCCATCGTCCTGGCCGCGCGCACGGCCGTGGAGCGCTCTTCCGGGGTGATGCGGATCAGGCTGGCCGAGCCGCCGCGGTGCAGGTTGGAGCGGAATTCGCCTTCCTTGCCCTGGCGTTTCATCGAGGCCACCACCTTGTCACCGATGACGAAGCAGCGGATGTCGGCGCCTCCGGCTTCCTTGATGTACTCCTGGACCAGGATGTTGGTCTTTGTGCCCATGAAGGCCTCGATGACGCTCTCGGCGGCCTGCTTGGTCTCGGCCAGCACCACGCCGATGCCCTGCGTCCCCTCGAGCAGCTTGATCACCAGCGGGGCGCCGCCGACCATCTTGATCAGGTCCTCGACATCGTCGGGGCGGTGGGCGAAACCGGTCACTGGCAGGCCGATGCCCTTGCGCGAGAGCAGCTGCAGCGAGCGCAGCTTGTCGCGTGAGCGACTGATGGCAACCGACTCGTTGAGCGGGAAGGTGCCCATCATCTCGAACTGGCGCAGCACCGCCGTGCCGTAGAAGGTCACCGAAGCGCCGATGCGCGGGATCACGGCATCGAAGTCGTCGAGCGTCTCGCTCTTGTAGTGAACCTCGGGCTTGTTCGAGGTGATGTTCATGTAACAGCGCAGCACGTCGAGCACGCGCACCTCGTGCCCGCGTTCCCGGGCCGCCTCGACCAGTCGGCGGGTGGAATAGAGCTTCGGGTTGCGCGAGAGGACGGCGATTTTCATGGCGTGACTCGATCCGGACTTTCGGGCTTGCGGGAGAAGGGATTGACCCAACTGTAGGTGCAACCGCCGGCAAGTTCACGGCGATCGGTCGGGGGGGTGGTGCCGGATCGGGTGGCAGGGAAGATCTGCACGAACTCCATACCGCTCTGCGCGCCTTGATCACGAACGGCTCGCCAAGCCAGAGTGGCATGGCATTCGTGCAGAGTTTCCCCAGATCTGGTGCGGGTGGCCGGACTCGAACCGGCACGGCCTTGCGGCCTGCAGATTTTAAGTCTGCTGTGTCTACCAATTCCACCACACCCGCGGGAAGGCGGATTCTACCGGCTTTCCCCGCCGCCCGCGACCGGGTGGCTTGCCTGGAGCGGAGTCGTCCCCATGCTCGGTGGTGGCCCGGTGCTGCGTTACACTCGGGCTTTCCTGGGAAACTCTGCACGATGCGATGACGTCTGAAGCGGGACCTCCAAGGGCCCCAGATGCAAGGCGCAGTCCGCCGTGAAGGGCCGTCGCCCTTTACAAGGGCTGAACCGGATCGGCACGACGCCGATCCGGCCGGCGCGAGCCGGCCCGAAGGGCGGGGTTCATGGACGAACCCCGCGACGCCGCAGATGGGCC
>CAYUAO010000082.1:8209-9657 GCA_964442775.1 uncultured Halothiobacillus sp. | reverse complement strand
TTCAGCCCTTGTAAAGGGCGACGGCCCTTCACGGCGGACTGCGCCTTGCATCTGGACCCTTGGAGTCCCGCAGAGACGTCATCGAATCATGCAGAGTTTCCTTTACGAAGGCCATCAGATAGTTGACGTCGAGATCGCGGTTGTTGAGCGAGAACTCGCGGGTGAGCGGGTTGTAGACGATGCCGGTCGAGGCGATCGGTTTGAGGCCGGCCGCCCGACCCATGCGCGCCAGTTCGCCCGGTCGGATGAACTGGCGGTGATCGTGCGTGCCGCGCGGCACCATGTTCAGCAGGTATTCTGCGGCGACGATGCCGAGGAGCCAGGACTTGGCGTTGCGGTTGAGCGTCGAGAGGAACACGTGGCCGCCGGGACGCACCGCCTTGGCCAGCGCCTCGATGATGCGGGCGGGGTCCTCGACGTGTTCGAGCATCTCCATGCAGGTGATCACGTCGAATTCGCCGGAGTGCTCGGGGGCGAAGCGGGTGATATCGGCGACCTGGTAGTCGATCTCGAGGTGGTCCGGGGCATGATCGCGGGCCACCTCGATGACGTCCTCGGCGAGGTCCAGCGCGGTGACGCGCGCCCCGCTGCGGGCGAGCGCCTCGGCGAGGATCCCGCCGCCGCAGCCGACGTCGAGCACGCGGCTGTCACCGGCGTCGCTGTGGGACTCGACGAAGGCCATGCGCAAGGGGTTGATCGCGTGCAGCGAGGCGAACGGCCCGTCGCTGTCCCACCACTGGCTCGCCAGCCGGTTGAAGTGGGCCAGTTCGTCGGGCGAGGCGCTGGAGGCGCGGTCGGCGGTGTCGTGGGTCGGAGTCATCGCGGCGTGGCCAGGTAAGGGCGAATGGACGGTGAACGGGTCAGCCGGCGGGCTTGGCCTGGCGGATCGGCTCGCGCCAGGTGTTGGCCCGCTCGATGATGGCGCGGGCGTCGAGGTGGCGCAACCGCCCGCCGCGCAACAGGGCGCGCCCGTCGACCCAGACGTCGCTCACCTGGGCGCGCGAGGCGCTGTAGACCAGCGTGGAGACCGGGTCGAACACCGGCTGGGTCTCCGGGGCATCGAGGTCGACGGCCACCAGGTCCGCTCGCTTGCCGGGCTCGATCGAGCCGATCCGGTCGTCAAGACCGAAGGCCCGGGCGCCGCCCAGGGTTGCCATGTGCAGCGCCTGGTGGGCACTGACCGCGGCGGCATCACCGGCCACGGGCTTGGCGATCAGCGCGGCGGTGCGCATCTCGTCGAGCATGTCCAGATCGTTGTTGCTGGCCGCCCCGTCCGTGCCCAGCCCGACGTTGACCCCGGCCTCGAGCAGCTTGGCCACCGGGCAGAATCCCGAGGCGAGCTTGAGGTTCGATTGTGGCGAGTGCAGCACGTGTGTGCCGGTGACGGCCAGGCGAGCGATCTCCGCGTCGGTCAGCTGGGTCATGTGCACGGCGACCAGGCGTTCGTT
>CAYUAO010000082.1:0-8109 GCA_964442775.1 uncultured Halothiobacillus sp. | reverse complement strand
CCCTCGACCGGCCAGATGTGCTCCTCGAGCCAGGTCATCAGCGGCAGGTCGTCGGCCAGTCCGCGCATCAGGCTCATCGCCGCGTGGGTGTGACCGTTGACCAGTCCCGGAATCAGGGCGTGGCCGGGCAGGTCGATCCAGTCGATCGGCGCGTCGCTTGCGCGTTGCCGTTCGCGTGCCTGTTCGCGGGTGAGGATCGCCTCGATGCGCCCGTCGTGCACCCAGACGGCGTGATCGTCGAGCACCTCGTCGCGCGGGGCGACGGGGATCAGCCAGCGGGGAGCGAGGATCTGGTTCGAGTGGTTGGTTGCCATGAGAAAAACGGGTTGCCGGTGGCGGTGGAACGGGTTCAGGAATCAGGCGAAAGCCTAGCATGTCGGGGCGGGGCGGCCCTTGATGCATTCGCATCAATCCGTGGTATGCTCGGAGGCTTGCCCCTTCCGAACCTTCGCCGAAGCCGTCGCTCGGCCGCGTTGCGTTCGTCGAGCGGGCTCAAAACGCAATGGATTCGATGCGCTCGTCGTCCCGGGGAGCGCTTTTTTGGTTTTGTGTCGTCCGAAATGCCGGGCGGATTCGGTTTTCGAGGAACGCCGTGAGCGAGTTTCTGCTGCCTACCTACAATCGTCAGCCCGTACGCTTCGTCAAGGGCGAGGGCCCGTATCTCTGGGACGAGGCGGGCGCGCAATACCTCGACGCGGTCAGCGGCATCGCGGTGACCGGGCTGGGCCACGCCCACCCGGACGTCGCCAAGGCGCTTTGCGACCAGGCCAGGACATTGGTGCACACCTCCAATCTCTACGGCATCCCGTGGCAGGAGCGCCTGGGCGAGAAGCTGGCCGCGATCTCCGGCATGGACAAGGTGTTCTTCGCCAATTCCGGCGCCGAGGCCAACGAGGCGGCGATCAAGCTCGCCCGCCTGCACGGCCGGCGCCGCGAGATCGCCAATCCGAAGATCGCGGTCATGGAGCACAGCTTTCATGGCCGCACGCTGGCCGCGCTGGCCGCCACCGGCAACGCCGCTATCCAGCAGGGCTTCGAGCCGTTGCTCGATGGCTTCGTGCGCGTGCCCTACGGCGACATCGATGCGCTCGAGCGCGTCGCCTCGGACGAGACCATCGTCGCTGTGCTGCTCGAGCCGGTGCAGGGCGAGGGCGGTGTCCGCCCGGCGCCGACGGGCTATCTGGCCGCGGTGCGCGCGCTGTGTGACGCCCACGACTGGCTGATGATGGTCGACGAGGTACAGACCGGCATCGCGCGCACCGGGCGCTGGTTCGGCTTCCAGCACGAGGCCGGGGTGCTGCCCGACGTGATGAGCCTGGCCAAGGGGCTGGGCAACGGCGTGCCGATCGGCGCCTGCCTGACCGCCGGCCGGGCCACCGACCTGTTCGGCCCGGGCAGCCACGGCTCGACCTTCGGCGGCAACCCGCTGGTCTGCCGCGCGGCGGCGACCGTGCTCGAGGTGATCGAGCGCGACGGGCTGGTCACGCGGGCCGAGAAACTGGGCCGGTCGATCGCCGATCGTATCCGCGACGGTCTGGCCGACCTGGCCGGCTGCCGCGAGGTGCGCGGTCGCGGGCTGATGATCGGTATCGAGCTGGATCGTCCGGCCGGCGAGCTGGTCGGTCGGGCGCTGGAGCAGGGCCTGCTGATCAACGTCACCGCCGGTTCCGTGGTGCGCCTGCTGCCGCCGCTGATCCTGAGCGAATCGCAGGCCGACCTGATCGCCGACCGGGTAATCGGCGTCATCCGCGACTGGTACGCGGCCAACTGAGTTTCCGGGGCTCGTGCCGGGCATTTGCCCGTGCGCTCCCCTCAACCGACAGAACCGATATCGTTATGTCCACACGTCATTTCCTGAGCCTGTTCGATCTCACCCCGGACGAGTACCGCGCCCTGTTCGAACGCGCGGGGCAACTGCAGGCCGCCCGCGAGCGCGGCGAGCGCCCCAACACGCTTGAGCGTCGCGTGCTGGGCATGATCTTCGAGAAGGCCTCGACCCGTACCCGGTTGTCGTTCGAGTCGGGCATGGCACAGCTGGGCGGCGCGGCGATCTTCCTCTCGCCGCGCGACACGCAGCTCGGTCGCGGCGAGCCGGTCGAGGATTCCGCCCGCGTCATGTCGCGGATGGTCGATGCCATCATGATCCGCGCCAACGACCACGCCATGGTCGAGACCTTCGCCGCCAACAGCCGCGTGCCGGTGATCAACGCGCTGACCGACCGCAGTCACCCCTGCCAGCTGCTGGCCGACATCTACACCTACCAGCGCCACCGCGGCTCGATCACCGGCAAGCGCGTCGCCTGGGTGGGCGACGGCTTCAACATGTGCCACTCCTACATCAACGCCGCGCGTACCTTCGACTTCGAGCTGGCCATCGCCGCACCCAAGGGCTACGAGCCGGATCCGGAGGTGGTCGGTCCGGCGGGCGATCGCGTCGAGTTGGTCGACAGCGCGGCGGCCGCGGTCGAGAACGCCGACCTGGTGGTCACCGACGTCTGGGCCTCGATGGGCCAGGAAGAGGAGCGCCAGCGCCGCCTGCGCGATTTCCGCGACTACCAGATCGACGCCGGACTGATGGCAGGGGCCAGGACCGATGCGTTGTTCATGCACTGCCTGCCGGCCCATCGCGGCGAGGAAGTCACCGCGGACGTCATCGACGGGACGCAGAGCGTGGTCTGGGACGAGGCCGAGGCGCGCATGTACACTCAACAGGCGCTGGTCGAGTTCCTGATGCTGGGCGAGTTTCCCGACGTCTGAGGATGGATTCGTCCGATTCGGCCCGGCAAGGGCCCGTCATCATCGAGGGGATGTCATGAGCCTGTCAGCGGAATTGATGCCGGCTGTCCTCGATGCGCTGCCGGATCCCTTGTTCATCCTGTCCGAGTCGGGCTGCTACCTGGCGGTCCACGGCGGCAACGATCCGGGTTACTACCACGACGGCCGTGCGCTCGTGGGGCGGTACGTGAAGGACGTCATGCCCGCGGACAAGGCGAGCGAGGTGCTCGAGCAGATCCGGCGTTCGCTCGCCGAGAACCGGCTGCTCAAGGTGGAATACCCGCTCGCCGCCCGGGAGGTCAAGGGCCTGGAGTCGGCCGACGGACCCCGTGACATGCTCTGGTTCGAAGGGCACATCCAGCCCCTGGCCGAGCCGGTCGACGGCGAACGGGCCGTGGTCTGGATCGCGCGCAACATCACGCCGCGCAAGGAGCTCGAGGAACAGCTCCGGCAGGCGAGCGTGATCGATCCGCTGACCGGGACGTTCAATCGTCGCAAGCTCCTCGAGGTGCTGGCCGCTCGCTTTGCCGCGTTCCGGCGCTACGGCGAGGACTGCGCGGTGGTGATGATCGACGTCGACCACTTCAAGCAGGTCAATGACCGATACGGACATTCCGTCGGTGACGAAGTCCTGATCGCGATCGCGGAGATCGGTCGGGGCATCCTGCGCGAGAACGACCTGCTGGCGCGCTTCGGTGGCGAGGAGTTCGTGCTGGTGCTGCCGCAGACGGATATCGATCACGCCCGCCGGGTGGCCGAACGGTTCCGGCGGGCGGTGATCGAGGGCCTGGGCTCCCGCTTCCCGGACATCCCGACGGTGACGATCAGTCAGGGGGTGGCCGAGATGCGTGACGAGGATTTCAACCACGAAGGCGTTTTGGGTCGCGCCGACGAGGCCCTCTACGAGGCCAAGCGACGCGGGCGCGATTGCATCGTCTGACCCCGCCGCCGGGCGCGATGGCCTGTCCTCGCGGCCACTCTGCGTTATCCTCCGCGTCAAGCCATGCACGGAGCGCCATCGTGAACGATCCCTCGACGCCAGTCCCTCCCGGCACCTGCCAACCCTCGGGCGCGGCCCGCGTGCTGGTGCAGGGCCTGCGGGACGCCGTTCCCTACATCCGCGAGCACGAGGACCACGTCTTCGTGCTCGCCTTCGGTGGCGAGGCGCTCGACGAGTCGGCCAGCTTCGAGCGGCTGATTCGCGACATCGTGCTGATCGCCGACCTCGGCGTGCGCCTGGTGCTGGTGCCGGGCGCCCGCCCGCAGATCAACCGTCGTTTCCAGGCAGCCGGTTTCGAGGAACGCTTCCACGGTGGCCTGCGCGTCACCGAACCCGAGATGATCGACCCGCTGACCGAGGCGGTCGGCGCGGTGCAGTTCGACGTGATCTCGTGGCTGTCGGCCCGCCTGAGCCTGGCCTCCGGCTCGGGGCTGGCCCAGCGGGTGCTGACCGGCAACTTCGTCACCGCGCGTCCCATGGGCGTGATCGACGGCGTGGATCTGGGGCACACCGGCACGGTGCGCCGGGTGGACGTCGACGGCGTGCGCGATGCCCTGGGTGACGGCTCGATCGTGGTCCAGTCCAACATCGGCTACTCGCCCACCGGCGAGCTGTTCAACCTGCGCGCCGAGGACGTCGCCGAGAGCATGGCCGTCGCCCTGGGGGCGGACAAGCTGATCTTTCTCACCGACCCGCTCGACGACCTGCCCACCGCCATGAGCCTCGCGGAAGTCGAGGGGCTGCTGGAACGCCAGGGCGACAAGCTGTCGACCGAGTTCCAGTTGCACCTGCACAGCGCCGTGCGCGCCTGCTCGAAGGGGGTCGATCGCATCCACCTGGTCGACCGCGAGGTCGACGGGGCGCTGCTGGTCGAGCTCTATACTCGTGACGGCTGCGGCACGCTGATCACCAGCGAGCCCTACGAGCGTATCCGCCCGGCGACCCTCGACGACATCGGCGGGATACTGGCCCTGATCGAGCCGATGGAGCAGGCCGGGGTGCTGGTGCGCCGCTCGCGCGAGCAGCTGGAGCTGGAGACCGATCGCTTCGTGGTGATCGACCGCGACGGCGACATCATCGCCTGTGTGGCGCTCTATCCCTTCCCCGAGGAGGCGACCGCCGAACTGGCGGCCCTGGTGGTCCACCCGGCCTACCAGGGTGGTGGCCGGGCCGCGCGCCTGCTCGGTTTCATGGAAAGCCGGGCGCGCTCGCTGGGACTGAAATCCCTGTTCCTGCTCTCGACCCAGACCATGGCCTTTTTCCGCGAGAAGGGCTTTGCCGACGAAAGCCTCGAGCGGCTGCCCGCCGAACGGCGCGCGTTCTACAACCTCAAGCGCAATTCGCGGATTTTCCGCAAGTGGCTCTAGCCCTCCCTTCAGAAAGGGCCGCGAACTCCTTGTCGGTCGTGGCCTGTCACCCCGGGGCCGGCGATGCGGGCTATCCCGGCGCCGCGCGCCTGCAGGCATTCGCCGCGCAGTGGGGGCTGATGTGGGTCGAAACACCCGATGAGGCCCCGGCCCGGTTTACCCTGGCGCTGGAGGATGGGCGTATCGGCCTGGTTCCTCCCCGGGAGCGGCCGGAACTGGGTTCGCGGCCATTGGTGATCGATTTCGCCGCCGACCCGCGCTTCGCCCGGCCGCTGGCGCGCAAGGACGCCCTGGCCCGGGCGACCGGCTGGAAGGCGGGGTATCGCCCGCCGGTGGTCGATCTGACCACCGGGCTGGGCCGTGATGCCTGGGCGCTGGCCAGCGGCGGTTGTGAGGTGACCGCCGTCGAGCGTCATCCGGTAGTCTGGCTGCTGCTGACCGACGCGCTCGAGCGGGCGATGGCCCGGCCGGGACTGGCAGCGATCGCCGCGCGGATCGAACCGGTGTTCGGCGACGTGCTGGGCGTCGAGCCGCCGGCGCTTCCCGCTACCGACGAGACCGTCTGGTACCTCGACCCGATGTTCCCCGAACGGAAGAAATCCGCGCTGGTGAAAAAACCGATGCGGATCTTCCATCAGCTGGTGGGCGAGGACCCGGATGCGGGGGCGCTGTTTGCCTGGGCGCGGCGACAGGCGGGCGCCCGTTGGGTGGTCAAGCGTCCGCCGGGTGCCCCCACCATCGATGCGACGGCGCCGGCCATCGATTACCGCTCCGGGCGACTGCGTTTCGATGTCTATCTCTCCCGCCCGGTGATCTGAACGCCGGCATCAGGCCTCGGTGCCGGTGGCCGGGTCGTCGAGGTTGAGTGTCAGGTGTTCGTCGGGAATGCGGTTCGCGCCCCAGGTGCGGTGCACCATGGCGATCACGCGATCGAGCGACTCCTGGGGCACGGAGGCGAGTTCACCGTGTTCCAGCGGGTCGTAGTGGAAGATGTAGAGGCGCGAGGCGAATTCCTCGAAGGGCAGGGAGGATTCGCCGAAGCGCTCGCCATTGCCGGCCGTGCTCACCTCGACACCGTCGCCCCAGTTCTGACCGCTGTCGTTGTTGGGGTTGTAGAAGTACACCCGCATGACTTCCTGCGGGTCGAGCGACACTCGAAGCAGGGTGATCGCGTGCCAGCCGATGAAGCGCGCGGCGCTGTCGGTCGCGGCAATGCCGATCGGTTGCGGGTGGATCAGCGGCTGGTTGCCGTTGAAGTACGGGTGGTAGCTCGCGTAGAAGTGCCGAAGGAATTCCTCCAGCGCCTGGAGCTTGCCGGTGGCGACGTCCACGTTGATGCGAAAGCCGCGCCCGGACCACCAGCCGTGGAACTCCGGGTTGATCCAGCGGTGCGGGTCGCCCTCGCGACCGACGCAGCGGCGTCCCATCTCGGCGTAGATGCGGTCCAGATGCGGTACCACCAGCAACGACACGGGGTCGAGATCGATCGGCAACGTGGTCGCCACGCCGCCGAGCGAGGCCATCGATGAGATCGGCTGGCCCTCGAAGTGGATGATGATCTCGTCGTCGCGCGCCGCCCAGGCGACCATCTGCAGCAGGTAGTCCGGGTCGTTGTACGCCCACATCGACAGGGCGCGGGCCGACTGGCAGGTGGGGTTGTTGCCCTGACCCACGCCCAGCGGCTGGCCCAGCATGCAGAGCACGCCTTCCAGCAGGCGGGAGCGCGGCGGGACGGCCTCGCCGAAGGCGATCTCGAGCCGCTCGCGTGACCAGGCCGAGACCGGCAGGCTCAGCTGGCGCCACAGGGCCGGGGCCACCGGCGGCTGGTAGAGGATGCCGCGTTCGAGCATCAGCGCCAGCCCGTAGATGGCCTGGGCCGTCTCGGGGAACACCGACTGGTCGATCAGCGCGTGCACCAGTTCGCTGTAGCAGAGCAGGCAGTCCCGTCCGGTCGACGACAGCCCCATGGCTTCCGACAGCAGATGATCGCCGTGGTCTGTCAGGTGACGCAACAGGACCGCGTGGTAGGGCGACACGAGCCCGGTATCATGCATGGCCCGCGCGAATCCGGTCGCCTCGTTCTGCCGAGCCACGCCATCCATGCTTTCCAGCCGTTCCCTGTAGACCGGCACACCGGGATCTTCGCGGCAGGCCTGCGTCGGGCCGAACAGGCTGCTGACCAGGCGGTCGGCGCCCTGGCCGCTGCTGCCGAGATCGATGTCCGGACTGGCCTGGCAGATCGCGATCTGGGTGATCATCTGCTTGACCGGCTCGGTCTGGATCGGCCGTTGCTGCAGGATGCGCCAGATCTCGTCGATCAACTGGTCGACAATGTGCTCGTAGCCGATCCGCTCGGCCAGGTGGCCGAGCAGGGTGCGGGACAGCCCGGCGAGCCGTCCCTGGCTTTCCCGCTCGGCCTCGCTGGGCGGCATGAACAGCCGCTGCAGGTTGATCGCCAGCACCTGCGTGAGGTGATGGTGGGCGTTCTCGGCCGAGAGGGTGGGGTGAAGATAGGCGCCCCGGGCCACCGCCAACATGCGCAGGTCGCTCAGGGCCTCGATCACGACGGTATCCGCGTCCGCGCTGCCCAGAGCGTGGGCCGACAATGACGGGATCAGGATCTCGGGCGAGGCCCAGTCCGAGCCGTTGAAGGTCCCGGCCGCTTCGATCGCCTGAGCCCGCGCCTCGATCGCGGCCGGGCCGCCTTCCTGCAGCAGGATCCGCTTGGCACCGTCCAGCACCCGGCGCAGCCGCGTGGGCTTGGAGAACTCGGGGGCCGCATCGAGGGCCTCGACCGCCTCGTCGAAGCGTTGCAGGAGGCGGGGCAGCAGGGCCCCGGGCGCTTGTTCGTCGACGTCGCTGATCACTTGGGAACCTCTGCACGAATCGATGCTGCCTCTGGCTCGCGGGTTTGTTCGCAATCAAGGCGCCGGCTCGAAGGCGGGCTCATTGCCCGTCGAGAGACGG
>CAYUAO010000081.1:0-9919 GCA_964442775.1 uncultured Halothiobacillus sp. | reverse complement strand
CGTGGATGTGCTTGCCGGTGGACAGGTCCATGATGGTGTCGCCGCCCCAGCGGATGCCCCAGACCATCTTCTCGACTTCCTCGGCGATGCCGGAGGTGACCGCCGAGTTGCCGAGGTTGCCGTTGATCTTGGTGCGGAAGTTCCGGCCGATGATCATCGGCTCGATTTCCGGGTGGTTGATGTTCGCCGGGATGATGGCGCGACCGCGGGCGATCTCGTCGCGGACGAACTCGGGCGTGATCTCGTCGGGGATCGACGCGCCGAAGGACTCGCCCGGGTGCTGGCGCAGCAGCTTGGCGTAGCGCGGGTCGGCGCGCATTTCCTGGAGACGGTTGTTCTCGCGGATGGCGACGTATTCCATCTCTGGGGTGATGATGCCCTGACGGGCGTAGTGCATCTGCGTGACGTTGGCGCCGGCCTTGGCCCGCCGCGGCGGGCGGATGTGCGAGAAGCGCAGGTTCTCGGTCTTCTCGTCGGTCAGTCGCTCCAGGCCGAAGCGGGACGTCGGGCCGTCGAGCTGCTCGGTGTCACCGCGCTCCTCGATCCATTTCTGCCGCAGCGGCTCGAGCCCCTTGAGCAGGTCGATCTCCACGGCCGGGTCGGTGTAGGGGCCGGAGGTGTCGTAGACCGGGATCGGCGGGTTGGAGACGATGCCGGAGTCGTTCTGCGTCGCGGTCTGGGCGATCTCGCGGTAAGGCACGCGGATGTCCGGGCGCGAGCCGACCGTGTAGCGCTTGTGGCTGGCCGGGAACGGGGCGATGACCGTCTCGGAGAGTTTCGCGGTCTTCTGCAGGAAATCGCTGGGGATTGCGCTCATGGTTATGCCACCTGTGCATCGATTGGGGCATGCATGACGAGCGCCGGACTGGCAGGGAAGACGTGTCCCCGTGCGCCAGACAGACTTCCCTACGCCGATGCAAGCCGGGTCAGGTTCCAAGGGTCTTTCTCAGCCGCCGAGCCGGCCCCGAAGGGCCACGGCGGCACCCCTAGTCTGTGTCGCGACCATTTCGGAGAGGTCCGGAACGGTCGCTGGTCGGTCGCCACGCTACCCCACCACGGGGAAAACGACAAGTTCCGGCACGGCTATCAGTCACTTAGAGCCAGTCGGCCGGCAGCCAAAGTTGCCGGGGGCGCGGAAAACCCGTAAATTACCGCGCACCTCAAACTCCCGAAACCAGAGCCGAATTCATGCCCACCGACATCGAACTGGCCCGCTTCAACATGGTCGAGCAGCAGATCCGCCCCTGGGACGTGCTCGACAAGCGCGTTCTGGAGGTGTTCTTCAATGTCCCGCGCGAGCGCTTCGTCCCGGATACCGAGCGGGTGCATGCCTTCGCCGACGTCGCCGTGCCGATCGGCCACGGCCAGACCATGCTGCCGCCGGTGGTCGAGGGACGTATCCTGCAGTACCTTCAGGTCCAGCCGAGCGAGCGCGTGCTCGAGATCGGTACGGGCACCGGCTTCTTCACCGCCTGCCTCGCCTCGCTGGGCAACAGCGTGCGCTCGGTCGACATCTTCCCGGACTTCACCGAGCGCGCCGGTGGCCTGCTCTCGGAGCTGGGCTTCGAGCGCGTCGTGCTCGAGACGGGCGACGCCCACGACGGCTGGGCGAACGACGAGCGCTTCGACGTGATCGTCTTCACCGCGGCGCGAGCGACCATGCCCGAGTCCTGCTTCCGCCAGCTCAACGTCGGCGGCCGACTGCTCGCGATCACCGGCAGCGGACCCATCCAGACCGTCTCCATGGTCACCCGCGAGTCCGAAACCCGGTTCCACACGGATTCCCTGTTCGAGACCCGCACCGGCTACCTGATCGGCGCCGAGCCCAAGCCGACGTTCTCGCTCTGAGCGAGGGCACGCGCAGCCGAATGCCCCGTCGACAAACGCGAAGCGCCCCCGACCGCTCATCCCGGTCCGCTATACGCTAAGCTCCCCTTCCGAAATGCACGCGGGCCGAATCCACTCGATCAATGGCCCACCCGGCCGGAACGGCGCATCTTGCCGCCCGATTGGCCGCTGGGGTATCGTGCCGATAGTTAGCAGACTAACCGGTTAGCATCCAATCGTTCGAGGTATCTCCGCCATGCCATTCCGACGCTTCGCATCCGTCCCGGACCGGGGCGGCTACCGCGGCCCCGCCCGGTCGTTCCGCCGTGCCGCCCTGTCGGCCGCCATCGGTATGGGCCTGGCCGTCGGCGGCACGCCGGCATGGTCAGCCGACCTGCTCGACATCTACGCGCTGGCCGAACAGAACGACCAGCAGCTGCGCGCCGCCGAGCAGCAGCGCCTCTCGGTGGAGCAGAACATCCCGATCGAACGCTCCGACCTGCTGCCGCAGATCAGCGCACAGGCTGGCGTCGACTACGGGCGCACCGACACCACCATCGGCGAGCCCGCCCAGGGGTCGGACAGCAGTGACGGCTTCAGCGGCGATTTGCTCCTGCGACTCGACCAGACCATCTTCAACCACACCGACCAACTCGAGGTGGGACGTGCGGAACTCGAGGTCCGACAGGCCGCCGTCGACTACGAGCAGGCGCGTCAGGACCTGATCCTGCGCACCGGCCAGGCCTATTTCCGTGTTCTCAACGCCGATGCCCAGCTCCAGCTCGCACAGGCCAACCGCACCGCCCTCAAGCGCCAGCTCGAGCGCGCCCAGCGACAGTACGAAGTCGGGCAGGTCGCGGTGACCGACGTGGCGGACGCCCAGTCGGAGTACGACCAGGCCAACGCGCAGATCATCGCGGCGCGCAACGAGCTCAACAACGCCGAGGCCGCGCTGGGCACGATCATCGGCCAGATCGTCACCGATCTCGACGACATCCGCACCAATCTCGACGTGACCTCCCCCGATCCGGCCGATCCCGAGGAGTGGATCGACCTGGCGCTGGCGCAGAATCTCGAGCTGCAGAGCGCCACGATCGGTACCCGCATCGCCCAGCAGGCGGTCGACATCAATCGCTCGGCCCGAGCGCCCACCGTAGGCCTGAACGCGCAGTACGGCTACGACAACAGCTACCAGGGCGGCGGGGTGACCGGCCAGGGACGCAGCGGTAAATTGAACGGCCGGGTCGGGGTGCAGGTCGAGTTGCCGATCTACACCGGCGGCCGGATCAACTCGCGTTCGCGCAAGGCGGCGTTCGACTACCAGCGCAGCCAGTTCGACCTCGACGGCCAGCGCCGCCAGATCCGGCAGGAGACCTCCGACAGCTACCGCGGCGTACAGACCTCCATCAGCGAGATCACCGCCTTCCGCCAGGCGGTCGAGTCCGCCCGCACCAGCCTGGTATCCACCGAAGCGGGCTACGGCGTGGGCACGCGCACGATCGTGGACGTCCTCAACGCCGAGCTGCGGGTGTTCCAGGCGATGGCCGACTACCTCGATGCCCGCTACGGTTACCTCACCAACCTGCTGGAACTGAAGGCCGACACCGGCCAGCTGACCGTGGCCGACCTCGAGGCGATCAATAGACAGCTCACGGAGCAGAAAACCAACGCCCTGATCGCACCGCTGATGGGCCGGAGCGATGACGCCGATGCCGAGGATGGCGGCGCGAGCACGGCCGACACCGAGATGATGAAACGGGTTCTCGAACGCGCCCGCCAGACGGTCGACGGCGAGCAGCAGGGCGAGGACTGACCCGGACCGGCGAGCACGCCCTAGTTGTGACCTCTCAATAGGTTATCCGGGGACAACCTGATGAGACTCCACACCTAGTCAGGTCGCGGCATCCAGCCAGCGGGCAAGCCGACTGACCAGACGCGTCGATGCGCCGCGGTGTTCGGCGATCACGGCGTGCGCCCGCGCACCGGCCGCCGCCCAGCGCTCGGGGCGAGCGAAACATTCGCTCACCGCCCTGGCCAGCGCCTCGGCGTCGACCACCTCGCGGCAGGCGTCGCGCTCCCCGAGTACCGAGAACACCTGGCGGAAGTTGTGAACCGCCGGCCCGTGCAGTACCGCCCGACCCACGGCCGCCGGCTCGATCGGGTTGTGCCCGCCGATCGGCACCAGCGACCCGCCCATGAAAACCACCGGAACGCGCGGGAACAGTCCGGCCAGCAGCCCGGCCCGGTCGACGACCTCCACCGCGGCCCGTTCGGCCGGCTCGCGCGCCGGGTCCCGGGCGGCCACGGAAAAGCCGCGGCTCTCGGCCAGGCGCATCACTTCGCCGGCACGCTCCGGGTGACGCGGCACCAGGATCAACCGGGCGTCGGGGCAGCTCGACCTCACTCGCTCGTGGGCGGCGAGCACCTGGGCCTCTTCCCCCGGGTGGGTGCTCGCCGCCAGCCAGGTGTGCTCCTCGCCGGGCGGCACCGGCGGGACGTGCTCGCTGACCGGCAGGTCGAATTTCAGGTTGCCGCAGTCCTCGACGGTCACGCCGCCGAGCGCGAGAAAGCGCCGTCGATCGTCGGCGGACTGGGCACAGATCAGGTCGATGCCGCCCAGCACCTCACGCAGCAGCCGGCCGCCCCAGCGGGCGTAGCGTCGAAAGGACCGATCGGAGAGCCGGGCATTGGCGATCACCAGCGGCACCCCGGCGCGGCCGGCCTCGCGCGCGAGATTGGGCCAGAGCTCCGTTTCCATCACCACGATCAGGCGGGGGGACAGGCGGGCAAGAACGCGCCGCTGCGCGCAGGCCAGGTCGAAGGGGGCGTAGAAATGCGGCAGGCCGAGGTCGCGGGCGGCCTCGGCCCCAGTCTCGGTGGTCGTGCTGATCACGATCGGCAACGACGGCCAGCGCGCCTGCACCGCCCGGACCAGCATGGCCGCGGCGCGCACCTCGCCCAGCGACACCGCATGCAGCCACAACGCGTCCCGGGGCAGCCCGTCACGCAGGCGACCGAACTGCTCGAACAGGCGGGCCTCCCCGGGACGAGCATGCCGATGGCGACGCCAGGCATCCCAGATGAGCCACGGGGTCAGCAACCCCAGGAGCGACTGGTACTGCCAGCGCCTCAAGGCGCCGCCCCGACGACGAAGAGCATGATGCCGAGACGGACCCTGGCAATGGCGGGTAGGTTGCGGTTCATGCCGGGCATTATCCCTTACAATGCCGCTCCATGAATGCCCCCGCCTCAAGACGCCTGCGAGCCGCCCGCCTCACCCTTTCGCTGCTGCCGCGCCTGATCGCCGCCCTGCCGCAGCGAGCACGGCTGCGGCTCGGGCGCGGGCTGGGCTGGCTGATGGCCCGGACGCTCGGCAAGCGTCGCGGCGTCATGCGGGCGAATCTCGCGGTCGCGTTTCCCGAATGGACCACCGCGGCACGAGAGGAACTCGTCGACGAGCACTTCGCCCGGCTCGGGGCGGGCATCTGCGAGGGCTTCTGGGGCTGGTTCGGCAACCTGGAAAAGGTGCCGGAATACCGCATCGTCGGCCTGGAACACCTCGAGGCCGCCCGGGCCGCCGGCCGGGGCGTGATCCTCAACGCCGCACACGTCACCGACATGGAGCTGGGGGTGTACTTCGTCTCGCGGCACGCCCCGGTGCACGCCGTCTACCGCCCCAACAACAACCCCGCGCTCGACGCGCTGATCGACCAGGGCCGCGAGAAGCACCTGGCCGGCCTGATCCACCGTGAGGACACCCGCGCCATGGTCCGCGCCCTGCGCGCCGGCGACGTGCTCTGGACGGCTCCGGACCAGAACTACCACGGCAGGACCAGCGCCTTCATCCCCTTCTTCGGCCTGCCGGCGTCCACCAACACCGCCATGCCGACACTCGCCCGCATGGGGCGCGCGGTGATCCTGCCCTACCACGTCCGCCGCTTCGGCACCCACTACGAGCTGGAGATCGAGCCACCGCTCGAAGGCATTCCCAGCGGCGACGACGTCACCGACACGACCCGCCTGGTCGAGCGCCTGGAAGCCGAGATCCGTCGTCACCCCGAGATGTATCTCTGGGGACACCGGCGGTTCAAGACGTTGCCCGATGGGCTCACTTCACCGTATCGAACGAAATGACCAAATCACTGCACCCATCTTCATTGCACCCATCGCGACTGGAACGATTCCTCTATCACGCCAACTCGGCGCTTCTTCTCTGGGCGTTCGCGTTCATCGTCACCGGTCCGAACTACTCGTCCGCCCTTGGCGGCCTGCTGCTTGGCGCCCTCCTCACCCTGCCCATGGTGCTAGGCACCTGGCAGCGGCTCGACCGGGGCAGCCGATTCTGGTTGCTTGCGCTACTTGCGTTCGGACTCGTCGAAGTGAGCATGACCGTGATCCACCTCAGGGAGATTTCGGACCTGGAGCGCCCCCTGAAGTACGTCGGAGCGGCGCTGGTCTTCCTGTACCTCGCACGGTTCGGGTTTTCACGTGTCGCCGCGATCATCGGCATCGCCTGCGGGACAACGCTGGGGCTCATTCACGGCGGACAAGACCTGATCGTCGATGGCATGCCCCGGGCCTCGGCGGGCCACAACCCGCTGACCTATGGCTACCTGATGGTGACGCTCGGGCTGTTGCTCCTCTTTTTCGCTTCCGGTAAAGAACTTGGCCCATGGCGTTGGCCGCTTGCGGCGTTGGGCGTACTGGGCTGTGTCGGCGCGCTATTGTCCGGAAGCAAGGGAGTGGTCCTCGTGATTCTCGCCGCCGTGATGATTATCGGGATCTTCTGGACGCGCAGAGCGATCCAGAGCGATGGCCTGTCGACTGCTCGAGCAGGATTCGTCTTGCTCGCGGCGACGATTGTCGCTGTAGCCAGCATCGCCGTCACGCCGGTTGGCGACCGGGTCGCCGATGAATGGCAGACCTTCTCTGCCGGTGACCTGAGCGGCTCGATCAGCGTCCGATTGACACTATGGGACACGGGACTGCACCTCGGCGCTACGCATCCCATCGCCGGGGCAGGCATCCACAAGGAACAGCTTGCCGCCGAGGCCGAGGATTACATCGCAACCCAGGATTACCCCCCTCGGCTGCTGGAAAGGTTCTCCCACTTCCACAACGAATACATCGATGCCTGGGCCACCAAGGGACTCCCGGGCCTGCTTGCGCTGATCGCACTCGGCGTCGGCCTGATTTGGGGCAGCAGCCCGGGAACGAGGGCCGGGTTGATGCTGCTGGTCGCCGTGTATGCTGTCGGCGGGCTCACTCAGAGCCTGCTCGCCCACGGGCACGGCATGGGAATGCTGCTTATAGGAGCGCTCCTTCTGCGAACGCTGTCATTCGTGGAGGTTTCCCGAGATGACCGATGAACCGGAGATCCTCTTCCAGTGCATCAATCTCGAGCGCGAGACCGCGCGGCGGGAACGCTTCGAGGCGCAGCGATCGCAACTCCCGGGGCCAACGAGTGTCATCGAGGCGATCGACGGGCGAACGCTCGATCTCGCCGTGGCCGCGTCCCTGGGCTACGACCGACACGCCCGACTGGCGGGCCATCACCAGGATCTGACCGACAACGAGATCGCCTGTGCGGGAAGTCACCGCAAGGCCCTGAAGGCCTTTCTCGAGTCGTCGTGCGCGTTCGGCGTGGTCTTCGAGGATGACGTGGTCCTAGAGCCGGACTTTGCCGAAAAAGTGAGGGAGCTGGTCACGTCGACTCGGGGCTGGGATGCCGTCAAGCTCGAATCACGGGATTCACGCAAGCCCGGCCTGACCCTGTGCCGCTGGCGCGACGGGCGGCTGACCGCCCCTGCCCGGCCCGGGCTCGGGGCGACGGCGATGCTCTACACGCGCGCGGGTGCGAAGAAGGTGCTTCGCATGACAGAAGGATTCTCGACGGGCTTCGACACCGAACTCAACGCCCACTGGCGGCACGGCATCGTCATCGTGCAGACCCACCCGCCGCTGGCCCGTCAGCACGGGGCACTGGAATCGTCGATCGGGGAGCGCCGGGAGAACCGGCGAGAGCGGGGGTGGAGGACACGCCTGTCCAGGCTCGGCCAGTCCGTCGGCAAACGCGCCTTCATGCTGAAAACGCGTCTACGGGTCCGCTGCCGCTGATCACCGCCCGCCGATCAGCGGTCCAGTCGACGGTGCGTGAACACGCCCGGCACCAGCCCGACCCGGAAACGCTGTTCTCGCCACCAGGGGGAATTGAGTTCCTTCTCGATGTCGGAGAACCCGTTGACCAGCCGGTTGCTGGGATGGGCATCGACGTAGGGCAGAATCACGTCCCGCATCCAGTGGCGATCCACCAGCACGGACTGGTTGGTCCAGTTGATGTAGCGCGAATCGACGACGAGGTTGTCGCAGCCGGTGCGGCCGAACACCTCGGGAAAGGCCTGGTCGGGCTCGCAGTCGGCATAGGCAGAGGCCCCCAGCATGCGATCGGCCTTGGCCGGCCGGAACAGGCGCCGCAGCCGGCTCATCGAGGGGGAGTATCCGGCTGGCGCCGGGACCCGATCCGCGTGATAGCGGTAGAACTTGCCTACCGACTCCAGTCCTTCCCCCGGATCACGGCGGCTGCGAAAACGGAACACGGGAATGTCCTCGGCGACCATGTCGGCGAGCGCCGCATCGATCTGGCGACGCGTCTCCTCCCCGGATTCGAGCATCGGGCAGTCGTTCTCCAGCAGGAGGAGATAGTCGCATTCCATGCCTTCGACCAGCGAGCGCACCCCGCCCACGATCCCGGTGTTCGCCTCGTTCCCCGCGTGACGAAGGCCGAAACGCTCCGCCACGGCGATGTCCGATTCGCTCCGCTCCTGAAAGAAGATCAGGTGCTCGTCGAACAGCGAAAACAGGCCTGAGGCGACGTGGCTTTCCAGGGTCGCCTGGAGCGTCGCCGGCGCCTTCCAGCTGAGCAGCCCGACGCCGACCCGCACACCCTCCGGCCTGGAGCAGTCGTGACGAGGGGGTTCACGCCCGTCGCCCGCGAACCCACCGCCTTCCTTGCCTGTCGAGCTCGCCGTCATTGCCAGTACCGCTCGATCCAGCGGGCCGGACGGATGAACTTGTAGGTCTTCTTGTACCAGCGGGCAGGCCACTCGCCCCGCACCGCCTGGTGCGGGTTCGGCACCCCGGGGAAGGCGACCACGTGCGCGGTGGGAGGCAGGAAGGGCTCCTTCCAGAACCGCTGCGGCCAGGGGGGCACGCAATGCGTCTTGAACAGCACGCACCACTCGTCGGGCCAGAATTCGATGCTCCGGATGGAGCGCGAGATGTAGGTCTGCGAATTGCGGAACCGCGAGAGAATGTCCCGGTGATGAGCCAGGAGATCGTCGAGGAGATAGGGGTGGCTACCCACCCGGAAACGGTAGCAGGAGGTGTTGCCGATACCCGAGCCCGGCTGGGTCCAGTTCTGCATCACGATGAAGTCGGCCTCCGGGTGATACTCGAAGAACGGGTCCAGGCTGCCGGTCACCACCACGTCGAGGTCAAGATACAGCCAGTCGCCCTCCAGGCCGAACAGCCGCTCGGAAGGCGCGTAAAGGTTCAGCTTCCGCCACCCCTTGAGGTTGTAGGGCGACGGGATGTCGATCTCGGGACAGGGAAACGTCTCGATTTCCGGTAGCACGCCCTCGGCATCGTCGGTGAGGCAGACGAAACGGAACGGGCCCGACACGTTGCGAGCCACCATCCGGTAGAGCGTGTTGACGTATTCGGGGCCGTACAGGTCGCCCCACTTCATGCATAGAATCTGTTTCATCGGCTACTCGGTTCGACCGTCCGGACAGACGTCGTCAATCATTGGTCAGCGCTTGCGATCCCTGCCGCCCACCGGAAGATAATTCCTGGTAGAGGGCAAGCGTCCGTGAGCACATCTCCTGCAGCGTGAACACCTCGTCGGCCGCCACCGCCGGCGTGTCTGTCCACCATCGGGCCAGGCGCTCGATGGCCGCGTCGGTCGCCCCGGCCGGCACACGCCCGGACGGATGGAATCGCTGCAACTGCTCGCCCACCCCACCGTGATCGTAACCCAGCACCGGCCGTCCCAGGGCCAGCGCCTCGGTCACCGTCCGGCCGAAGGATTCGG
>CAYUAO010000080.1:1862-10007 GCA_964442775.1 uncultured Halothiobacillus sp. | reverse complement strand
GCCTTCGGTCCGGCGCCGGAAAAGCGAACAAACCCGCGAGCCAGAGATGCCATCGCATCGTGCAGAGTTTCCCTTGCCACCCAGACCTTTCGGGAGTCCCAAGCGATCATGCCTTCAGCCAACGGTCATCATCCTGCGTTCAGCCTGGTTCGTGCCGTGCCGATCGAGGCGCTCAACCTGACCGTCGAGGAATACCGTCACGACCGGACCGGGGCGCGTCACTACCACCTGGCCACCGACGACGATCAGAACGTGTTTCTGGTCGGCCTGCGCACGGTGCCGGAGGATTCCACCGGCGTGGCGCACATCCTCGAGCACACCGTGCTCTGCGGCTCGGAGCGCTATCCGGTGCGCGACCCGTTCTTCATGATGATCCGCCGGTCGCTGAACACCTTCATGAACGCGTTCACCTCGAGCGACTGGACGGCCTACCCGTTCGCTTCCTGCAACGAGAAGGACTTCTACAACCTGCTCGACGTCTACCTGGACGCGACTTTCTTCTCGCGCATCGACGAGCTCGACTTCCGCCAGGAGGGTCACCGGGTCGAGTTCGAGCAGTGGGACGATCCCGAAACGCCGCTGACCTTCAAGGGCGTGGTGTTCAACGAGATGAAGGGCGCGATGAGCGACCCGACCTCGGTGCTCTGGCAGACGCTCTCGCGCGAGCTGTTCCCCGACACCACCTACCACCACAATTCCGGCGGCGACCCGGAGAAGATTCCGGATCTGACCTACGAGCAGATGGTGGCCTTCTACAAGCGCTTCTACCACCCGTCCAACGCGGTGTTCATGACCTTCGGCAACCAGCCGGTCGAACGCCTGCAGCGTGAATTCGAGGAGAAGGCGCTGGCGCGCTTCGAGCGCATCGACCCGGACTCGGCCGTGCCGCTCCAGCCGGTGTTCGCCGGCCCGAAACAGGTCGAGGACGTCTACCCGCTCGACGACGAGGACACGGCAGGCAAGACCCACGTCAACGTCGGCTGGATGCTGGGCGAGAGCGCCGATCTCGACGCCCGCCTCGAGGCGCAGCTGCTCGAGGGCGTGCTGCTGGAGAACAGCGCCTCGCCACTGATGAAGGCACTCGAGACCACCGACCTGGGTGCGGCGCCCTCGCCGGTGCTGGGGCTGGAGGACTCCCAGCGGCAGATGGTGTTCGTCGCCGGGCTGGAGGGCAGCGAGGCCGACCGGGCCGAGGCGGTGGAAAAGCTCATCCTGGACACGCTCACCGAGGTGGCCCAGAAGGGCGTCGACCCCGACATGGTCGAGTCGATACTCCACCAGCTCGAGCTCGAACAGCGCGAGATCACCGGCGACGGCTTTCCCTACGGCCTGCACCTGATCGTCCAGGCGCTGCCGGCGGCGATCCACGACAGCGACCCGATCAACCTGCTCGACCTCGAGCCTGCGCTCGAGCGCCTGCGGGAGCGCGCCGCCGACCCGCAGTTCATCCCCAATCTCGTCCGCCGCCTGCTGCTGGACAACCCGCATCGGGTGCAACTGACGCTCAAGCCCGACACCGGGCTCTCCGCGCGCCAGCAATCGGAAGAGCAGGCGCGGCTGGAGGCGATGCAGGAAACGCTCTCCGAGGAGGACAAGCAGCGCATCGTCGAACAGGCGAAGGCACTGGCGGATCGGCAGGCCGAGGAGGGCGACATCTCCATCCTGCCGACGGTCACCCGCGAGGACATCCCCGAGGACATCGACATCCCGCAGCCGGTGCAGTTCGTGCACCAGCCCTCCAGCCAGCGCTGGTACGACCGCAGCACCAACGGCCTGGCCTACCTGCAACTGGCCCTGGACCTGCCGCCGCTCGACCGCGAGGAGCTGGAACTGCTGCCCATCTACACGGGGCTGCTGACCGAGCTGGGCGCCGGCGACCGCGACTATCTCGCCATGGCCGAGGCCGTGGCGGCGAAGACCGGCGGGTTCTCGGCCGCCGCCTCGATCCGTGCCGGCATCGAGGACATCCACTCGACCACCGGCTACTGGCTGGTGTCGGGCAAGGCGCTGGTGCGCAACGCCGAAGCCATGGTGGATCTCTTCCACCAGCACCTCGAGGCCGCGCGCTTCGACGAGATCGACCGCATTCGGGACCTGGTCAGCCAGATGCGTTTCGGCAGCGAGCAGGGCGTGGCCGGGCGCGGTCATGTCCACGCCATGACTCTGGCCTCTTCGGGCATGTCGGCGCGCGCCGCGCTGCGCCACGACACGGGCGGCGTGGCGGCCGTGCGCCGGATCAAGGCGATGGACGACGGTCTCGAGCAGGCCGCCGCCCGTCAGGACCTGGCCGAGCGACTCGCCCGCCTGCACGAGAAGCTCAAGGGCGGTCTGCGCCACTACAACGTGGTCACCGAGCAGCGTCACTTCTCCGAAATGGCACAGGCATTGCGGCCGCACATGCGCCAGGGACGGAGCGACGAGTCCTTCGGCCTCGCCCGTCACGTCGAGCAGGTCCGCGAGGCCTGGGTGGGCAACCTCGCGGTCAACTACTGCGCCAAGGCGCACGCCGGCGTGCCGCCCAAGCACCCGGACGCGGCCGCACTCGCCGTGCTGGGCGGCTTCATGCGCAACGGATTCCTGCACACGGCCATCCGCGAGAAGGGCGGCGCCTACGGTGGTGGAGCCGGTTACGACGCCCAGTCGGGCAGCTTCCGCTTCTTCTCCTACCGCGACCCGCGCCTCGAGGAGACCCTGGCGGACTTCGACCGGGCGGTCGACTGGGTGGTGGACACCGCGCACGACGACCGTACCGTCGACGAGGCGATCTTCGGCGTGATCGCCTCGATCGACAAGCCGGGTTCGCCGGCCGGGGAGGCGAAGAAGGCCTTCATGGACACGCTGCACGGCCGCACGCCGGATGACCTGCGCGAGATGCGCGCCCGGGTGCTCGACGTCACTCAGGACGACCTAAAGCGGGTCGCCGAGACCTATCTCAGGTCGGAAACGGCCTCGGTGGGCGTGCTCGCCGGCCCGTCGCGCGAGGATGATCTCGCGGCGCTGGGTCTGCGGATCGAACGGATCTGAGCCAGATGGAAGACGCCACGACGAGGGGAGGGGCGGCGATGCGCTGGATGATCGGGATCGGCCTGGTCGGTCTGCTGCTGGTTTCGTATTTTCTGCTGCCGATCCTGAGCCCCTTTGTGGTGGGCTTCATCATCGCCTACCTGTTCAACCCGGTGGTCACCCGGCTTGACCGGCACGGCATCTCGCGGACCTGGGGGACTTCGCTGATCTTCCTGGTCGGGGCGCTGCTGCTGTTCATCGGCCTGGTCGCCCTGATCCCGGTGCTGATCGAGCAGACCGCGCGGCTGGTACGCGTCTTCCCGCAACTGCTCGATATCCTTCAGCAGCGGGTGATCCCCTGGGTCAACGAGACCGCCGGAGTGGAGCTAAACGTCGGCCAACTGCGCGATCTGATGGTCAAGCACGGCGAGACGATCGGCAAGGTGCTGGCCGACGGGCTCTCGAACGTCTCGACCACCGGCACGGCCGTGTTCGTCGCGGTGATGAACCTGCTCCTGATCCCGGTGATCGCCTTCTATCTGCTGCGTGACTGGCCGCGGGTGGTTGAACGTGTCGAACGGATGCTGCCGCGTCATCGTGCCGCCACGATCGTCAAGCTGGCGCGCGAGTCCGACCAGATGCTGGCCAACTTCCTGCGCGGGCAGCTGGCCGTGATGATCGCCAACGGCGTGACGTACTCGATCGGCCTGACCCTGATCGGCCTGAAGACCGGGATCGCGATCGGCCTGTTCGCCGGGCTGGTGAGCTTCGTGCCGTATCTGGGCACCATCATCGGCGTCGGCCTGGCCCTGATCGCGATGTACATCCAGGCCGACAGTCTCTGGCCGTTGTTGCTGGTGGTGCTGGTGTTCGGGGTAGGACAGGTGCTCGAGACGGTCGCCTGGCAGCCGCGCTTCGTCGGCAACGAGATCGGCATGCACCCGGTGGCGGTCATCTTCGCCGTGATGGCCGGTGGCCAGCTGTTCGGCTTTTTCGGCATCCTCCTGGCGTTGCCGGTCTCGGCGGTGCTGATCGTGCTCGGGGAGCACGCGCTGGCGGCCTACCAGCGCAGTCGCTACTACCGCGGCAGAGACGAACGGGCGCTGCCGCCCGGAGACGGCGAACCCGACGGCCCGCGCGGCGAGGTCGGGGACTGAGCCCGATGCAGCAGATTCCGCTGGCGCTGGATCTCGTCACGCCGACGAGCTTCGAGGGGTTCATCGGCAACGAGAACCTGCTGCTCAAGGCGACGCTGGCGGAACAGGCAGCGGGCAAGGGCGAGACGCAGGTGCTGATCCATGGCCCGCCCGGGGCCGGCAAGTCGCATCTCGCGCAGGCGGCCTGCTACCACGCCGGCTCGATGGGGCGACCGGCCGCCTACTGGCCCTTGCGCCAGCTCGGCGGGCAGCTGGCGGCGGCCAGCGAGCAGATCGACGCCTTCGCGCTGGCGGTGATCGACGACGTCGATGCCGTGATCGGCCAGGCTGAGGGCGAGTTCATGCTGTTCGACCTGATCAACCGGGCGCGCGAGGCCGGCGTGCCGCTCTTGTTGACGGCCTCGCATCCGCCCGGCGACCTGCCGGTCAAGCTGGCGGACCTCGCCTCGCGCCTGACCTGGGGGGCGGTGATGGCCGTCCACCTGCCGGGAGACGGCGAGAAGATCGAGCTGCTGCGCGCCCGGGCCCAGGCGCGCGGGCTGGAGATGCCGCACGGTACGGCCCAGTGGATGCTCGCGCACCTGCCGCGCGATGTCGGCACGCTGCTCGACGCGCTCGACCGACTGGACCGCGAGTCGATGATCGCCAAGCGCCGCCTGACCATCCCTTTCGTGCGAGAGGTGCTGATCGAGGCCGGTTAAGGTTTGGTGGAGTGCTGCTTGATGACGCAGGGCCCCTGCGCGGGGTTCGGTGGCGTTTCTGGCTGGAGGATTCGCTCGCAATCAAGGCGTCGGAGCGAAGGCGGACTCGTTGTCCGTCGAGTGACGGCAACGCGGAGTGCGGGCGAATCCTCCAGCCCCGCACGGGCGTTCCTCGCAGAGACGCTATCGAACCTCGTGGAGGGGCCCTACATCGTGTGACGGACGATGCGCTGCTTGTCGCGCTGCCAGTCGCGGTCCTTGATGGTCGCGCGCTTGTCGTGGGCCTTCTTGCCCTCGCCCAGGGCGATCTCGAGCTTGACGCGGCCGCGCTTGAAGTAGAGTGCGGTGGGCACGATGGTGAAGCCCTTGCGCTCGACCTGGCCGATCAGCCGCGCCAGTTCGTGTTCGTGCAGGAGCAGCTTGCGGGTACGGGTGGGGTCCGGCTTGACGTGGCTGGAGGCCTGGATGAGGGGGGTGATCACCGCCCCGAGCAGCCAGGCCTCGCCGTCCTTGATGATCACGTGCGCGTCGGCGATCTGGGCCTTGCCGGCGCGCAGGGCCTTGACCTCCCAGCCCTCGAGCACGAGGCCGGCCTCGATGCGATCGCCGAGAAAGAAGTCGAACTTCGCCTTCTTGTTCAGCGCGATCGTCGACTGGCCTTTGGTGGTGGGCTTGCTGTTCTTGCTCATGCGCGCATTCTAGCAGGATAAGGCGGCCGTTCCGTGCCTGTCGGCCGCCTGCGGCTTGGCCGTGCCGGTGGCATGGTGGTAGTTTTCGGTTCATCCATCGGGCTCCCGGAGGGGAGCCCCGTCCACCCAAACCGAAGGGGAAGCCCGGTGTCCGCACAGCATCTCGAGAACCACCCCGAGTGGAGTGGTCGGCTGGCCTTCATCCTGGCCTCGGCCGGTTCGGCCGTCGGCCTGGGCAATATCTGGAAGTTTCCCTACATCATGGGCGACAACGGTGGTGGCGCCTTCGTCCTGATCTATCTGGCCTGTCTGCTCCTGGTTGGCGTGCCGATCCTCATCAGCGAGGTGATGCTCGGGCGGCGCGCGCGCTCCAACCCCATTTCCGGCATGGCGAAGCTCTCTCGCGAGGCGGGGGTGAGCCCCGGCTGGCAGGTGATCGGCTGGATGGGCGTGCTCACCGGTTTCCTCATCCTGAGCTTCTACTCGGTGGTGATGGGCTGGGCGCTGTCCTACGTGGATAAGGCCGCGGATGGCGCCTTCATCGGCGCCGACCAGGAGACGGTCAAGGGACTGTTCAACGACCTGGTCTCCAATCCCGGAACCGTGCTGTTCTGGCATACCGTGGCCATGACGATGACGGTGGCGGTGGTCGCCCGTGGCGTGCGCGGGGGGCTGGAACTGGCCACCCGCATCATGATGCCGCTGCTGATCGTGATCCTGGTCTTGCTGTTCGGTTACAACATCGGCACCAGCGGCTTCTCGCAGGCGATGGATTTCATGTTCGTCCCCGACTTCTCCCGGGTGACCGGCGAGACGGTGCTGGTGGCGCTGGGGCATGCCTTCTTCACCCTGAGTCTCGGCATGGGCGCGATCATGGTCTACGGCTCCTACATGCCGGGCGACGCCTCGATCGTGAAGGCCGGGCTGTGGATCATCGTGCTGGACACCGGCATCGCGCTGCTCGCCGGGATGGTGATCTTCCCGATCGTGTTCTCCAACGGGCTGAGCCCGCAGGAGGGCGCGGGCCTGATCTTCCAGACCCTGCCGCTGGCGCTGGGCAACATGGAATGGGGCTACGGACTGGCGCTCGTGCTGTTCGTGCTGGTGTCGATCGCCGCCTGGACCTCGGCCATCTCGCTGGTCGAGCCGGCGGTCTCCTATCTCTGGGAGCGATTCGGCGTTCCTAGGCTGCATTCGGCGATCGCCGTGGGTGTGGCGACCTGGTCGCTGGGGGTGCTGGCCGCCCTGTCGTTCAACCTGCTGGGCGAGGTGACACTCTTCGGCAAGACCGCCTTCGATCTGCTGGAATTCACCACCGCCAACATCCTGTTGCCGGCCGGCGGCATGCTGATCGCGATCTTCGCCGCCTGGCGGATGCCGCGCGCCGACTCGGCCGACGAACTCGGACTGTCCGGCTGGCGCTATCGGCTCTGGTGGTGGCTCGCCGCCGTGGTCGCCCCCACCGGCGTCGTGGTGGTGTTCCTCAACGGCCTGGGCCTGTTCGGTTGAGCGAGGGCGGGCGCCCGCTCTGCTAGACTTCGCCCTCCGAATCGACTGCGCGCCCCGGGCGACGTGGTCGCCCACAGGCAAGGTGTTTTCGTTTCCGCATGAGTACCACCATCGAGAGACAGGTCGACGTGCCATTTACCGCGCTGCAGATGTATGCGCTGGTCAACGACATCGAGGCCTACCCCGAGTTCCTTCCCTGGTGCGAGAAGACGCGCCTCCTGGAGGTGTCCGGGGACGAGATCGAGGCGAGCATCACGTTGAGGAAGGGTGCGATACGCAAGACCTTCGTCACGCGCAATCACAACGAGCCGGGCTCGAAGATCGTCGTGAGCCTGGTCGAGGGGCCATTCCGCCACCTGGACGGGTTCTGGTGCTTCGAGGACCTTCCCGATGGCGGGTCGCGGGTCACCCTGGACATGCGGTTCGAGTTTGCCAACCGGTTGCTGGAGCGCGCCATCGGGCCGGTGTTCCGCGAGATCGTCAAGAATCTGGTAGGCGCGTTCCGCAAGCGGGCCTTCCAGGTCTATCCGCGCGATGGAGGGGAGGGAGCGTGAAGGTCGAGGTGGCCTACGCGCGCCCGGACGTCCAGGTGATCCTGGAGGTGGACGTCGCCGAGGGGACGACCGCCGAGGAGGCGGTCCGCTCGAGCGGCGTCCTGGAACGCTTTCCCGAGATCGATCTGTCGAGGCAGAAGATCGGCGTGTTCGGCAAGGTCGCCCCGCTCTCGCAGACCCTGCGCGAATGGGACCGGGTCGAGATCTACCGCCCGCTGATCGCCGACCCCAAGGCCGCTCGCCGCCAGCGCGCTCAAAAGGAGGGAGGCGGGAAGATCGGGCCCGAGAACCGGAAGGCGGGTGCGGGGGCGCGTCGCGAGGACGACGCGGCGTCCGGGACGAAGTCGGCGCGGCGAGAAGAGGCGGCCGCGGGCACGAAAAGACCGGCGGAGTAGCCTCGTACAGACCTTCCCTCACGCCGGTCGCAACGGCACCCTCGGTGGCGCGGGCCGTGACCCGCCGGACTGGCTCAGAGCGAGTTCTGGGTCGGTTGCGGCTGACCCTGCTGGGGTGTCGGCTGCTGCTCCTGCGG
>CAYUAO010000080.1:0-1762 GCA_964442775.1 uncultured Halothiobacillus sp. | reverse complement strand
TGCTGCTCCTGCGGCGTGGGTTGCGGTTGTTGTCCACCCTGGCCGGTACCCCCGGCGGGGGATGTCGGCGCGGTGCTCGGCGATGCTTCGTCGGGGATCTCGGCGCTGTTCATCGACGGTGCCTCGGCCAGGTCCATGCCGTCGCGCCGGATCGCCTCGACGCGGCCGGATGAGTCGTAGTCGACCACGAGTGTGTGGCGGAACGCCTCCTGCTTGCTGCGCTTGTCGTAGTAGATGTAGGTGTCGCGCTCGCCCCGGTGGAAGATGTCGTTGAGGCTCGGCGTGCCGAGGATCGAACGCACCTGGGACTGCGGCATGCCCTCGTTCAGGCGCTCGATCTGTTCCTCCTCGAGGATGTTGCCCTGCTGGATGTCCGGCTCGTAGACCTGGATGAAGCTGGGAACGTAGACCGACGAGCAGCCGGCGAGCAGGGTGGCGACGAGCGGTAGCGTGAGAAGTGGGCGCTGCATGATCCTGAAAAACCTGTTCCTGTATGGTCTGGATGGGCATTCGACGGCCCGCCAATGATACGCCGTATAGGCAGGCTCTGCACGAATCGGATACACCCCGGGGCGGAGTGCTGTCCGATTCGCGCCGGGCTTGCCCGGCAGGCGATGCCAGCCGGCGGGGCCGTCTGCGCCCGGTGCGTGCAAGACGTTCCGGTCCCGGCGGCATCTTCGGTTACAATCCGGTGAGCACATCCAATCGAGGGTAGATATTTTGGAAGCCAGTGAACTCAAGAAGGCCGGCCTCAAGGTGACCTTGCCACGGGTGAAGATCCTCGAAATCATCGAGTCGAACCCCGACTGGCACATGAGTGCAGAGGACGTGTACAAGGAACTGCTCGCCCGCGGCGAGGAGATCGGGCTGGCGACCGTCTATCGCGTGTTGACCCAGTTCGAGACCGCCGACATCCTCAAGCGGCACCAGTTCGAGGGCGGCAAAGCCGTGTTCGAGCTGATCTCCAAGGGCGACCACGACCACCTGGTCTGCGTGAAGACGGGCCAGGTCGAGGAGTTCCACGACCCGATCATCCAGGAGCGTATCGCCAAGATCGCCGACGAGTTCGACTTCGATCTGACCGACTACTCGCTGGTGATCTACGGCATCAGCCGCAAGGCGACCGGCAAGCGATAGGCGAGCCGCAACGCCGGGGTTCCGACGCCCGTCCGGGGAGACCCGGGTGGGCGTCTTGCATTGGCGCGCCCGGGATTGGTCAGGCCGAGTGAGTCAGCAGCTCGCGCGCGTGGGCGCGGGTCTGTTCGGTGACCTGGCGTCCGCCGAGCATGCGGGCCAGTTCCTCGACCCGTTGGTCCTCGTCGAGGGCGCGCACCCAGGTGCGGGTGGAGTCGGCCTGCTCGTCCTTCTCGATGCGCGCCTGGTGGTGACCGTGGGCGGCGACCTGCGGCAGGTGGGTGACGCACAGCACCTGGCGCGAGTCGCCCAGCGCGCGCAGGTGTGCCCCGACGATCGCCGCGGTGGCACCACCGATGCCGGTGTCGACCTCGTCGAAGATGAAGGTGCCCACCGGGTCGTCGCCGGCGGTCAGTGTCTTGAGTGCCAGGCTCACGCGGGCCAGTTCGCCGCCGGAGGCGATCTGGTCGAGCGGCGCGACCGGCTGGCCGCGGTTGGCGCTGATCAGGAACACCACCTCGTCGATGCCGCGCTCGCCGCGGCGCTCGGCCAGGGTCTCCGGCTGCGTCAGCCGGACCTCGAACTCGCCGTTGGGCATGCCCAGTTCGCGGATCGACGCCTTGAGGCG
>CAYUAO010000079.1:0-10030 GCA_964442775.1 uncultured Halothiobacillus sp. | reverse complement strand
AGCTGGGTCGTGGTCGCCAATGCCGGCCCCATGAGCTGCACCTCGTCGAATACCCAGAGCGCATCGTTGTGCAGCAGGGAGAAATGGACGGGCCACTGGTAGCGACTCATGCCGTAGCCCCGCATCAGGGCCCGGGAAAGCAACATGTCCTGGGTGCCGATCAGGATGGCATCCTGCTCGGGGTGCGCCGCCCATGTCGCCTGTTGCAAGTCCGGCTCGCCGCCCATGAGCGTATGCACGGCAACACGACCCACCTCGCCCGCTTCACCGAGAAGCCCGAGGCTCTCGAGCCAGCCCCGGATATTGGACTCAGTCTGCTCGACGAGCACCCGCATGGGCAGACACCAGATCAACCGCCTGGGCGTCCTGTCATCGGGTAGCTCGTGCTCACCATCGGCCCGCCAGCCGCGCTTGTACAGCCATGCCAGACTGATGGCGGCGGTCTTTCCCAGGCCGGTGGGGATGTCCACCACCTCGGGCCAATCCTGCTCCGCCAGTCTTCGCTGGTACGGATAGGGTGTCACTCCTTCCAGTGACCGGGCGAAGAGCTCGTCATAGCTCATCTGTGATCTCTCCTTCGCTTGCAATCCCGTTCTGCAACGCCCTTGACGCTGCCATAAAAACCGATCCAGCTTCCCGACACTCGACTCATGCGCGGCGGTTTCAAACCGTGCACTCCACCCGCACCGCCAGGCGCTCCCAGGGATTCGCTCTGGCCTGACGCTGGCTGATGGTGGCCGTGAGCCTCTCGCCGCGGTCGAGCATCTGGGCAACGGCGGCGTTCTCGTTGCGCGGCAGGTAGCCGATCTTGTGGCCGTGCCAGTCGAGGCGCACGGCGCGGGCGTCGAAGCGGTTGTCGGCTTCCCGCACCAGTTCGATCGGCTGGCCCGGGGCGAGCCGGTCGATGAGGACCGGCCCCTCGTGGTACTGGAAGCCGGCGACGGCGGATTCCTGGATGGTCAGGCGTCGTGCCGGTCGGGCACGGGCGCTGCCGGCAACTAGGCCCGTGGCGGCCAGCAGGCCGGCGAGAAAGCGGCGGCGGTTCATGTTCTGTCCTCCCTGTCAGTGGGCCCCGGCTTCTCGGGTGGCTCGGCAACACGATAAGGCGGCTGTTTCTCAGATCCTGAGATTTTCGATGCCATCCGACCGATTTCGTCGTGGACCCGGACGCGCAGGTCGGGCGGGCCAAGCACCTCCACGTCCGCGCCGTGGCGGAGGATGTCGCCGACGAGTTCGCGCGGGTCGTCGAAGGGAAAGGTCAGGCGATAGCCGCCGTCGGGCTCGAAACGCCCCCGTTGTTCGGGATGCCAGGTTTCGCCGGCCACCCAGCGGGCGCGTTCGGGGGTGAAGCGCAGGTCGGCATGGGCGATCTCGTCGCCGGCGAAGATGCCGAAGCCGCGGTCGAGTTGCCTGAGGCCATCCGCGGGGCAATCGTCGGCCGGTTCGGCCAGGCGTTCGGCACGCTGGATGCGGTCGAGGGAGAAGCGCCGCAGGGCGTCGCGGTGGTGGCACCAGGCGTCGAGGTACCAGTTGTCGCGGTAGTGGGTCAGGCGTTGCGGGGAGACGTCGCGGCGACCGCGGCGATCGTTGCCGCGGGCGTGGTAGTGCAGGCGCAGCCGGCGGCGTTCGAGGGTGGCGCCGGCGACGGTGGTGAACACGGGCGTGGCGACGGTCTCACGGCGAAAGACGGGCTGGAAGTGCAGCCGGCGGGCGATCTCGCCGGGGTCGACGCGGCTGGCGGCGCGCCGGAGGAGCTGGTCGACCTGTTCGCCGAGCGGGCGGATGTGCTCGTCGAGCAGGCCTTCGCCCAGCTCGCGCAACAGGGCCTGAACGGTGAGCAAGGCGCGGAGTTCGTCGGCGGAGAACCACAGGCCGGGCAGTTCGAAGCCCTGAGCGGCGTCGAGACGATAGCCGCGTTCGCGAACCGTCTCGATGGGCGCGCCGAGCATGTCGCGCAGGAAGGCGATGTCGCGACTGAGCGTGGCCTGGCTGCACTCCAGGCGGCCCATGATCTCGTCGCCGGGCACGGGGCCGCGCCGGTCGCGCAGCAACTGGTAGAGGTGAAACAATCGATCGAGCCGGTCCATGCCCTGCATTCCCTTGCTTTCAAGCAGCCAAGATAGGACGTCGGCTCACGCCGGGCAAGGGTCCGCAGCTTGCCGGGAGAACCGGGCCACCGTCTCCCGGGTCTGGTCGTTCCCGGTCACGCTTCGGTCAGGCCTTGGCGTCGAGCGCCGGCAATCCGACTAGACTCGTCTGGCAAGTCGCCACCCCACTCGGCAACGGAGAGGCCTCTGTCAGCCATGTTCGGCCTGTTCGCTCACCTGTCACGGAACGCGCGCCCGTCGCGAGTTGTCGTGCTGATTGCCGCGGCATTCCTGCTGCTCGGCCCGGCGATGGCGGGCAAGCCGGCCATGGCCGATGACGCCTCACCGCCCACCACCGAGCAGATGCGCGAATGGATCAAGGCGATGAAGGCCGCCCCGCGCGGGCCGTTCGAGCGAATTCGCTGGTTCTGCGAGGACGGGGCCGTCCTGCCACCGGAACCGTATGCCTGCCGCGATCACGGCGGCGGCATCCAGCACGGTGAATGGAACGAGCGTACCAAGACCATCCGCGACCGGGGATACCCGCTGGCCACCGTGCTCGCCGAACTCGAACCCGCCGATCACCTCGGCGCAGACGGGCAGCACCAGGAACTGCGCCAGATCCTGATCGAACGCTTCCTGGTCCGGGCCGATGACGGCTGGGTCTTTCGCCGCGCACGCTACTACCGCGGGGCGATCCAGGTCGAGGACGAGGAACGACAGTCACGCGCCCTGATGCTTGCCCTGGTCGGGGATCCCTGGTGGCAAGCCCCGGACCGCTTCCTGCTGCTGCGCGAGGCGACCCGCCTGTTGCCGGTCGATGGCGACCACCCGGCGGCCAGCCGGGCACGGGATCTCGCCATCGAGATCGCCGAGGCCGCCCCCGACTTTCAGGACCTGCGCATCAAGCTGCATGGCATGCCGGATGCCGGCGACATCGAGCGGGTTGCCGAATTCGCCCGACAGAACGACGACCCGAGCCTCGACCAGCCACTGCAGAAGCTGGGTCGGGCACTCGACGCCCTTTATGCCCCCCAGGCCGCCGTGGATCGCCTGAGGGCACTGGGCGGTCGCAGCCCGGACGGGGAACTGCGCCGCTCTCTGCTCGACGCGGCCGACCGCCTCGAGCAGAGCCAGACGCTTGCCGATCGGCTGACCACGACCGGACAGCTCGCCCACCAGGTCCGCGAGCGCATCGAGGCGCCCAGCGGTTCGCCGGAAAACAGGCTGCGCCTGCTGCAGGCCAGCCTGGCCCTGGAGCAGGAAGCCTTCGCGGTGGCCAGCCACCTGTTCGAACGCAACGAGAGCGAGCCGGCCAGCCGCCGCGACCAGTTGACCTGGTTACGCGCCCTGGGCCAAGGCCTGTACGGAACCGGCCTGCTGTCCGCCCGGCAATGGCGACACCTCTCGGCGTCCGTCGACAGGCTCCTCGACGCCCCGTCCGTGGCGGCGTCTCGCTATGCCACCGAACTGGCCTACCTGGCACACACACCCGGCTGGGCGCAGCGAGCGCTGGGGTTTCATTTCGATCTTGCCATCGACCGCTGGGCGGACCTGACCCCGCAGGTCGGGCACTTCATCCCCGACCGGCTGCGTGACAGCCCGTTGCTGTTCTACAGCCGCCTGCTCGACGGACTGCGCAACGACGCCGCCCACGCGACCGGGACGCGCCACCGACTGTTCGGCGAGCCCCTGGCCACCGGACTGCGACCGCTGAACCCCGGCTTGAGCCGTGGCGTACTGCGCACCGCACCGGCAGACGGCGAGTCATTCGACCCCGACGGCATCTACCTGCTCCCCGAGACCACCGCCTCGCTTCCACCGGTGGCCGGCATCCTGACTCGCGGGGCAGGCAACTCGCTCTCGCACGTCCAGCTACTGGCCCGCAATCTGGGCATTCCCAACGTGGTGGTCGACCAGCCACTGCTCGATCGAATCGGGGACCATGTCGGCGAGCGGGTCGTGCTCGCGGTGAGTCCGGGCGGGCGCGTCGAGCTGTCCGCCGACGGCCCGAGGTGGCAGGAGATCATCGACCGGGGGGAAGGCGAGCCGGAGCAGCGGATCGAGGCGGACTTGAACAAGCTCGACCTGGACGACCACGCCCTGCGCGGACTCCACGGGTTGCGGGCAGACGACTCCGGTCGCCAGGTCGGCCCCAAGGCGGCCAACCTGGGCGAGCTCGCGCACCACTACCCCGAACAGGTGAGTGCCGGGCTGGCAATACCGTTCGGCGTCTTCCGTGAACTGATGGATCGCCCGATCCGCCCCGGCGGCCCGGCGGCCTTCGAGTGGCTCGAGCGGGAGTACGAGCGCCTGGGCCGCATCGATGATGCCCAGGCCCGCACCAAGGCCACGACCGAGACGCTGGCCCGAATGCGGGACTGGATCGCGACAGCCGAATTGCCGGACGGTTTTCGCGAGCGATTGCGCGAGCGGCTGACCGAGACCTTCGGGTCGACCGACACCGCCGGCGTGTTCGTGCGCAGCGACACCAACGTCGAGGACCTGCCGGGCTTCACCGGCGCGGGGCTCAATCGCACCGTGGCCAACGTGGTCGGCTTCGAGGCCATCATCGATGCCATTCGCGAGGTGTGGGCCTCACCATTCACCCAGCGCGCGTACGCCTGGCGCCAGGCCCGCATGGACGACCCGCAACACGTCTATCCGGCGGTGTTGCTGCAGGCGACGGTACCGGTGGACAAGTCGGGCGTGCTGGTCACCGCCGACCTGGATACCGGCGACCGCCAGTGGCTGAGCATCGCGACCAGCGAGGGACTGGGCGGCGCGGTCGACGGGCAGGCGGCCGAGGAGTTGCGTGTCAACCGGGAGAGCGGCGCCGTGCGGCTGCTCGGTCAGGCCACGGCCCCCACCCGGGTGACCGCGCGAGCCGGGGGCGGCGTCGAGCGGATCGCCGCCGATGGGCCGGCCACCCTCCTCTCGACGGCGAACATCGACCGACTGCGCGACCTGGCCGACGACGTCGAAGACAGGGACCTGCTGCCGGTCGACGAGGCGGGCGACCGGCCGGTGGCCGACATCGAGTTCGGCTTTGTCGACGATCGACTCGCCCTGTTCCAGATCCGCCCGCTGGTGGAAAGTCGCCGTGCCCGGGCCAACGAATACCTGATCTCACTGGATCGCCCGCTGCGTGACACCGATGCCCCGGCCGTCGACCTCTCGCGACCACCCGATCGATAGGCTGATCACCCCCCTTTTCCTCGGATTGTCCTAAGCTCGAATCATGAGCACCGTTACGCGACACGCCCCTCCCCGCCCGGCAATCGGCCCGGTGCTGTGCATGGCACTGACGGGCGTGATCGGCTTGCTGCTTCCCGCGGCCCTGCCCGCCTACCCTCTGGACGCCGCCGAAGAGACCGGCATCGAACGCCTGGAGGGCTACCGGCTGGCGAATCAGGGGGAAATCGGCGGCAACCGGGTGCCGCCGGGGGCGTTGCTCGACAGCGAGCAGATCCGCCTGCGCCTGGACGACCGGCCGGACTTCGAATTGCCCGATACCGACTCCGACCTGAGGCGTCGTATCGTCGACCTGCTGGGCCCCCAGGCGTCGCGGTACAGCGTCAGCGTGCTCGACATCAGCGATCCGGATCGGCCCCGCTACGCCGACCACAACGGCCTGACCCGCCGCACGCCCGGCAGCGTCGGCAAGATCATGCTGGTCACCGCGTTGCTCCAGGCGATCGCCGACCGCTACCCCGACGACATCGAGGCCCGGCAGCGACTGCTGCGCGAGACGCAGGTCACCTCGGATGAATTCATCCAGTGGGACAGTCACACGGTGCCCTTCTGGGACGGGGAGAACCGGCGTTTCAAGCGCCGCCCGCTGCGCGCGGGCGACACCGCCAATCTCTGGACCTACCTCGACTGGACCATGTCGGCCAGTTCGAATGCGGCGGCGAGCGCGGTGATGAAACAGCTCATGCTGCTGCACCACTTCGGCGACGACTATCCGGTGGCGCCGGAGCGGGAGGCCGAGCTGTTCGACCGGCCTCCCGCCGAGCGGCACGACATCCTGCTCGAGGCCCTGGTCGAGCCCATCGCCCGCAACGGCCTGGACACCGACCAGTTACGCCAGGGGGCCTTCTTCACCAGCGGTGGCAAGCAACGGGTCTCCGGCACCAACAGCCTGGGCACCACCCGCGAGCTGATGCGCCTGCTGGTCAAGATGGAGAAGGGGGAACTGGTCGACGCGTGGTCGAGCCGGGAACTCAAGCGCCTGCTGTACATGACCCAGCGGCGCATTCGCTATGCCTCGTCACCGGCGTTGCAAGACGCGGCCGTCTATTTCAAGTCCGGGTCGCTCTACAAGTGCGACCGGGAAAAGAACCCGGACTGCGGCAAGTACCGCGGCAATGTCTACAACTACATGCATTCGGTGGCGATCGTCGAGCACCCGGCCGGCGACCCGGAACAGGTCTACCTGGTGACGATGACCTCCAACGTGCTCAACAAGAACTCGGCGGTGGCGCACCAGAGTTTCGCCACCCGTCTGCACCGCTTGATGGAGGCCAGGGAGGAATGATCGCTCAGCGTGCCGAAACCGATTCGAGTCCAGCCGTTCGAATCGGCGCGTCCATGATCAACCCGTCGAGTTCGACGATCAGGCGCTTGAGCCACTCGCCGCCGCTGGGGTTCTGCGCCAGCCCGACGGCGATGTAGGTGCGCCCGTCGTGCTCGACGATCGCGCTGTCGGCGTGCCAGTCGCGCCAGGAGCCGGACTTTCGGTAGATCTGCGCCTCGGGCACCGCGTCGAGCAGGCCACCGACGAACTTGTGCGAAATGGCGGGTTCACCGAGGATGCGCTTCATCTCGCGGGAGGATTCCGACGAGACCAGTTGGCCGGTCTCGAGCAGGTAGTAGAAGCGGGCGACCTGGAAGGCCGTTGCCCCGTGGGAGAGATGGTGCATCGGGTCGCGCTGATAGGCCGAACCCCGACCGTATTCCTTGCCGACCCACAGGCCGCCGTTGAGCGACTCGTCGTAGAGACGGTAGCGTGGCGAACGCAACAGCTCGTTGATGTAGTCCCGCCCTACCTTGCGGATCATGGCGGTGGCCGCGCCGTTCGACGAGTTGCGGATCATGCGGGTCATCAGGTCGCGCGTCTCGTCATCGAGCGTCAGCTCGCCCTCGTCGACCCGCTGGAAGGCGGCGAGCAGGATCGCGATCTTGGGCAGGCTGGCCGCGTAGAGCATGGCATCGCCATTGACCTCGGCCAGCCGGGGCTGATCCGGATCGGTGACGTCCACCAGCGCGACCGACAACTGGCCGGCCTCGACCGATCCGCCCAGCTGCAGGGCGTCCAGACGCGCTTCCAGTTGGGCCTGCAGGGCCGGATCGGTGGCCTCACGCAGCGCGACGGCATCCGCCGGCAGGGCGGCCTGCACGAGGCCCGGCCCGACCGACCAGAAAAGAAAAACCAACGCCAACTGTCGCCACATGGGCACCCCCTGATCCGGCAGATCCGGATGGAAAACGAAATTGCCCGGAACAATACCGCATTAATGCCGTAAAGTCATGGAGATAGTCCGGTCAAAGGAAGCACGTGAACCTGCTGACACGATCAAAAAACCCTGAACCCGGGGGCCCCGGAGCCGAAGACCCAGATCCGGCGGGTGACGGTTCAAGCCGTCCATGGCTGCTCCGTCGCGTTCTGCTGTTCACGAACTTCTTCCTGATCATCGCCGCGGTCTATCACCTCAAGCCGGCGAGCCGTTCGCTGTTCCTGACCGCACTGGGTGCCGACGCCCTCCCCTACGTCTGGATTGCCACGGCAACGGCCCTTGCCCTGACCATCGGCTTGTATCACCGCCTGATCGCACGCTATTCCCGCATCCACGTGGTCCTGGGCACCTGCACGCTGGTGATCACGGTACTGCTGGGGTTCTACCCGTTTCTCGACGGCAGCGGTTTCGCCGGGGCGTTCGCCTTTTACGTATTCGTCGACATGGTCAGCGTGATCCTGGTCGAACAGTTCTGGAGCCTGACCAACACGATCTTCTCCACCCGCGAGGGCAAGCGCTGGTACGGGTTCATCGCCACCGGCGGGCTGGTTGGCGGCGTCGCCGGTGGCATGGCCTCCAGTGCGTGGATACGCCAGGCCGGCCTGGAAACCATGGACCTGCTACCGATTGCCGCCGTCATCATCGGACTGATCGTCGGCCTGACCCTGCTGATGGGCCGCAGCGGCCTCTATCGCGAGAAATCAGGTGTGGTCAATCACGTCGCCCCCTCGACCGGCGACTGGCGGGCCATCCTGCGTCACCCCTACCTGTTGCTGGTCGCGGGGATCCTGCTGCTCGCACAGATCGCCGAGCCGATCATCGAATACCAGTTCATGAAGGTCGTCGAGGCGACCGTCACCGAGCGCGACGCGCGCACGGCGTACCTGGGCGCGTTCTTCGGCGTACTCAGCGCGGTGGCGATCGGCATCAACCTGCTGATCACGCCGCTGGTGCATCGATGGCTGGGGGTACTCGGCGGCCTGTTCGCCCAGCCGATCGCGGTCGTGGTCGGCAGTTTCGTGTATCTGTCGCAGGCCACCCTGCAGGCCGGGGCGTTTCTCAAGATCGCCGACCGCGGCCTGTCCTACTCGATCAACCGAGCCTCCAAGGAACTCCTGTACGTACCCATCGAGCCGTTGCTGATGTTCCGGGCCAAGGCCTGGATCGACATGCTCGGTTATCGGCTGTTCAAGGTGGCCGGCTCGCTGCTGATCCTGCTGCTGACCCAGTGGTTGCCGTGGTCACTGGCGGCCGCGCAACTCGCCTGGGTGGTCGTCGCCATCTGTCTGCTGTGGATGGCCGCCCTCATCCGACTGGGACGCCGGTATCGCCACATCCTCGACCGGGCCGAGTCACTGGCTGCAGCAAAGCCATGAGGTTGTTTCAGGGCTCATCCAGTGGACCGAGAGGCGGATTCCAACCGAGCCCGCTGGGCGGCGGATACTGGTTGTAGCGGGTGTGGCCAGTAATTCAGGCGGGTGCCAGACCGATCGGAGCCTTCGTGCGAACGGTTGCTGCGTCGAGCACGCCAGAAATCATCCTGCAGCCCCTCCCGGCCCGCTTCCCGACAGCGACGAAACCATTTGCAGGCCACAAGTCGGCGGCCTGACCCGGTCTTCGGGGTAAGCGCCACATGAACAGCCTATTGAGAGATCACAGCTAGAGCGCCCTTCCGACCGAGACCCTCGAGCGGTTCAGCCCCGCGGGCGCGGGGAGCGCGCAAGTGGCCGAGACAGCACGTCGAACCGAGCCGGGCAAGGGGCAGAACGAAGACCGTGTACCTCCCGGGTCGCTTTCCGACGCGCCCCGACGGGAGAGGACCGACTTTTCGAGAGCCCGCGCCCGTGCCGGCAACCGGCTAGTCCTTGTCCGCGGCCGATCCGAACTGGCGGGCGAAGTCCTTGAAGGCGCCGGTCAGTTCCAGCGGCAAGGGGAAGAACACGGAGCTGGTCTTGCCGTTGGTGGCCATGTCGCCCATCGTCTGCAGGTAGCGCAGCTGCAGGGCGGCCGGGCTTTCCTTCATCATGTCGGCGGCCTGGACGAGCTTCTCGGCCGCCTGCAGTTCGCCCTCGGCGTGGATGACCTTGGCGCGGCGCTCGCGCTCGGCCTCGGCCTGACGGGCGATTGCCCGGATCATGGATTCGTCGAGGTCGACATGCTTGATCTCGACGTTGGCCACCTTGATGCCCCAGGCGTCGGTCTGCTCGTCAAGAATGCCCTGGATGTCGTTGTTGAGCTTGTCGCGCTCGGAGAGCATCTCGTCGAGTTCGTGCTTGCCGAGCACGGAACGCAGCGTGGTCTGCGCGAGCTGACTGGTGGCCTGGTTGTAGTTCTCCACCTGGATTACGGCCCGCTCGGCGTCGACCACGCGGAAGTAGAGCACCGCGTTGACCCGCACGGTGACGTTGTCCTGCGAGATGACGT
>CAYUAO010000078.1:4686-10078 GCA_964442775.1 uncultured Halothiobacillus sp. | reverse complement strand
CGGGGTGCCGAGGCCAAACAGCAGCGTGATCAGCCCCAGGTGGCTGATGGTCGAGTAGGCCAGCAGCCCCTTCAAATCGTGCCGGAACAGGGCGGTGTAGGCGCCCAGCAGGAAGGTGATCAGGCCGGCGGTGGAGACGATGATCACCCACAGCTCCGTGCCGGCCAGGGCCGGGAAGAAGCGCGCCAGCAGGAAGATGCCGGCCTTGACCATCGTCGCCGAGTGCAGGTAGGCCGACACCGGGGTGGGCGCGGCCATGGCGTTGGGCAGCCAGAAGTGGAACGGGAACTGGGCGGACTTCGTGAACACGCCCAGCAGGATCAGGATCAGCGCCGGGGCGTAGAGTTCGTGGTTCTTGATCAGCTCGCCGTTGGCCAGCACGTCGGTCAGCTCGTAGGAGCCGACGATGTGGCCGAGGATCAGCACGCCGCCGAGCAGCGCCAGCCCGCCGGCGCCGGTGATCGCCAGCGACAGGCGGGCGCCGTAGCGGGCCTCGTTGCGGTGCTGCCAGTAGCTGATCAGGAGGAAGGAGGTCAGCGAGGTCAGCTCCCAGAAGATGACCAGGTTGATCATGTTCTCGGAGAGCACCACGCCCAGCATCGCGCCCATGAACATCATCATGTAGGCGAAGAAACGCCCCATGCAGTCCTTGGGTGAGAGGTAGTAGCGCGCGTAGACGACGATCAGCAGGCCGATCACCAGGATCAGGCCGGCGAACAGCAACGACAGGCCGTCGAGGCGGAAGCCGAATGACAGCCCGGCCGATTCGATCCAGGCGTGCGAGGTGGCCACCGGCATCGCGTCGCCCTGAACGAAGCAGATCCAGACGAAGAGCGCCAGCAACAGGGCGGTGGTGCCACCGGCCACCCACGCGGCCGCAAAACGGTTGAACCGGGCGCTCCAGGCCGCGAGCGGGGCGGCGAGAAACGGCAGCAAGACGACTGCGGCCAAGAGTTCGATCGCGTTCACGAACACCGTCCTTATGCGGGTGAAGTGGGGCCTGCGACCGTCGACCAACGGGCGCAATCAGCCTGAAATCCTAGCATAGAAATTCCCCACCGATGGCCGCAGCGTGCCTCCAAATCCGCGACAGTACGGGCTTTCCCGGGCACGGCTCGTGTTTCCAACACGCGGGTGCGCGTGGGAGAGCCCGGCCGGGGGCGCGGGTGAATCACGCGACGAGGCCCATAGTGATAGACTTCGGCTTTCTTTCAAGGAGCCTCTGCACGAATGGCATCTCCCCCCGGCTCGACCGGCGCGGCGCTGCAATCCGTACAGGGGTTCCGTAATTCACTCGTGGCCCGCCGGCGCATCCGATTGACGCGACCGGCCCGCACAGCGCCCGAACGGGGTTGATGCCGGCCACGGCGAACAACGGCAGACCGTTTTGTCAGACAACGTGACTCCAACCCAGACCCGAATACCCGCTGAAACCCATGGCATTTCCCTGGCGGACCTGAGCGAGAACGCCCGCTTCGTCCTGGAAAAGCTGCACGAGGCCGGCTACGAGGCCTACGCCGTCGGCGGCTGCGTCCGCGACCTGTTGCGCGGGCGCAGCCCCAAGGACTTCGACGTGGTCACCGACGCCCGCCCGGAAGAGGTCAAGCGCCTGTTCAAGCGCGCGCGGATCATCGGCCGGCGCTTCAAGATCGTGCACGTGGTGTTCCGCGACGAGCTGATCGAGGTGACCACCTTCCGCGGCGGCGATGTCGGCGAGATCAAGCGCGCCGACGGCGGCATGATCACCCGCGACAACGTCTTCGGCAGCATCGACGAGGACGTCTGGCGGCGCGATTTCTCCTGCAACGCCCTCTACCTCGACTTCGCCTCGGGCGAGCTGATCGACTATGTCGAGGGGCTGACCGACATCCACAGCGGTCGGCTGCGCGTGATCGGTGAGCCCGAGTCGCGCTACCGCGAGGACCCGGTGCGCATGCTGCGCGCCGCCCGCTTCGCCGCCAAGCTCGGCTTCCACCTCACGCCCGACAGCGAGCAGGCTATCGCGCACTGCCGCGAGACGCTCGCCGACATCTCCCCGGCGCGCCTGTTCGACGAGACCGTCAAGCTCCTCCAGGGCGGGGCGGGGCGCCAGACCGTGCTCGAACTCAAGCGCCTCGGCCTGCTCGAGTACCTGTTCGACAACCTCGCGACCTGGATCGAGCCCAACGATCCGGCCAGCGACTGGGTGCTGATCGAGCCGGTGCTCGAGGCCACCGACGAGCGGGTCGCCAAGGACCTGCCGGTCAATCCGGCCTTCCTGTTCGCGGGCCTGTTCTGGCGAATGCTCGGTCGTCATCGCGTCCAGTGGATGCACCAACGCGTGCCGGCCGAGGACGCGATGGTGCTGGCCGCCGACGAGGTGCTCGCCATCGCCGCCCGTCGCCTGATGATCCCGCGCCGCCTGGCCGAGATCATCCGGGCGATCTGGTCGCTGCAGCCGGAGCTCGAGCGCCATGCCCCGACGCCCGGCAAGGAGGGTGACAAGCTCACCGACGAGCAACGCGCGCTGACCGAGGCGCCGTGGTTCCGCGCGGCCGTGGACTTCCTCTGCCTGCGCTCGCGCACGGCGGAAGTCGATCAGGCGGTCTGTGCCTTCTGGCGGCGGCATGCCCCGGAACGCGGCAGCCGCGACGAGGTGCCGATCGAGGCGCTCCAGCCATCGGATTTCGGCAAGAAGCCGCGCCGTCGCCGTCCCCGCCGGCGCAAGCCCGGCGGCAAGTCGGCACCCGCCAAGAACTGACCGCGGGGGAGATGATGGTTCGGGAAATCGCGACCATCGGCCTGGGCGCCAACCTCGGTGACCCGGTCGACCAGATCGAGCGCGCCGTGGAGGCCATCGGCTCCCTGCCGCTGTGCGAGGTGCGCGCGGTGTCCGGGCTCTACGCCAACCCGCCGATCGGCCCGCAGGACCAGCCGGATTACGTCAACGCCGTGGTCGAGATCGAAACCGCGCTGGCCCCGCAGGCGCTGCTGCGGGCACTCAAGGGGCTGGAGCGGGCCGCGGGCCGTTCCTACACGCGCCACTGGGGCGAGCGCATGCTGGATCTCGACATCCTCGCCTTCGGTGATCGCCGTATCGAGACGGACGAACTGACCGTGCCGCATCCGGAAATCGCCCGCCGTCACTTCGTGCTCGCCCCGTGGCTGGAAATCCGCCCGGACGCGCGCCTCCCGGACGGCACCGCGCTGGCCGGGTGGCTGGACGCGGTGGCCGACCATCCCCTGCGGTTCCTGCGGGCAATGCGCTGGCAGCGCCGCGCCGACCAGACCACGTTCTCCCGCCCGGCCGGAGGCGCCCGGCGCGGCCGGGCGTCCCGTCCCAACCCCACGCGGAGGTCATCATGACCGTTTCCCGATTGCAGCAGGCGAAGGCGGACGGCAGGCCGATCGCCATGCTGACCGCCTACGAGGCGGGCTTCGCGCACGTGGCGGCCGCGGCCGGTGTCGACGCCTTTTTGGTGGGCGATTCGCTCGGCATGGTGGTCCAGGGCCAGCGCGACACCCTGGGAGTCAGTGTCGAGGACGTCGCCTACCACGCCGCGATGGTCCGTCGCGGCGCGGGAGACGCGCTCGTGATCGCCGACATGCCGTTTCTCTCGGATGCGACCGTCGAGCGGGCGCTGGACGCCGCCGGCAAGTTGATGGGCAAGGCCGGTGCCGACATGGTCAAGCTCGAGGGCGGGGCGGCGAAGGCCGACATCGTCCGCGCCCTGACCGAGAACGGCGTGCCGGTCTGCGGACACGTTGGCCTGCTCCCCCAGCGCGTGCGCCAGATCGGCGGCTACCGGGTGCAGGGTCGGGAGGCGGCCGGTGCACGGCGCATCCTCGAGGACGCGCGTGCCCTGGTGGATGCCGGTATCGGTCTTCTCGTGGTCGAATGCGTGCCGAGCGAACTCGGTCGGGCACTGGCCGAGGCCGTCGAGGTGCCGGTGATCGGCATCGGCGCCGGGGCGGACACCGACGGCCAGGTGCTGGTGATGCACGACATGCTCGGCCTGACCGAGCAGCCGCCACGTTTCGTCCGCGATTTTCTCGCCGAGGGCGGCTCGATCCACGGCGCGTTCGCCGCCTACGTCGAGGCGGTGCGCGAGCGGCGCTTTCCCACCGCCGGGGAAAGCTTCTGATGCAGGTCATCCGCGACATCGAGACCCTGCGCGACTGGCGCGACTCGGTCGAGTTCGACGCGCGCTCCGTGGGTTTCGTACCGACGATGGGCAACCTCCACGCCGCCCACATGGCGCTGATCGAGCACGCGGCGCGGCGGGCGGAGACGGTGATCGTCAGCGTGTTCGTCAACCCGTTGCAGTTCGAGGACGCCGACGATCTCGCCCGCTACCCGCGCACCGAAGAGCGCGATCTCGAGCAGCTAGAACGCGCCGGGGTGGCGGCCGTCTTCCTGCCCACCGAGGCGGTGCTCTATCCGCATGGGCAGGACGATATCGTGCGCGTCGACGCCGGTCCGCTGGGCGAACGGCTCGAGGGCGCGGCCCGGCCGGGGCACTTCACCGGCGTGGCGACGGTGGTCACCAAGCTGGTCAACCTGGTGCGGCCCGACGTGGCCGTCTTCGGCGAGAAGGACGCCCAGCAGGTGGCCGTCATCCGCCGGCTGGTCACCGACCTCAACCTGCCGGTGGAGCTGGCGATCGAACCCACGCACCGGGAGCCCGACGGGCTGGCCATCAGTTCGCGCAACCGCTTCCTCGACTCGCAGCAGCGTTGCCAGGCCCCGGCGGTGCACCGCGCCCTCAAGCGCGCGGCCGAATCGCTTGCCGGCGGGCACACCGTCGCCGCGACGCTCGCCGGCGCGCGTCACTGGCTGACCCAGCAGGGCTTCGAGGTCGACTACCTGGTCTACTGCGACGACGAGCGGCTCGAGGAGCAGACCCGGCTCGTCCCGCACGGACGCCTGCTGGTCGCGGCGCGGCTGGGCGACGTGCGCCTGATCGACAACCTCGCGGTGTACAACCCGCACTCGTCGGCCGGCGCGGGACGCGGGTGAGGATCGAGCCGGCCGCGGCCGGTCCCGATTTACGCCGGTACGGCAATTTCGGCACAATACGCGTCTGTCTTGCCGTCGGCGACGGCCATTTCGGCCCCGATGCCGACCGCGAGACGACTCAACACCCGCCCATATCCCGCAGGCGTCTATGAATCCGAACTATCTCGACTTTGAACAGCCGATCGCCGAACTCGAGGCGAAGATCCGCGAGCTCCAGCTGATGGACGACGACCAGGGCCTGGACATCGACGAGGAGATCGAGCGGCTGCGCACCAAGTCGACGGACCTGACGCGCTCGATCTTCTCCAACCTCGGCGCCTGGCAGGTCAACCAGCTGGCGCGCCATCCGCAGCGTCCCTATCTCACCGACTACCTCGAGCGGGTGTTCACCGA
>CAYUAO010000078.1:0-4676 GCA_964442775.1 uncultured Halothiobacillus sp. | reverse complement strand
CCGATTTCCGCGAGCTCCACGGCGACCGCGCCTTTGGCGACGACCCGGCGATCATCGGCGGCATGGCCCGCCTCGACGGCCTGCCGGTGATGGTGATCGGCCAGCAGAAGGGGCGGGACACCAAGGAAAAGATCCGCCGCAACTTCGGCATGCCGCGCCCGGAGGGTTACCGCAAGGCCAAGCGCCTGATGGAGCTGGCCGAGAAGTTCGGCCTGCCGGTTCTCACCTTCATCGACACCCCGGGCGCTTACCCGGGCATCGACGCCGAGGCGCGCGGCCAGAGCGAGGCGATCGCCCGCAACCTCTACGTGATGGCCGATCTCGAGACGCCGATCGTGGTCACGGTGATCGGCGAGGGCGGCTCGGGCGGCGCGCTGGCCATCGGCGTCGGCGACCACGTGATGATGCTGCAGTACAGCACCTACTCAGTGATCTCCCCGGAAGGTTGTGCCTCCATTCTCTACAAGAGCGCCGAGAAAGCGCCCGAGGCGGCCGAGGCGCTGGGCGTCACCGCCGATCGCCTCAAGGAACTGGGCCTGATCGACGAGATCATCCCCGAGCCCTGCGGCGGCGCGCATCGCGACGTGCCGGCCATGGCCCGCTCGCTCAAGGCCAGTCTGAAAAAGGCGGTGCTCGCCCAGATCGACCGGCCGACCCAGGCGCTGCTCGAGCGCCGCTACGAGCGGCTGATGAGCTACGGTGAATACACCGAACGCTGATTCCTCCCTCTCCCCGGTGCCGAACGGTCCGCAGGGCAATCCCCGGCGACCGGAGGCGGCCGCGAACGCCCACGTCCTGCTTGCCAGTTCCGGCGGCCGCGATTCACTCGGTGCGTTGGCGTACCTGGCGCGTTGGCGCGACCAGGGTCGCTTCGCCCGCCTGTCGGTGATCCACGTCGATCACGGCCTGCATCCCGACGCCCCGGCCTGGGCGGAGCTCGCGCGCGGGCAGGCCGAGGCGCACCGCTGCGCGTTCGCTGCCCGCCGGGTCGTCGTCAGGCGGGCCTCGTTCGGGGCCGGGCGGGGTTCCACCGAGGCGGCCGCACGCGAGGCGCGTTATCGCGCCTTCGATGCGGCGTTGAGCGATGCGGCCGCGAACGATCCCGATCATCCCCCCGTGCTGGTAACCGCCCACCACGCCGAGGACCAGGCCGAGACCGTCCTGCTGGCCCTGATGCGCGGTTCGGGAGGGCGGGGGCTGTCGGGGATGTCCGCCTGGCGGCTCCGCGGGGAGTTCGCCCACTGGCGACCGTTCCTCGACACGCCGCGCGACGAGCTGGAGGCGGCCGCCCGCGCGACCGCCCTGGGCTGGGTCGACGACCCGAGCAACGACGATCCCGGTTTTGCCCGCAACCACCTGCGTCATCACGTCCTGCCCGAACTGCAAGCCTTCTGGCCCGACGCCGTCGGCCGGATCCGCACCAGCGCCCAACGGCTGACGCTTGAGCAGCGTCTGCTCGGCGAGCTGGCCGAAATCGACGCCGGCCAGCCGCTCGACGGGCACACGCTCGACTGGAGCCGGGTGGCCGAATTCGCGCCGCACCGCCAGGGCAACCTGCTGCGCCAGTGGCTCGCCCGGCTGGGCTGCCTGCCCCCGCCACCGGAGCGGCTGGGCGAGTGGCTGGCACAGTTGCGTGACGCGGCGCCCGACCGTCAGCCGCTGCTCGAATGGCCCGGCGGCCAGTTGCGTCGCTACCGCGACCGGATTCACTGGTTGGCGACCCTGCCCGAGCCGACCCGGCCGACGGCGTGGCCGCCGGACCAGGATTGCCTGCCGCTGGATGATGGGGGGAGCCTCTGCCGTCGGCGGCTGCCCGCCGACGCGGATAAGGAAGACGCCCTACGCGTATCGACCGACGGCTGGCGGGTCCGCCCGGTTTCCGGCGGCGAGCGGTTGCGCCCCGGCGAGGGGCGTCCGAGCCTGTCGCTCAAGCAGTGGTTCCAGGACCGTGGCGTGCCGCCCTGGGAACGTCCGGCGGCCATCGGGATCGAGATCGAGGGCCACCTCGCCGCCGTGCTGACCGACGAGGCCATGCTGGTGGATGCGAGCTTTCGCCCCGCAGCGGACGAACGGGCCTGGCGGTTGAGCGTCAGCCGGTCGTCGCCGTCGAGGTGACGGCGGCGCGTCAGCCGCCCCTGATCTCGATGCGCTTGCGCCGGGCGCTCTCGTCCTTTTCCAGCGTGACGTTGAGCACGCCGTTGCGATAGCTGGCCTTCGCCGAGTCGGCCTTGACCGGCGCGGGCAGGGGCACCAAGCGGGCGAAACGGCCGTAGGCGCACTCGGCGACGTGATACTCGCCCTGTTTGTGCTCCCGTTCCACGCGCTTCTCGCCCGCGATGCGCAGTCGATCGCCGACCACCTCCACCTCGAAGTCCTCGCGGTCGAGCCCCGGGGCCTCGAGGCGCACCTCGAGTCGGCCGTCCTGGTCGAACACCTCGACCGGCAACAGCCCCCAGCCGATATTGCGCCGTTCCAGGTCACGCCGCTCCTCCCCGGATTCGCGGTGCGCGGGCGAGAAACGCGTGATCGCCTGTCCCGCCGCGTCGGTGAGCCGATGCCAGCCCTCGGTAATCGATGTGCCGATCTGCTCGAAGCGGTTACGAATCCGATCGATCGTCGCCATGTTGCACCTCCGTCGTTCCAGTGGTCCTGCCAACCATGATTGGGTGTCGGGGCACCGATATTCAAGCGGTTGGGCGGGGTTTCTCACGTCGGATCATGGGACGAGCAGGAGGTATCTGACGGGAAATCGGTGGGAAGGACCGTCGCGACCGATCGCCTGCTCACCGTGGGAGCGAGCCCCGCTCGCGAAGGCCGCGTCAGCGGCCGTCCTGTGACGAGGCGCCGCCGAATGCCCGATCGCCGTCGGGTGGCGACCGTCAACCGTTCTCGTACAGCCAGGTCAGCAACGCGTCCTGTACGCGCGTGCCGCCGCCGTACTGCACGCCCTGCTGGTTGTGCAGCATGACCACCACGTAGCGCCGGCCGGAGCGGGACAGCAGGTAGCCCGCGCCGGCACGCACGTCGCGCAGGGTGCCGGTCTTGATGTGGGCGTGGCCGCGGATCGAGCCGTCCGTCAGGCGTTTCCGCATGGTGCCGTCGATACCGGCCAGCGGCAGGGTGGAGATCACCTCGGGCATGTAGGGGCCTTTCCAGACCGAGAGCAGCATCTCGCCGATCTGGCGGGGCGACAGCCTCGAGATGCGCGAAAGCCCGGAGCCGTTCTCGACCACGGCGCCGTCCCAATCCAGGCCCCGATCGTCGGCCCAGCGTTCGATCACGCGGGCGGCCTTGAGCTCGGTCGCCGGGGTCCCCTCGATCTCGGCGCCCATGGTCAGCATGATCTGGCGCGCCATCACGTTGTTCGACCACTTGTTCATCAGCCACAGGTAATTCGACAGGGGCCGGGACTCGTGAGTGAGCAGTCGGGACGAGCCGGACTGGACCAGCCCGAGTCGCCAGTCGCCGGCGACCGTGCCGCCGGCCGACTCGAACAGTTCCTTGAAGGCGTGGAAGAAGGCGTCATGCGGATCGCCTGCCACCCGGTAGTAGCGATGCGGGGAGCATTGCCGCGAAACGGTACCGCGCACCTGGATCTCCGCGCCGGGCTCGGTGGGGTTGCGGATGTCGATCACCGGGCGGTTGGTGTCCGAGCGGCAGGGCTGGTTGACGAGGGTGAGGTCGTTGTTCAGCGCCATGCGCGGATTCGGCGGCCAGGTGCTGACCGCCGATTCGCCTTCACCCTGCGGGGAGATGCTGATGCGCACGGCCCGGTTGTCGAGCAGCAGGGCGTTGGGCAGGGCGTTGTAGACGCGGTCGGGGCGGTCATCGAACTCGCCGGGGTCGGCGGCGATCGGTGCGAAGTACGTGTCGTCGAGTATCACGTCGCCGCGGATCTCGCGCACGCCCAGCTCGCGCAGGCGGCGCACGACGTCCCAGAGATCCTCGCTGCGGAACCAGGGATCACCGTAGCCCTTGATGTAGAGGTCGCCCTCGATCACGCCGTTGACCGGCTTCGAGTCGGCCCGGAGCTCGGTTTTCCACTTGTAGGTCGGCCCGAGCACGTCGAGCGAGGCCACGGTGGTCACCAGCTTCATCACCGAGGCCGGGTTGAAAAGGTGGTCGCCCTGGTGGGCGATCAGTGGCGTGTCGCTGTCGACAGCCTGCACCCACAGGCCGAGGTGGCCGGCGTCGAGCTTCTGGGCGTTCAGCTCTTGTTGCACGCTCGACGGCAGGGCGTCGTTCGCCGCCGCCTGGGCGGCCAACGGCAGGAGCAGCAGGCCGGCGAGGGCAGTCCCGGCGATCCGGCCGGCCACACGGCGGATCGATGTCATTCGGTCGGGTCGCTTGCGTTCCATTGGGAGTATCGGTGATCCGTTGGTCGGCGGCCGGGATCGGCCGAGCGTCATCATGCCACAGGGAGACGATCGGGGAATACGCCGGTTCGGCCGCGTCGTCATGCGCTTTGAGCTAACCGTTGCCATTCAGTAAACTACCGCCCTTTCGTCGGCTCCGGAGAGTCTTTCCGGAGCCGATGCACCACCGCTTCCTTGCCACCCAATCGACGACAGGCGAAACCGCATTCCATGGCCGAAATCAACCCGATCGTGAATCGTATCGACAACCTCATCGAGCGCTCCGAGTCGCTCCGGGGGTATCTTTGACTACGATCAGAA
>CAYUAO010000077.1:0-10117 GCA_964442775.1 uncultured Halothiobacillus sp. | reverse complement strand
ATCGGCAAGAACGTCCACCTCTCCGGTGGCGTGGGCATCGGCGGCGTACTCGAGCCGCTGCAGGCGGCCCCGACCATCATCGAGGACAACTGCTTCATCGGCGCGCGCTCCGAGGTGGTCGAGGGCGTGATCGTCGAGGAAGGCTCGGTGATCTCGATGGGCGTCTACATCGGCCAGTCGACCAAGATCTACGACCGCGAGACCGGCGAGATCCACTTCGGCCGCGTCCCGGCCGGCTCGGTGGTCGTCTCCGGCAACCTCCCCTCCAAGGACGGCAAGTACAGCCTCTACTGCGCGGTGATCGTCAAGAAGGTCGACGAGAAGACCCGTTCCAAGGTCGGCATCAACGAGCTGCTGCGCGACGTCTGATCCCGACCGAGCCCTCCGGTTCGGTCTCGGCGCTGTAACCCGCCCGCCTTTCGACTATGGTCGAGGCGGGCTTTTTTCGCGCAGGGAGTGGGCGGATGGTGGCAGCAAGAGGAACGACAAGCGCAGCGAGGCAGGCAGGCGAGTCGCTGCTGGCCTTCGGCGGCTGGTGGGCGGTCGCCTGGCTGGTCAGCCAGGCCTTCCCGGCGGTGGCCGACTACCTGCCCATCTCGCTGCTGTGGGTGGCCAACGCGCTGGCCTACGGCGCGGTGCTCAGCCTCGGGCCGCGCCTGATCCCGGCCTTTACGCTCGCCGTACTGACCTGGAACATCGCCCGCGGCGACGCCCTGCCCGAGATCATCATCGGCACCGGTGCCTTCCTGCTGGTGATGCTGTTCGTCGACAGGTTCTCGCGCCTGCTCGAGTCCCGGGTCGAGCAGGACCAGACGCGTCGTTTGCTGCGCGTGCCCATCATCGCCATCACCAGCGCGAGCGTGTTCACGCTGCTCGGCGTGTGGCAGTTCGCCGGCGGCGGCCTGCCGACGACCGAACTGGTCATCGGCCTGTGGCTGTCCGAGGCGACCTCGGTGCTGCTTTTCACGCCGCTCGTCCAGCAAGTGGTCATGGCGCGGGTCCGGCACCACGGCCCGCCACGGTTCCGACCGATCACCGGCGTGATCGCGGCCTGGACGCTGACGGCCTTCATCGTACTCGCGGCGCTGTTACTGCTGGGGCAACGGGACGAAACCGGCCGGGAATGGCTTCCCTACCTCGCCCTGACGGTACCCATGCTGGCCGTCTATCTCCTGCCGACCTCGGTCACCCGATTCGCGGTGGCCGGCTTCGTGCTGGTGTGGGTGGGGATTCACTACGAGATATTCACGCGGCCGGATGGCCTGGTGGAGGTCAATGCCCTGCTCAACGGGCAGATGATCATCTTCACCGCGACGCTTATCGCGTTCCTCGCGATCGAGTCGGTACTCTCCTTCGAGATCGCCAACCGGCGCCTCCGGGCGGCCCGCCTGCGCGACGGCGTCACCGACCTGTACAACGACATGGGACTGACCCGACGCCTGAGCGAACTGGTCACGAGCGGCGAGCGGGACGGGCGCCTCGCCCTGATCGGGGTACAGATTCCCGAGGTCGACGACCTGTCCGCCCTGATCGGGCTCGACGAGGTCCATCGTGCCGAACGCGTAATCGGCGACATCCTGCGCACGGTGCGCTCCGGCCCGGAAATGCCCGCGGGGCGGTTGCAGCCGGGTCTGTTCGGGATGCTGGTCCCCGGGCGTGACGAGGCCGACCGGGCGACCGAAATCACCTCCCGCCTGCGTCGGGCGATCGACGTGGCCGAACGTGACGGACAACTGCCCACGGCCCGCCAGGGCGTGCGACTGGCCCTGCTCGACAACGTCACCGCCGAGGATCAGCAACAGCTGACCACCGTGCTGCTGATCGCCTGCCAGAAGGACGCGGACCACGAGGACAGCCCCTTCCATCATCACCGCACGACAGCTATCGACCTGATCGAGGATCACCGGCGCACCCTCGAATGGGCCCGCACCCTGCGCGGCGCCCTGGCCGGCGACCGTTCGCCCGGGCACTTCGAGCTGTTCGCCCAGCCGATCGTCGATCGTGATGACCCGGAAACGCAGCGCATCGAGATCCTGCTGCGCTGGCACACCCCGGATGGACGCATCGAGCCGCCCTGCGTGTTCATGGAGATCGCCGAGGATTTCGGCCTGATGCCGAAGATGGACCGCTGGGTGCTCGATAACGCGCTGGCGGCGATCGACAGCGAGACCAGCAGACGTCACCTCGCCGAGATCGCCATCAATCTCTCGGGTGACTCGCTGACGGGCGACTGGCTGCCGTCACGCATCGAAGCCCTGCTCGATACGCATGGCTGGCCGGCCGAGCGGCTCTGCCTGGAGATCACCGAGACCATGCTGATCGGCGACACGGCGCAGGCCCAGGACAACATCGCCGCCCTGCACGACTTGGGCGTGTGCATCGCGATCGACGACTTCGGCACCGGGCGGGCGACGTTCTCCTACCTGCAGCACTACCCGGTCGACGAGCTCAAGATCGACGGCAGCTTCATCCGGCGCCTGGCCGAATCGAATTTCGACCGCGAGGTGGTCAGGACGACCCGTGCACTGGCCGATCATCTCGATTGCCGGGTGGTCGCGGAGTTCGTCGAGACGCCCGAGCAAGTGGCCCTGCTCGAGGAGTTGGGAGTGCATTTCCACCAGGGTTACGGCGTGGCCGAACCGCTACCGCTGGCCGACTATCTCTCGGCACTGCCACGCGACTGACCCGGCATCGGCCCGCCCGAGAAGCGCGAACGGTGTCGGTCAGTCCGTAGCGCGCCGTCCCACCCCGTGGGTGACGAAACCCGGCCCCCGGTGCCCCGGGCCCTCGTCGAGCAGGGCCTTGCCCTCGGCAAGAATCAACCACTCGAGACCGGACAGCTCCTGCGACAGATCGCTGGCGCGCACCAGCATGTCCGCCCGCTTCGGTCCGCCACTCTGGTAGGCGAGCTGGCGCGGGTGGAACAGCTCGACGATCAGCAGCCCACCGAGCCGGAGCGCGGCCACGGCGCGGCGATAGACCTCGCGACGAGCCGGTGGCTCGAAGTGCAGGTAGATCAGCACCACGGCATCGAAGCCGTCTTCCTCCCAGTCCCACTCTGTCAGGTCCGCGCAGTGGACCGCGAGGCTGACATCGCGCTCGTCGGCCAGCTGACGGGCCTTCTCGCAACCCACGGCGGAGTAGTCGACGCTGGTCACGTCGAAGCCCTGCTCGGCCAGCCAGACGCCGTTGCGGCCCTCGCCGTCCCCCAGCACCAGCACGCGCCCGCCCGTGGGCAGACGCCACGCCTGGCTGAGCAGGAACTCGTTGGGGTGGGTCCCGTAGAGGAAATCGACCTGGCCGTACTTTTCGTTCCAGAACTCGGACATTCGCTGGCTCGCGTCCCTCGTGGCAAGTGGGGGTCAGTCTACCCCATCCCCGTCACGCGGCGTGGCCGGCGAGTCGCCTCGGCCGCGCAGGGCCGCCTGGGGCGGAAAGATCACGCGAAAGCAGCTGCCCTCGCCGGGCGTGCTGTCGACCTCGAGTCGGGCCCCGTGGCGCAGGACCACGTGCTTGACGATCGCCAGCCCCAGCCCGGTGCCACCCCGTGACCGCGACCGCCCCACGTCGATGCGGTAGAAGCGCTCGGTCAGCCGGGGAATGTGTCGCGCCTCGATGCCGATGCCCGAATCGCAGACGGAGAATACCGCGCGACCCTGCTCGTCGGCGGTCCAGCGCACCTCGATGTAGCCGCCGGCCGGGGTGTACTTGACCGCATTGAACACCAGGTTGGAGAACGCCGACTGCAATTCCCGCGGCACGCCCCACAACCTCAGCGACGGGTCGAGGTCGGCGCGGATATCGTGGCCTTCCTCGCCGGAGACCAGCCGTGCGTCATTGAGTATCGGCTCGATCAGGCGGCCGACGTCGATCGCCTCGAACCAGTCGGCCTCGGGCTGCGAGGTCTCGAGTCGCGAGAGCAGAAGGAGGTCCTCGACGATCCGCCGCATGCGGTCGGCCTGCTGGTGCATGTTCGACAGGATGCGGTGCATCTGCGGATCGTGCCCCTCCTCCGTGTCGAGCAGGGTCTCGACGTAGCCGGCCAGCACGGTCAACGGGGTACGCAGCTCGTGCGAGACGTTGGCGACGAAGTCCTGGCGCACCCCCTGCAAGCGGTGCAGGGCCGTGACGTCGCGACCGATCAGCAGGTAGCGGTCCGAGCCGTAGGGCTCGATCCGCAGGCTGAGCGTCCGGGTCTCGTCGCCCGGGGGAACCAGCTCCAGCGCCGGGCGATCGCTCCCCTGCTTGAGCCAGGCGATGAACGCCGGGGTGCGCCAGAGATCGTCGAGCCGCAGGCCGAGGTCGGAACGGTGAAGGCCGAGCATCTCGATGGCGGCGCGGTTGATCCATTCGATCTCGCGGTCGGCAGTGAGGACCACCATGGCATCCGGCACGGTCATGGCGGAGTGGTGGTACCGCTTGAGCAGGGACACCAGGCGACGTTGCCGTCGCGACCAGCGTCGGCTCAGCCGCCGCTGGCGCACCTGGATCAGCCCGGGCAGCCCCCAGACGCGACGCGGCTGCGACGTGATGGGCAGGGCTCGAGCCAGATAGATCACGCGCCACAGCAACGCGACCGTGTAGGCCACGAGCCCGATGACGGGCGCCAGTGCCCAGGCGAAGTCCAGGCCGATCGCCGCTCCGCCCCAGGCGACCACGGAGGCCAGCGCGAGAACGGCGAGGACAAGGATGCCTTCCTCGCGCCAGGCTCGCTGGCGCGCTTCCGCCAGTCGCAGCTGGCGTAGCTGGCCGCGACGTTCGAGCCGCACCGACCTGGCGGCGTCAGCGGGGGGAGTGGGTCGCGAGGCAGTCATTGAGGGGAACGGTAGCGCATCGGGCAATCCGAGGCGCGATCCACGCGCCTTATCGGGGAGAAAGACGGTAACCCACACCGCGCACGGTCTGGATCAGGGCATCATAACCGCTGGGAGCGAGCACCTTGCGCAGCCGCAGGATATGGACGTCGACGGTGCGCTCCTCGACGTAGGCGTTCTGGCCCCAGACGCGGTCGAGCAATTGCGCCCGGGTGAATACCCGGTCCGGGTGCTTCATGAAGAAGGCGAGCAGCCGGAATTCCGTCGGGCCGATGTCGATCGGCTCGTCGGCGGCCGTCACGCGGTAGCTCTCCTGGTCGAGCTTGAGCCCGGCCACGTCCAGCACCGGACTCTCGGTCTCGGGCGATACCCGCCGCAGCACGGCCTTGATCCGCGCCATCAGTTCGCGCGGCGAAAACGGCTTGGTGACGTAGTCGTCGGCGCCGGCCTCCAGGCCGCTGACCTTGTCTTCTTCCTCGCCGCGGGCCGTGAGCATGACGATGGGCACGTCACGCGTCAGCTCGTCGCGCTTGATGCGCCGCGCGAACTCGATGCCGCTCGCCCCCGGCAGCATCCAGTCGAGCAGAATCAGGTCGGGCTGCTTTTCCGCCAGCCGCTCAAAGGCCTCCTGCACGTCGGCGGCCTCCACCAGATCGTAGCCGGCGCGCCCCAGGGCGAAGGCGACCATCTCCCGGATCGGCTTCTCGTCCTCGACAATCAGTATGGTCTTCTGCATTCGGTCATCCCGGCCAGCGCCGGTCCTCGCATCAGTCGGTTCGGGCGATGGCGGTTCCACCGCGAGATTCGTCGGGAAACCGCCCGCATCGACCGGCATTAAACGTCGCCTTGATGACAGCAGAATGACAAGATGACAGCCCGACGGGAAGCGGACCGGCAGGCGGCGACCATCCTGCCGTATCGACCGGGAGCCTCGTCGGGCATTCAGCCGATCGAGAAGTTGATAGACTTCCGCTACCGATCAGCCCAGACAAGGTGCCACGATGAACAAAGCCGACCCCGATATCGTCGCCCAGGACGTGGCCCGCGCCCTCGCCGAGGACGTCGGCAGTGGCGACGTCTCGGCGCAACTGATCCCGGCGGACGAGACCGCGCAGGCCCGCATCATCAGCAGGGAAGCGGCGGTGCTCTCGGGGCTGGAGTGGGCGGACGCGACCTTCCGGCGCACGTCGCCCGCCGTCCGGATCGAGTGGGCGGTCGGCGACGGCGACAGCCTGTTCCCGGAACAGAGCCTGTGCGTGATAAGCGGCCCGGCGCGTGCCCTGCTCACCGCCGAGCGGGTGGCGCTCAACTTCCTGCAGACGCTCAGCGGCACGGCCACGGTCACCCGCCGATTCGTCGAGGCGGTCGAAGGTACCGGTGCGCAGATCCTCGATACCCGCAAGACCCTGCCGGGGTTGCGTTACGCGCAGAAGAAGGCGGTCACCGACGGCGGTGGCGCGAACCATCGCATGGGGCTCTACGACATGGTGATGATCAAGGAGAACCACTTGCGGGCGGCCGGTTCGATCGCCGCAGCGGTCCGTTCCGCCGGCGTGGTGGCCCGGGACCTGCCGCTGGAGGTCGAGGTGGAGAACCTCGACCAGCTCGAGCAGGCGCTGGCCGCCGGGGTCAAGCGGGTGCTGCTGGACAACTTCACCCTGGACCAGCTGAGCGAAGCCGTGGCTCTCACCGCCGGCCGGGCAAAGCTGGAGTCTTCGGGCAACGTCTCGCTCGAGACCGTTCGCGACGTGGCGCGAACCGGGGTCGACTACATCTCCATTGGCGCACTGACCAAGCACGTCGAGGCAGTCGACCTGTCGATGCGCTTCATCGACTGATCGCCGCCTAGGCGCCCGGCGTGGCGTCAGTCGAAGTGGTAGTACTCCTCGTTCATCCAGGCGCTGACCGCCTCGACCTCCTCGTCGAACCACGGCAGATTGAAGTTGTTGGCACAGCCCTGGACCATGGTGCGCAGGCTGTCCATATTGCCGATCTTGCCGGCATCCGCGCGCGCCTTGAACCAGTCGTCGTCGTGCGGAACCATGTGGCACTCGACGCAGTTGTCGGCGAACAGTTCGCCCCCCCAGGCGACATCGGGTTCGGCGGCGACTGGCGCGGCCAGCATCAGGCCGGCGACAAGGCCAAGCATTCGTGTCGGGTTTGCGGACATGATCGTGTTCCTGGTTCGCATGGCAATGCCACTCCTTTTCTGCTGCAATTCGATCGCGTGGACCTCATCGGCTCCGCGGCCGGACCGAGTTCGAGTGTAGGACGCGCACACTGATACGGAAATCAATTTTTCCTATCCGGAACAAAAAACCATTGGCAGGACCCTCGATGATCACCCTCTACGGCATCCCCAACTGTGACAAAGTGAAGAAGGCCCGCCACTGGCTGGCCGAGCAGGGTCTGGACTATCGTTTTCACGACTTCAGGAAGGCAGGCGTGCCGGAGGATCGGCTCGACGACTGGCTCGAACGTTTCGGCTGGGAAACGGTAATCAACCGTCGCGGCACGAGCTGGCGTCGCCTGCCGGCCGAGCAGCGCGAGTCGATGGATGTCGACCGTGCCCGCGAGGCGGCACTGGCCAATCCCAGCCTGATCAAGCGCCCGGTACTGGAGCGGGACGACACCATCCTGATCGGCTTAGATGTCGACGAATGGCAGGAGACCCTGCGATGAACGACCCCAGCATCGTGCTCGCCCGCGACCTGATCCGCCGCCCTTCGGTCACTCCCGACGACCAGGGTTGCCAGGCCCTGATTGCCGGACGGATCGCCCCGCTCGGCTTTGCCATCGAGTCGCTGCGCTTCGAGGAGGTGGACAACCTCTGGGCCGTGCATGGCAAGACCGGCCCGCTGTTCGTCTTCGCCGGGCACACCGACGTGGTGCCGACCGGCGAGAGGGCACGCTGGACCTACCCGCCCTTCGGCGCCGAGATACATGGCGGACGGCTGTACGGGCGCGGGGCGGCCGACATGAAAGGATCGGTGGCCGCCTTCGTCACGGCGGTGGAACGTTTCCTTGCCCGGCAACCCGAGCCAGCCTTCCGCCTGGGCTTTCTCATCACCAGCGACGAGGAGGGGCCGGCACAGCACGGCACCAAGCGCGTGATCCAGTGGCTGCGCGAGAAGGGCGTGTCGATCGACTGGTGCCTGGTGGGCGAACCGTCGAGCCGCAATCGCCTGGGCGACGAGTTCAAGATCGGTCGGCGTGGCTCGATCACCGGCAATCTCGTCATCGAGGGTCACCAGGGGCACGTCGCCTACCCGCACCTGGCCGACAACCCGGTGCATCGCGCCGCACCGTTCCTGGCCGAGCTGGTCGAGATCGAGTGGGACCAGGGCAACGCGCACTTCCCGCCCTCGACGTTGCAGGTCGCGAACGTCCAGGCGGGCACCGGGGCGAACAACGTCATCCCCGGCGAGATGAGCATCCAGTTCAACCTGCGCTTCAACACCGAGACCTCGGTCGAGGCGATTCAGGCGCGGGTGGAGGAACTGCTCAAGCGCCACGGGCTGACCTACCGGCTCGACTGGCATCTGTCGGGCGTGCCGTTTCTCACCCGCGACGACGGACCGATGGTGGGCGCGGTCGAGCGCGCCGTGGAAGGGGTGCTGGGAACGGCGCCGACGCCGTCGACCGCGGGCGGGACCTCGGACGGGCGCTTCATCGCACCGACCGGTGCCCAGGTGATCGAACTCGGCCCGCTCAACGCCACCATCCACCAGGTCGACGAGCACGTCGCCGTCGAGGACCTCAAGACGCTTTCCTCCATCTACGAGCGCCTGCTCGACGAACTCGAGACGGAGGCCCGACGCCTTCGCGGCTAGGCCCGATCCGCAAGCAGGTCGTGGCTCAGAGCAGCACCAGGTTGTCCCGGTGCACCAGTTCGTTCTCCTCGCAATAGCCGATGATCTCCGCGATCGACCGGCTGGGACAGCGCACCAGCCGGGCGGCATCGGTGCTGGGGTAGTTGACCAGGCCGCGCGCGAACTCACGGCCGTCGGCATCGACGATCGATACCAGTTCGCCGCGGACGAACCGCCCTGACACCGCCGTCACGCCGACCGGCAGCAACGAGCGTCCCTGCTCGGCCACGGCGCGGGCGGCACCGGCATCGACCCGCAACTGCCCGCGCACCCGCAACTGACCGGCGAGCCACTGCTTGCGCGCGGCCAGCCGGTTGGTGGCGGGGTGAAAATGCGTCCCCAGCGGCTCGCCCGACGCCAGCCGGCAAAGCACGTCCGCCTCGCTGCCCGCCGCCACGATGGTCGCCGCCCCGGAACGGGCGGCGCGCTTGGCCGCGAGCACCTTGGTGTACATGCCGCCACGCCCCAGGCGTCCGCCCTCGGGCGAGGCCATCGTCTCGAGATCCGGGTCGCCGGCGGTGACCTCGGCGAGCAGCTTCGCATCCGGCTGCTTGCGCGGGTCGGCCTCGAACAGCCCCGGCTGGTCGGTGAGGATCACCAGCATGTCCGCCTCGACCAGATTGGCGACCAGCGCGGCGAGCGTGTCGTTGTCGCCGAAACGGATCTCGTCGGTGGCGACCGTGTCGTTCTCGTTGACCACCGGCACAACGCCCAGGTCGAGCAGGGTGCGCAGGGTGCTGCGGGCGTTGAGGTAACGCTCGCGGTCGACCAGGTCCTCGTGGGTCAGGAGGATCTGCGCCGAGTGGGTATCGAACCGCGCCAGTCCCTCGGCATAGGCCTCGACCAGGCCCATCTGCCCGACGGCGGCGGCCGCCTGCAGCTTGGGCAGGGAGTCGGGACGCTCTTCCCAGCCCAGCCGCGCCATGCCCTCGGCGACCGCGCCGGAGGTGACGATCAGGATCTCGCGCCCCTCGCGGCGCAGTTCAGCGAGCTGGCGCGCCCAGGCGGCGATCGCCTCGCGGTCCAGCCCGCGACCGTCACCCGTGACCATCGCCGAGCCGATCTTGACCACCCAGCGCTGGTAGCCCCTGACCTCGTCACGCATGCTCAGTCCCCCGTCGCCCCCGAACGGCCAGCCTGTTCCTCACGCTCGCGCGCCCACTCGGCCTCGAGGTGCTCGAGGATCGCCCAGACCAGCGGCTGCGTGCCGGTCTTGTCGAGCGCGCTGATGGCGAACACCGGCCCGGTCAGCCCAATCTCGGTCGCGAAGCGTTCTTTCAGGACCTCGATATTGGCCTCGCGCTCCTCGTCCGTCCATATGTCGATCTTGTTGAGCACCAGCCAGCGCGGCCGGTCGGCCAGCGTCTGGTCGTACTTCTCGAGTTCGGCCTCGATCGCCGCGACGCTCTCGACCGGATCGACCTCGTCATA
>CAYUAO010000076.1:0-10131 GCA_964442775.1 uncultured Halothiobacillus sp. | reverse complement strand
TTGCCGGCGTGCCGCCCTGGACCTCGGTGATGTGCTTGTGGGCGATCTCGTTGAGCTCGCCGGTGGTCACGCCGGCACGCACGTGCTCGCGCAGGAGCACCAGTACCTCGGCGGCCAGCTGGCTGGCGATGCGGATCTTCTCGATTTCCTCGGGGGTCTTGATGGAGATGTTCATGACCTGGAACCGGGCTCCCTGATGTGTACCTGGCGCGCGCAAAGACGGTCAGTGTAACGAAAAACGCCCCGGTTCGCGGGGCGTCGGGGCGAGCGCGGTCATTGGCTTCAGGCCGAATCGACCAGCTTGTCGAGGGTCCGCCTGACCCGGGCGGTGTCGAACTCCCCGATCTTCTGGAACTCGATGCGTGCCTCGGCATCGACGATGAACGTCGTCGGCGTGACGCGCACTGGTCCGAAGGCCTCGGCGCCAGCCCCGTCCTTGTCCTGCCAGATCGTGTAGGTCATGTCGCGCTTTTCGACCATCTTGTTGATCTGGTCGAGCGGATCGTAGCTCATCGCCAGGCCGACGACGTTCACGCCGCGCTCGGCGTACTCGTCGTGCAGTTCCTGGATGTGCGGGATTTCCTTGACGCAGCCCGGGCAGGTGGTGGCCCAGAAGGTGATCAGGGTCGGCTTGCCCTTGATCGAGGCCAGTTCGACCGGCTTGCCGTCGCGGTCCTGGACGGTCACGCCGTCGAGCGGCACGCCGCTTTCCGACAGGCAGCCGCCCAGCCCCAGCGTCAGCAGGGCGCCGGTTCCGCCCAGCAGCAGTCGGCGTCGCGCCCGGTCGCGGGGTGCCCCCTCGCTCCCGTCCGTCGGTTGGCGAATCTCGGTCAGTGGCGTCATCTCGAACCCTCGTGTGGCGATCGGTGCACGTGGCGTGCAGGGAAAATGGACTCGTCCGCGGCGCGAAAGTTTCCGCCCCGACCCCGGGCGGCGTCAACGTTCCACGATCGCCTGCTCCAGCATCGCGGCGGTCATCACGCCCAGGGTGCGCGCCTGCGGTGAGCCGATCATGCGCCGCGCCACCAGCACGCCGACGTCTTCCTCGCGCATCACGCGCTGGGCCTGGGTCAGCGTGTAGCCCACCTCGACGTCGGCGGCCCGGTAGAACCCGCTGATCTCGGCCGGGTCGACGAGGACCTCCTCGCGCACCCGGCTGGCCAGTGCCTCCATGTCGATGCCGGGCCGGGATTCCTCGGCGGCGGCCTCCGGTGACTCGCCGCCTTCCTGCTGGGTTCCATCCTTGGTGGATTCGTCGGTGGCCGTGGTCGGCTCGGCGGCGGGCTCGTCGGCCCGTGTCTCGCTCTCGCGGGCTTCTTGCTCGGCCTGCGCCTGGGCGTCGAAAAGGGCCTGGTTGAAGGCCTGGTCGAAGGCCGTCTTCGCCGGGGTGTAGCGGATCACGCCCATCGCCTGGCGGTTCTCGTCGCGGATGACCAGCCAGGCCGGCTTCTCCTCGAGCGCCTGTTCGAAGCGGGCGAGGTTGCAGGGGCAGGTCACCTCGGCGACACGCCGCTCGATGATGCTCGAGACGCCGATGTTGTCACCGTTGAACCACAGCGAGGGTCCGGGCATCTGCTGGTCGTTGGCGCGCAGCATCGCGTCGTAGAGGCCCGACTTGCCGAATACCATCCGGCTGACCAGCCCCGAGACGACGATGGTGATCATCGCCGGCAGGATGGCGCCGGTATCGGTGGTCAGTTCCAGTACCGCGGCGAGCGCGGCCAGCGGCGCCTGGAGTGTCGCGCCCATCATCGCACCCATGCCCAGCACGGTGTAGAAGGCCACGTCTTCGAGCGGGATATGGTCGAGCCGGTAGAGCAGGCTGCCCAGCGCGCCGCCTACCACCGCGCCGATCATCAGCACCGGGGCGATGGTGCCGATCGGCAGGCCCAGGCCGACGGTGACGCTGGCCAGCAGCCACTTGGCCACCGCGATGATCAGGAGCGCGCCGAGGGTGAGTTCGGCGGCGGCGACGAGGTCCGTGGTGTCGTGGCCGATGCCGAGGATCTCCGGCACCCAGAAGCCGATCACGCCGGTGGCCACCCCGGCGGCGGTGAAGCGGGCCCAGACCGGCCAGTTCCAGCTGCGGGCGATGGTGCCCTCGACGATCTGGATGTAGCCGGCGGCCATCGCGCCGATGACCAGGCCCAGCGCCAGCAGCGTGGGCACTTCCCAGAACGACATCTGATGGTGGATCTCGATGGAGAACAGCGTCTCGGGGCCGAAGACCGTCGTGGCCAGCAGCGCGCCCATCGAGGAAGCGAGGATTACGGGCAGGAAGCTCGCGAGCGTGTACTGCTTGATCACCACCTCGAGGGCAAAGATCACCCCGGCCAGCGGGGTGTTGAACGCCGCGGAGATCGCCGCTGCGACCCCGCAGCCCGACAGGGTGCGCACGCTGTTGTTGGGCAGGCCGAGGCTGTGGCCCAGCAGGCTGCCGGAGAACGCCCCCAGGTGGATGCCGGGGCCTTCCCGCCCGCCGGTCAGGCCGATCAGCAGGCCCCAGACGCCGGCGACGAACTGCACCACGGCGTTCTGCCAGGGCATGTCGGCGCCGAAGCGGTGAAAGCGGATGATGACGTGGCCGACGCCCACGTTGCGCATGCCGAACGGCAGCAGGTGAAAGGCGAGTCCCAGTACCAGCGCCCCGAGGATCGGCAATAGCAGGCGCCATTCGGCCGGCAGGGCCTCGTAGCGCTCCGCGCCGGGCAGGCCCAGGCCGTAGACCTGCAGCCCCTCGAGCGCCAGACGGAACGCGACCACCAGTAGCGCGGCGAGCAGGCCGGCGATCAGGCCGAGCAGGGTGACCTGCAGGAGGGCGTCGGGCTGGGCCAGCCGCAGCCGCAGTCGCTCGATGAACCGGCTCAACGGGCGGCCGAGCCAGTCCTGGATGCGGGCGAGCAGAGCGGTCACGGGCCGGGCCTCCCGGGGGAAGAAAAAGCGGTCAGCGGTCTCGCCGCGGCGCATGGTCCGCGGCGACGGCCCTGCTAATATGCCACGATTGCCCATCGGGTTCGAACGCCGCCTGCCGTCGCGGCCTTGCCCGGGAGTCCACGCGAGAGGAGTCGAGCGAAGACATGAAGAAGATCGGAATCGTCGGGGGCACCGGCTACACCGGTGTCGAGCTGATGCGCCTGCTGGCCCACCACCCGGAGGTCGAGGTGGCCGTGATGACCTCGCGCGGCGAGGCCGGTCGTCGCGTGGACGACCTCTACCCCAGCCTGCGCGGGCATACCGACCTGGTCTTCAGCGAGCCGGGCGAGGCCGACCTGGCCGCTTGCGACCTGGTGTTCTTCGCCACGCCCAACGGCATCGCCATGCAGGAGGCGCCGGCCTTGCTCGAGCAGGGTGTGCGGGTGATCGATCTCGCCGCCGACTACCGCCTCAGGGACCTCGATGTCTGGTCGCGCTGGTACGGCATGGAGCACGCCTCGCCCGACTGGGTCGAGCAGGCCGTCTACGGGCTCCCCGAGCTCTACCGCGACGAGATCCGCGGCGCGCAACTGGTCGCCAACCCCGGCTGCCACGTCACCGCTACCACGCTGGCGGTGCTGCCGCTGATGGGGCTCGACTGGGTCGACCATGAACGGATCGTCGCCGACACCAAGTCGGGCGCCAGCGGCGCGGGTCGCTCGGCGGCCGTCCACACCCTGATGGCCGAGGCGGGCGAGAGCGTGCGGACCTATGCCGCTGCCGGGCACCGCCACCAGCCGGAGATCCGCCAGACCCTGACCAGCATCGCCGAGCGTGAGATCGGCCTGACCTTCGTGCCGCACCTGGTGCCTATGGTCCGGGGGATCGAGTCGACCGTCTACCTGCCGCTCGCCGGCGAGCCGGGGGACGATGTCCAGCGGCTCTACGAGCGCTACTACGCCGAGGAGCCGTTCGTCGACGTCATGCCGCCGGACAGTCACCCGGAGACCCGCAGCGTGCGCGGCAACAACCTTTGCCGCATGGCCGTGCACCGGCCGCTCGACGGGCCGATGCTGGTGGTCTCCAGCGTGATCGACAACCTGGTCAAGGGCGCGGCCGGGCAGGCGGTACAGAACATGAACCTGATGCTCGGCTGCGACGAGTCGGCCGGGCTCGACCTGGTGGCGCTGTCGCCCTGAGGCGCTGGCGTCGTTCGGGCAGTGGTCTGATAGACTGTGGGTTTGCTGCCTGGCAAGGGTCTTCCCTGTCGGGCGAGTGCAACCGATTGAGGTGAACGCGATGGTTGACGCAACCGACACCATGGTCGCCGAGCCGGCCACCGAAGACACCCCGCTGGTCTTCACCGAGAACGCGGCGCAAAAGGTCCAGTCGCTGATCGAGGAGGAGGGCAACCCGGAGCTCAAGCTGCGCGTGTTCATCACGGGCGGCGGCTGCTCGGGGTTCCAGTACGGGTTCATGTTCGAGGAACAGGCCCAGCCGGACGACACGGCGGTGGAGCGCGGTGGCGTGACCCTGCTGGTCGACCCGATGAGTGTCCAGTACCTCGAGGGTGCCGAGATTGACTACAAGGAAGACGTCTCCGGCGCGCAGTTCGTGATCCGCAACCCCAACGCCGCGACCACCTGCGGCTGCGGATCGTCGTTCTCGGTCTGATTTGGTGATGTCGATGCGCGGGCGCTGCCCGCGTGTCGCGTTCTGTCAGGGTTACTAGAAGGCGTTGTCGATGGATTTCGTACCGGGTTTGCAGGGTGTGCCGGCGGCGCAGTCTGCCATTTCGTATCTGGATGGTCAGGCGGGGCTCCTGACCTACCGTGGCTACCGTATCGTGGATCTGGCCCGCCAGAGCACGTTCGAGGAAACCGCGTGGGTGTTGATCCACGGCGACCTGCCCACCGCGCTCGAGTTGGCGGAGTTCGACGCCGAGCTGCGGCGCAACCGCCGCGTGAAGTACAACGTGCGCGACATCATGAAGTTCCTGCCTATCGATGGGCACCCGATGGAGGCGTTGCAGACCTGCGTGGCCAGCCTGGGCATGTTCTACCCGGGCCAGGAACGCATGACGGCAAACGGCGTGAACGCCGACTCCGAGTTCGTCGAGCAGATGATCGTCAAGATCCTGGCCAGCATGTCGACGCTGGTGGCCATGTGGGAGCACATCCGCAAGGGCGACGACCCGGTCGCCCCGCGCGCCGATCTCTCCTACGCGGAGAACTTCCTCTACATGATGACCGAGCGCGAGCCCGACCCGATCGAGGCGCGCATCATGGACGCCTGCCTGATCCTGCACGCCGAGCACACGCTCAACGCCTCGACCTTCGCCTCGCTGGTCTGCGGGTCGACGCTTGCCCCGCCCAACCTGGTGGTCGCCTCGGCGATCGGCACCCTGGCCGGCCCGCTGCACGGCGGCGCCAACCAGCGCGTGCTGGCGATGCTCGACGAGATCGGCTCTGTCGAGAACGTCACCCCCTGGCTGGAGCAGAAGCTGACGAACAAGGAGGTGATCTGGGGGTTCGGTCATCGCGAGTACAAGGTCAAGGACCCGCGCGCCGACATCCTGCAGGGGCTGCTCGAGCAGTTGCGCGAGCACCGCGGCGGCCAGCTCTCGCCGCTCTACGAGATCGCCCGGGAACTCGAGGCCCAGGCCGCCGAGCATCTGGCCGGCAAGGGTGTCTACCCGAACGTCGATTTCTACTCCGGGTTGTTGTACGCCGAGCTGGGCATCCCGCGCGACCAGTTCACGCCCATCTTCGCCATCTCGCGCACCGCCGGCTGGCTGGCGCACTGGAAGGAGCAGATCGCGAACAACCGCATCTACCGCCCTACCCAGGTGTACGTCGGCGAAAGCCCGCGCGACTACCGTCCGATCGGCGCTCGCTGATCGAATGCCCTGCCGTCAGGCGGGGAAGATCCCACCTAGCAGCCGCGGCCCGGCCGCTCCCGTGACCGAGGGGGCGTTGCCGGGCCGTCCCGCGAGCAGTTGCCGGGCGAGCCAGGCGAAGGCCGCTCCTTCGACGCATTCCGGCGCGATCCCCAGGACCGCGCTGCTCTCCACCGTGGTGCCCAGGTGCTCGCGCAGCCGCTCGACCAGCCGGCAGTTGTAGGCCCCGCCGCCGCAAAGGGTGACCGGCATGGTCGGTCGTTCCCCCAGCCACGGGGCGATCGACCGGGCGAGGGATTCCACCGTCAGCTCCAGCAGGGTCGACTGTACGTCCGCCGCGGACAGCGAACCGACCCGGTCGGCGCCGCGTGTGCGCAGCCACTCGAGGTGAAAGTGTTCCGGCCCGGTCGATTTTGGCGCCGGGGCGGCGAAGAACGGGTCGGCGAGCAGCGTGGCCAGCAGTGCCGCGTCGGGGCGTCCGCTGGCGGCCCATCGACCGTCGCGATCGAAGGGCGCATCGCGGTGATGCGAATGCCAGGCGTCCATCAGGGTGTTGGCCGGGCCGGTGTCGAAGCCGATCGGCGCGCGGTCGGGAAGCAGGATCGAGACGTTGGCGATGCCGCCAAGGTTGATCACGATGCGCCCCTCGGGCCCGGGCGGGAAAAGGGCGGCGTGAGCCGGCGGTGCCAGCGGCGCCCCCTGGCCGCCGGCAGCCATGTCGCGGCGGCGAAAGTCGGCGACCACGGTGATGCCGGTCAGCTCGGCGATCCGGTTGGGGTCGCCGAGTTGCAGGGTGAATGCGTCGTCCCGCCAGTCGGGGCGGTGCCGCACGGTCTGGCCATGCGAGCCGATCGCCCGGATGGCCGTGGGCGACACCTTCGCTGTTTCCAGCAAGCGGGCGACTGCCGCAGCCGTGGCCTCGGCGAGCCGACGATCGGCCATGCCGAGCCGGTCGATGTCGTCGATCCCCGGTGCGTCAGAAACCGGTGCGCCCTTCCCGCCCCGCGCCAGCCATCGCAGCTGGGCGGTCAGTGTCTGTTCCAGCGATTGCTGGTGATGGGCGACCAGGCGGGGCTGGGGAGCGGAGAAGTCGCAGAGGCAGAGGTCCAGCGCGTCGATGCTGGTGCCGGTCATCGCGCCGATGAACAGCTCGGCGTCGACATCCGACTCGCCGCGGCCCGCTTCAGTCGTCACTGTCGTCGCGGGCGGCCTGCGTGTTCTTTGCCAGGTGAACGGGCTGCTCGCCCTCGGTGTCGATCTCGATGCGGGCCAGCTCCTCGAGCGAACCGCGAGTCCGGGCGATGAAGTCCTTGCGGTCCTCGGAGGCGATCGGATTGGCCTCCGGCAGGTCGACCTTGACCGGGTCGAGCGGCTTGCCGTTGACCTTGAACTCGTAGTGCAGGTGCGGCCCGGTGGCGACGCCGGTCATGCCGACGGAGCCGATGGTTTGGCCCTTTTCCACCTTGGCGCCTCGCTTGATGTTGCCCTTGAAGCCCGACAGGTGGGCGTAAAGCGTTTCGTGCCTGGAGTCGTGCCGCACCTGGATCACCTTGCCGTAACCGTGCTTCCAGCCGGCGAAGGTCACCCGTCCCGAGGCGGCGGACTTGACCGGCGTGCCGGTCGGCGCGGCGAGGTCGACGCCGTTGTGCGGGCGGACCTCGTTGTGAACCGGGTGCAGCCGCTTGGGATTGAAGTTCGAGCTGATCCGGGAGAATTCCACCGGATAGCGCAGGAATCCGCGCTCGAGGCTGGCGCCATCGGGCTCGTAGTAGCCGGAGGTGCCGTCGGGCGAGGTGTATCGCACGGCCTGGTAGCGCTCGTCACGATTGATGAACTCCGCCGCCACCAGCTTTCCGCTTCCAAGGCGTTCGCCTTCGCGCTCGCGCACCTCGTAGATCAGGCGGAACTGGTCGCCCTGGCGGACATCGCGCAGGAAGTCCAGCTTCCAGCCGAACACCTCGGCCAGTTGCATGATCTGCGCCGGCGGAACGCCCGTCGAGATCGCGGACTGGTACAGCGACCCCTTGATGGTGCCGCCGGCCGAGACCAGCCGGGTCTCGCTGGGCAGGTCGGTGATCTCGGCGACTAGTTGATCGCCGTCGCGGCGGAATATCGACAGCTCGCTTTCGCTGCTGAGGTCGTACTTGAGGCCGGCGAATTGTTCGTCGTCGTCCTTCATGAGCACGAGCTTGTCACCGGGACGGATCTGCTCGAGCCGACGTGCCTCGTCGCCCAGGTCGAGCACCTTGAGTACGTCGCTGTAGCCGAGCCCGGCTTTCTCGAAGATCGTGGACAGGGTGTCGCCCGAATCCACCGTGACCGTGGTCTTATCCAGCGAGGAGGCCGACTTCCGTTCGTCTTCGTCTTCGGGCGGCTTGTCGGTCTCGGCTTCCTTGTCCGTGGGGGCTCGGCCGGACTCCTCCGTCTCGATCGCCTTGAGCGCTTCCTTCTCGCCCGGAATGCTGTAGTCCGGTTGGCTCTGCAGGCTGACCGAGCGGGCGGACGCCCCGGGGCGGTCGTCCGTGTCCGGCGTGTCGGCCGGGGTGGACTCGGTTGTCATGGCGCGCGCCGTGGTGGCGGGCGCTTCGATCGCATCGAGCTTCAGCGGGATCTCGTTGCTCGTCGCCGCGCTGGAGTCGTCGCCCGAGGCGTCCTGCTTGGCCTGGCCGGGCAGGAGTTGCCACGCCACGGCGCCGAGCGCAAACACGCCCAGGCCGACCAGGAGGCCCCGTCGTATCCGGTGAACGGGTCGGCGCTTGGGCTTGAATAGAGGGCGCTGTTGCATGGATGTAGAACCTGACAGAAAAATTATGGTGTAAAACCGGTAACATAACCGCCTTTCTGCAGCCATTCAATGTAATTCTTCTAAGGGTGAACCGTGTCTCAGGATCAATCGCAGATGCTGGCGGAGTTGTGTCGGGGTACCGACGAGGTGCTGTTGCGCGAGGAATTGGTGGAGCGGTTGGACGAAGGGCGGCCTCTGCGGATCAAGGCCGGTTTCGATCCCACCGCGCCGGACCTCCACCTGGGGCACACGGTCCTGATCAACAAGCTGCGCCAGTTCCAGGAACGTGGCCACGAGGTGATGTTCCTGATCGGGGATTTCACCGGCATGATCGGCGACCCCACCGGCAAGAACGCCACGCGCCCGACCCTCACCCCCGAAGCAGTCCGCGAGAACGCGCGCACCTACGAGCGACAGATCTTCCGCATCCTCGATCCGGACAAGACGCGCATCGTCTTCAACTCCGAGTGGATGGGGAAAAAGAGCGCCGCGGACCTGATCCAGCTGGCGAGCCGCTACACCGTGGCGCGCATGCTCGAGCGCGACGATTTCCACAAGCGCTACCGCGAGAATCGCCCGATCGCGGTCCACGAGTTCCTCTACCCACTGGTACAGGGCTACGACTCGGTCGAGCTCGAGGCTGACGTCGAGCTCGGTGGCACCGACCAGAAGTTCAACCTGCTGGTCGGGCGCGAACTGCAGAAACAGTACGGCCAGAAGCCCCAGGTGGTGATGACCGTGCCGATCCTCGAGGGGCTGGACGGCATCAACAAGATGTCCAAGTCGCTCGACAACTACATCGGCATCGAGGAGCCCGCCGACGAACAGTTCGGCAAGCTCATGTCGATTTCAGACGACCTCATGTGGCGGTACTTCGAGTTGCTGTCCTTCCGTCCGCTCGACGACATCGACCGCCTGCGCGAGGAGATGGACGCGGGCCGCAATCCGCGAGACATCAAGTTCGAGCTGGCCATCGAGCTGGTCGACCGCTTCCACGGCAAGGGTGCCGGCGAAAAGGCGCGCGACGCGTTCATCGCCCGCTTTCAGAAGAAGGAGTTGCCGGACGACATGCCGGAGGTGACGCTGGAGCCCGGCGTTGCCATCGTCGAGGCGCTCAATCGGGCCGGCCTGATCCAGTCCAACTCCGAGGGATTCCGCCACATCAAGGCCGGGGCGGTGAAGCTCGACGGTGGACGGGTCGAGGACCGCGGCCTGGTCTTGCCGGCGGGCGAATCCATCGTCCAGGTGGGTAAGCGCCGGTTGGCGAAAATCATCGTTCCGGGGGGTTGACGCCCTCGGCAAAGCGCGTAAGATGCGCTCCTCCTTACGGGGCACTGGCCAGCCGCCGACGCCCCGTAAGTCGGCCCCGACAAGCTGCTTGAAGAAACACTTGACGGGCGCTGAGGCGAGCGTAGAATGCTCGCTCCTCTCGACGGGAAGTCGTTCGGGAGGGTCGCCAAAACGAGTAAAGAAAAGCACTTGACAGGCGACACGGGAAGCGTAAGATACGCGCTCCTTTCGGCGACGAGCCGAC
>CAYUAO010000075.1:0-10213 GCA_964442775.1 uncultured Halothiobacillus sp. | reverse complement strand
TGATCCACATGATTACCGACGGCCGCGACACCGCGCCGAAATCGGCCCTGACCTACCTCGATCAGCTCGAGCCCAGGCTCAGGGATGCCGGGGGCGCGATCGCCACCATCAGCGGCCGCTACTACGCGATGGACCGCGACCAGCGCTGGGAGCGCACCGAGGAGGCATTCAACGCCATCGTCCGCGGTGACGGCCCGCGCTTCTCCAACGCCCGCGAGGCGCTGGCTGCCTCCTACGAGGCCGAGCAGCACGACGAGTTCATCCGCCCGGCGGTGCTCGACGGTTACGAGCCGTTGACCGCCGATGACGCGATGATCTTCTTCAACTTCCGCAACGACCGCCCGCGCCAGCTCACCGAGGCCCTCGGCCAAGCGGAGTTCTCCGGCTTCGACCGCGGCGACTACCAGCCGATCGTGGTCACCTGCCTGACCGAGTACGACCCGCGCTTCCTCTCGCCGATCGGCTTCCCGCCGGAGCGGCCCAAGAACGTGCTCGCCGAGGCGATCAGCCAGGCCGGCATCAAGCAGTTCCACTGCGCCGAGACCGAGAAGTACGCCCACGTCACCTTCTTCTTCAACGGCGGCAAGGAAGAGACCTTCGCCGGCGAGGACCGCGTCATGGTGCCCTCGCCCAAGGTCGCCACCTACGACCTGCAGCCCGAGATGAGCGCGCGCGAGGTAGCGGATGCGACGATCGACGCAGTGCGTGCCGACGAGTACGGCTTCGTGCTGGTCAACTTCGCCAACGGCGACATGGTGGGCCACACCGCCGTGCGCGAATCGGTGATCAAGGCCATGGAGACGGTCGACCACGAGGTGGGCCGACTGGTGGACGCCGCGCGCGAGCAGGGCTACTCGATCATCGTCACCGCCGACCACGGCAACTGCGACGAAATGGTCGACCCGGTCACCGGCGACCCGCACACCCAGCACACGGTGTACCCCGTGCCCTGCCTGGTGATCGACCAGACGCCGGTACGGCTGCGCAACGGTGGCGGCATCGCCAATATCGCGGCCACCGTGCTCGAACTGATGGGCCTGCCCCTACCCAAGAAGATGAAGCGCTCGCTGCTGCTGGACAAGCCCTCGAACTGATCGAACGGCGAAAGCGACAAGGCCGCCCGCGTCCGAGACGGACGGGGCGGCCTTTTGTTGTCCGATCGATAAACGATGCGACGCCAGAGAAGATCTGCACGAATCGATGGCGTCTCTGGTTCGCGGGTTTGCTCGCAATCAAGTCGCCGGACCGAAGACGGGGCCAAGGTAATGGCTCGGGCCCGTCGAGAGACGGTAACGCCGAGCGCGGGTGAACCCAGCGAGCCCTGTCCGGGCGGACCGCCAAGGGCCCATCTGCGGCGTCGCGGGGTCCGTCCGTGAACCCCGCCCTTCGGGCCGGATCGCGCCGGTCGGATCGGCGTCGTGCCGACCCGGTTCAGCCCTTGTAAAGGGCAACGGCCCTTCACGGCGGACTGCCCCTTGCTTCTGTGGAGCCCCCGCAGAGACGTCATCGAACCGCGCAGAGTTCCCTGGGAACCCTCACGCCCCAGACAGGCGGAATCGACCGACGCGCTCGCCCAGCGCGTCGGATTGCTCGCGCATGGCCTCCCCCATTCGCTCGTTCTCCCGGCTGACCTCGATCGCCTCGCCAGCGAGCACCGCAATCTCCTGCAAGGCGGAGCCAAGATCGTGCGCTTCGCCACGCTGCGACCCCGCCGCGACGGCGATTCGGGCATTCATATCCCGAATCTTGCCCACGGCCTGATCGATCTCTCGCAGCTGTCCACCGGCCTGCTCTGCCTCGGTCAACGTGCGGGCGGCATACTCGCTCGAATCGCTCATGAGTTCGGCAGCCTCGTGCATCGTGGCCTTGAGCGAACCGATCATCTCCGCGATCCGGTCCGTCGACTCTCGGGTACGCATCGACAGCGTGCGGACCTCGTCAGCCACCACCGCGAAACCGCGCCCGTGCTCGCCGGCACGCGCCGCCTCGATCGCCGCATTCAGCGCGAGCAGGTTTGTCTGTTCGCTGACCGCGCGGATCATCTCGACCACCGAGCCGATCTCGCCGCCGTGCTCGTCAAGCTGATGAATGATCACACCGGCCTGCTCGAGGCGATCGGCGAGCCCCTTCAGCGACTCGAGCGTGGCATCGACTCGCTGCAACCCCCCGGTCGACAGCCGGTCAACTTCCTCGGCGTAACGCGCGGCCCGGTCGGAGTGGTCAACCACCTCCTCGACCTCGGCCAGGTTCCGCTCCATCAGGTTGTTCGCCCGTGCCGTGGCTTGTTCCTGTCGATGCATCCCGGCGACCACCCGCTCCCCCGCGTCGCTCAATGCCACTGCACGTGTCTTCATGGACGAGGCCACCTCGGCGACCTGGCCAACCACCGACTCGAACTGGCCGCAGGTGTCATCGAGCGCCCGCCCCATGGCACTGACCTCATCCTGGCGAGCCAAACCGGTCCGCGCCGTCAGATCGCCATCGACGATTCTCGCCGCCACCCCCAGCACGCGATCGAGACTGCCACGCAGGTAGCGAGTGGTGGTTACCGCGAGCAATCCACCGACCAACAGGGAAAGCAGCACTATCCCGAGCAGGACCAGGCGGTTGCGCTGCATGCGATCGGCCACCTCCTCGCGTTGCGCGGCGAGATCGTCACGCAAGGAGTCGGTCAGCAGCGCCAGCGAGGCGCGCGCCTCATCGAGTTGCGACTCGCCCTCCTCCTCGAGCAACTTCAGGGCCGGTTCGATCTGCCCCTGGGCGGCCTTCTCGCGCACCGCGGCGTGGGTCTCGAGATACGCCTCCCACCGCGTGTAAAAGGATTCGATCCGCTCCCGTTCGCGCTCGGTCAGACCGACATCCATCGCCGCAACCTGTTCATCGATACGCTCTGCGGCGGCCTCGGCTCGATCGAAGTACTCGCGGAACTGTGAGATGCGCAGTGTGGCGCGGGCGAGGAGCCCACTCTTCTGCGCGTTTTGGAAAGACTCGAGTTCGCTCACCAGCATCTGCGACAGTTGGACACGTTCGACCACCTCGACGCTCAACCGCTGCACCACCGTACCGAGATCCCGCGACTGGAGTACCGAAACCGTCGCCACGGTGATCAGCAGAACCAACAGCGCACCGAACCCCAACCATAGTCGTTGCGCTATCCCCCAGTGCAAACGCGGCATCGTCACTCGTCTCTCTCAGCGAAAAGGATGCGCAACTTATCCCGTGCAAATTGCAGCGCTGTGACAGCCGGGCGTGACGACCATTGGCGCAGCATGTTACGTTATAACATCCCCGGAGGCCGCGAGAGCGGCCTTCCGGCCCGCATTCAGGAGACAAGAACCGAAGAGGAGAGCGAGATGCGCCGCCGCAGCATACTTGTCGCACTGTCCGCCAACATGCTGGCTATCCAGGCCCAGACCAGCCTGGCGGCCGATCGCCTGGGCGTGATCACCATCACGGCCACTCCGTTCGCCACCCCCACCGAGCAGGGACCGTCGGCCGTCGACGTCCTCGAGGGCGACGAGAAGCAGCGAACCGAGACACTCTCGCTCGGCGCGACGCTCGACGACCTCCCCGGCGTGGCGACCATCGCCACCGGTGGCCAGGTCGGCAACCCGGTGATCCGTGGGCTGTCGGGCAACCGCATCCGGGTGCTCGCCGACGGTGTCGCACAGGACTACCAGCAGTACGGCGTCCGCCACCCGGCCAACGTCGACCCGCTGCTCGCCGAACGCATCGAAGTCGTGCGTGGCCCCATGAGCGTGCTTTACGGCTCCGACGCGCTGGGCGGGGTCGTCAACATGATCTCGCCCGATCTCCCGGTCGCGCCGGACGGGTCCGAGGTAGCGGGGCGACTCACCTCCGGATTTGCCAGTAACAACAATGAAAAACTCCTGGGCGGAGAGATCCGCGCGGCAAAGGATGGGTTTGGCCTGGTGGTCTCGGGTACCTGGCGCGACGCCGGGGACATGCGCACCCCGAGCACGGCGACGTTCGCCGAAAGCGGCCGGACGGGCGACCCCAGGTTCACCGGCCGCCTCGACCACACCGACCACGAGAACCGCGACGGCCGCATCGCCTTCGGCTATACCGGCGAGCAGGGCGAGGTCGAGGTCAGTTACACCGACTGGCGATCCCGGCAGAACTTCCTGCTCGCCGACGGCAATCCGGTGGGCCAGCATCTGGAAAACCGCGACTGGGCCATCCGCGGCGAATACGCGCTGGCAGATAACTGGCTGCTCAAGTCGCGTCTGCACTGGCAGGAGAACGTCCGCCAGGCGCTGACCGGGGCCGACTACGACACACTGGACTCGCAGGGACCCGATCTCGACATCCGACGGGACCGGCGCACGGCACGCCTCGGCGTGGAGCACCCGGAATGGGCCGGCTGGCAGGGCGAAGTGGGCGTCGAACGCGCCGACGTCGACCAGGACCTGCGGGTCGGCGGCCTGACGCCCGATGCCGAACGCGAGGCATGGGCGATCTATGCATTCGAGCAGCGCGACATCGGGCCGGTCACCCTGCAACTGGGCGCCCGAGTCGACCGGATCGAGCAGTCCGCCGAGCGCTCGACCGCCTTCCCGGCAATCGACACCCGCGAGCGGGATTACACCGTCGCCAGCGGGTCGGCCGGGCTGGCCTGGGCGATCGACGACCACTGGACGGTGAAGGCCAACCTCGGCCGCGGCTTCCGCGCCCCGTCGATCTTCGAACTGTACGCCGACGGCGTGCACGGCGGGGTCGCCGCCGTGCAGAAGGGCGACCCGTCCCTGACCGAGGAAACCTCGCTGAACGCCGATCTCGGCCTGCAGTGGCGAAGCGAGCAGGTGGAATGGTCGGCAACGGTCTACCGGAACCGCATCGCCGACTACATCTACCTGGCCCACACCGACACGACGCAAGGCCCCCTGCCGGTCTACGAGGCACGCCAGGATGACGCCCGGCTTGAAGGGATCGAGCTTGCCGGCCAGTGGCAGTTCGCCCGCCACTGGACGATCGACGGCGGCCTCGATGTCGTCCGCGGCGAACTCGACGACGGCCGCGACCTGCCGTTGATGCCGGCCGACAGCCTGCGTGCCGGCCTGGCGTTCGATCACGGTGGCGGCGAGACCTTTCGCGACTGGCACGTCCGCCTCGGCGCAAGCCATCACTTCGAAAAGGACGCCGCCGGCCCCTACGAGCCCTTCGCCCAGTTCGACAACGACTCCTTCGGCACGGCCTCGACCGACGACTACACGCTGGTGTCGCTGGGTGCGGGCGTGAGCATTCCCTTCCAGAACGAGACCGACCTGCGCCTGACCCTGGAAGTCGACAACCTGCTCGACGAGACCTATCGCGACTTCCTGGACACCTACAAGGGCTACGCGCTGGGCATGGGCCGCAACGTGCGGCTACGTGCCGACCTCGCGTTCTGACCGAGCCGGGCCCGACCGCCGCCCGACCCGGTCGGCCATGACCAATCCCTTCAAACCCACCGTTGACCTCGACGAGAAAGAAAATGAAGAACCACAGCCAACTCGCCGTTCCCACCCTCCTCGCTGCAACCACTCTCCTGGGGAGCGCGCCGACCATGGCGGAGGAATCCTCGCTCCCCATGAACCCGAAGCTCTCCGTGATCCTCGACGGTGTCTACTACGACGACAGCCTCGACGGCTCGGGCGACGCCATGCTCGGCGAGACCGCCGGCATCTTCGCCGCGCACGGTCACGACCATGACGAGCACGATCACGGCGGGCACGAACACGGGCTGGAGCAGGGATTCAACCTCCGCCATACCGAGGTGGTGCTCAGCGGCAGCGTCGACGGGATGTTCGACGCGCGCCTCAACGTCGCCATCTCCGACGAGGGCGACGTCGAGCTCGAGGAGGCCTTCATCGCCAGCACCGGTCTGCCGGCCGGGCTGCGGGTCAAGGCGGGCAAGTTCTATTCGGGCATCGGCTACGCCAACGAGAAGCACCCCCACGACTGGGACTTCGTCGACCAGAACCTCGCCTACCGCACCCTGCTGGGCGATCACGGCCTGTCTGACACCGGCCTGCAACTGACCTGGCTGCCGGCCTGGGACCACTACACCCTGTTCGGCATCGAGGCCTTCCAGGGCGACAACAACGAGCGACTGGGCACTGAGGCCGAGCATGCCGACGAGCTGCCCGACCGCGACGACGCCCCGCGGCTGTGGACGGCCTTCGCCAAGTGGTCGCCGGACCTCGGCCACGATCACGCCCTGCAGCTGGGCGCCTCGGCGGCCTTCTTCCGCAGTCACCAGGAAATGCACCACCACGGCGAGCCGAGCGAACACGGCGTCGATGGCGACGCACGACTCTACGGCGTGGATGCCGTCTACAAGTACGACTCCGGCCGGGCCTACGGCCAGGGCGACTGGCGCGTCTCCGGCGAGTACCTCTGGGTGGACAAGAACCTCGAGGTCGCCCACCACGAGAGCAACCCGGGCGTGATCGGCGAGGCACGCGACTTCTCCGAGGACGGCCTGTACCTCCAGGCGACCTACGGCATCGCGCCGCGCTGGGAGGTCGGCCTGCGCTACGACGCGGTCGGCTTTACCAACGAGAAGCGCGGCCCGCGCCCGGCCGTGAACGCCGACTACGACGAAAGCCAGCGCTGGACGGCCGCGGCCACCTGGCACTTGAGCGAGACCAGCCGCATTCGCGCCCAGGTCGCGCAGGTGGACGCCGCCTTCGACGATCACCGCGAGGACTACACGCAGTTCTACCTGCAGTACCAGATGAGCCTCGGCGCCCACGGCGCGCACAACTTCTAAGGGGACGGAACCATGCTCAAACGACTGCTGATCACGCTGACCTGCCTGCTGCCGGCCTCGCTCCAGGCCGCGGAGCTGCGTGTCGTGGCGACCACCAACTCCATGGGCGCACTCGCCTCCGCCGTCGGCGGCGAGCGCATCGACCTGACCGTGCTCGCCCCGCCGGACCGCGACGCGCACTTCCTGCAGGCGAAACCGTCGATGATGCGCGACCTGCGCCGTGCCGACCTGGTCGTCGCCGTGGGTGCCGAACTCGAGGCCGGCTGGTTGCCGGTGGCGGTCAAGCGGGCCGCCAACGGTGACATCCAGCCCGGCCAGCCGGGCCATTTCGAGGCCGCCGACCACGTCGAGCTGCTGGACGTCGGCGAGACCGGCGCCGGCCACGTGCATGCCTCGGGCAACCCGCACTTCAACCTCGACCCGCGGCGCATGGGCGCGCTGCTGGACGTCCTTGCCGACCGGCTGGCCGAGCTCGACCCGGCCGGCGCATCGACCTATCGCGAGAACGCCACGGCCGCAGTCGCGCGAATCGAGACCCGGATGCCCGAGTGGCAGGCCGCGGTGACAGACGCGCCGGGCGCGGTGTTCCACCACGCCGACACGCGCTACCTGATGGACTGGCTCGACCTGCCCACCCTGGGCTACCTCGAGCCCGTGCCCGGCGTGCCGCCTACCGCCCGGCACATCCGCGAGCTGGCCGGAAAGCTCGAAGGCCGCGACGGAGTGATCATCCACGCGCCCTACTACCCGGAGCGCGGCCCGAGAAAGCTCGGTGACGCGCTCGGCTGGCCGATCGAGCAGCGCTACACCGAGCCGAGCGAGCCGACGCTCGATGCCTGGATCGACCTGATCGACGGCTGGGTCGACGCGCTCGCACCGAACGACTAGATGCTGCTCGATCTGCATCAGGTCGTCACCGCTCCACCGGGCGCGTCGACACCGCGCATCGGGCCGGTGTCCCTGTCGGTGGATGCCGGCGAGATGGTCGCGCTCACCGGGCCCAACGGCGCGGGCAAGTCCACCCTGCTCGCCGCGATCACCGGGCGCGCGCCGATCCTGTCGGGGACGTGCCGACTCGCCGCGGGCACCCGCGTCCAGCTGGTCGAACAGGCCCACCGGCCCGACCGCGATCTGCCGGTCAGCGGCCACGACTTTCTCGCGGCCGCCGGGGCCGACCCACGCCCGCCCGCGCCGCTGATCGACTGGCTCGACCGCCGCCTCGACGCCCTGAGCGGCGGACAGCGCCAGCTGCTCCGGGTCTGGGCCGGCCTGACCGCCCCGGGCGAGCTGGTCCTGCTCGACGAGCCGAGCAACAACCTCGACGCGGCCGCCCGCGCCCAGCTGCACCGCCTGCTGCGCGAACGCCCGCCCCGTCGCGGCGTGCTGCTGGTCAGCCACGACCCGGCGCTGCTCGCCCTGGGCTGTGACCGCGAGGTGGCCATGCCGGAGGGGCGGACGTGACCGAGCTCTTCGGCCTGCCGTTTCTCACCGGCCTGGCGCTGGCCGTCCTGCTGCCGATCGCCGGGGTGTGGCTGCGCCTGCGCGAGGAATGGCTGGCTGCCCTCGCCGTCGCCCACATCGCCGCCGCCGGGGGAGTGATCGCGCTGGCGCTCGCCCTGCCGACGCTGCCCGGCGCCCTGCTCGCCGCCGTGCTCGGCATGCTCGGCCGCCACCTGCCCGGGGCCGGCAACTCCGCCTACGGCTGGCTGATCCTCGCCGGCTGGGCAGCCACGCTGCTGATCGCGGCCAACAGCCCGCTGGGCGAGACACTGGCGCGACAGGTGATCGAAGGCCAGCTCTACTTCACCGGTGCGCTCGAGCTGGGCGCGGCCGCGGTGCTGGTGGCACTGACCCTCGCCCTGCGCCGGCGCATCGACCGCAACGAGCTGGCCACCCGCCTGCTGCCGGCACCGGACCCGACCGAACGCTCGCGCCGCCGCCGAATGGCCCTGGCCGCCGACGTGCTGCTCGCCGCCGTGCTGGCCGCCGGCACACTTTCGATCGGGCTGATGGCGACCTTCGCCCTGGTGTTCCTGCCCGCCTGGGCTGCATTCCGACGGGCGCCCGACTGGCGCCGGGCAGGCCGGCAGGCCGTCGGCATCGGGGTAGTCGGCTACCTGGCCGCCTTCGCGCTGGCACTGGCCCTCGACCAGCCGTTCGCCCCGGTGCTGGTCGCCACGCTGCTTGCCCTGACCAGCACGGTCCGGCTCATCGCCCCCCGACGCGGCTGAACACGCGCGCGTCGCCCGCGTGCTACGCTTCACGGCGACGCACGCAGGAGGTGCCGCATGAACCAGCCGCCACGGACCCCGGACGACAACCAGCCGACCCCGCCAGCCCAGACGCCAGCGCCGAAACGGGGCATCGGCTGCCTCGGCGTGACGCTGATCGTGATCGCCACCATGCTGGTGACGCTGATCGCCGGCGGGCTGGCCGTGCGCTACCTCTTGTTCGCCGACCACTTCGAGCCGGTGACGCTGGACGCCGAGGAATCCGCCGAGCTCGACCGCAAGCTCACCGCGATCGGCGTGCAGACGGAAGACACGCCGAGCCCCGCGACCGACGAGGACCGCTTCGCGCCGCGGGCCGACGAGTTCGACGAGGAGGGACGGCTCAAGCCGGAACGCTACGGCGAGGCGGACGCCCCGCGCGAGGTGCATTTCGGCGAGCGCGAGCTCAACGCGATCATCGCCCGCGACCCGGAGCTGGCCCGGCGCATGGCCGTGGACCTTTCGCAGGAACTGGTCAGCGTGAAGCTGCTGGTGCCGCTGCCGCCGGACTTCCCCGTCATGGGCGGGCAGACCGTGCGCGTGACCGCCGGCGCGCAGGTGCGCCAGACCGTCGATCCGGACGGCCAACCGCGGCTGTCGGTGATCGTCACCGGCGTGAGTCTCTGGGGCGTGCCGTTGCCGAACGCCTGGATCGGCGGGCTCAAGGGCGTGGACCTGGTCGAGCAGTTCGGCGACGACCCGGGCTTCTGGCAGACGCTGGCCGAGGGCGTCGAACGCGTGCAGGTCGAGGAGGGCGAGCTGGTCCTGGAACTGGCCGAATGACACCGCATTCCATCTCAGAGGAGACGCATTCGATGAAGACGGCACTGATCACGGGCACCAATCGCGGCATCGGGCTGGAGCTGACCCGCCAGCTGCTCGAGGACGGCTGGCGCGTGCACGCGACGGCCCGCGACCCGCAGGCCTCGCCCGACCTCCGGGCGCTGGCTAGCGAGCACCCGGATATCCTGGCGCTGCATGCGCTGGATGTCGGCGAACCCGAGGCCATCGAGGGGCTGTCGCGCGAGCTGGCGGACGAGTCCATCGACTGGCTGATCAACAACGCCGGCATCTACGGCCCGCGCGGCGTGGCTTTCGGCAACGTCCACGACATCGAGGCCTGGCTGGAGGTGTTCCACGTCAACAGCATCGCGCCGATGCTGGTCAT
>CAYUAO010000074.1:2421-10402 GCA_964442775.1 uncultured Halothiobacillus sp. | reverse complement strand
CTGCACGTAGCTGACCGTGGCGTCCGAGCCGAGCATCTCGGCTTCCAGGTACGTCTCGGCGTGCGCGGCGTAGTGCTCGGCGCACCAGGCGGCCTTGTCCACCTCGCCTCTGGCCTCGCGGATGGGCTTGCCCATCTCGTCGGTCATGAGCAAGGCCAGTCGCTCGCGGTCGTCTCGCATCACCGCCGCCACGCGCCGCAGCAGGTCGGCGCGCTCGGCAAAGCTGGTCTTGCGCCAGTCGCGGTAGGCCGCCTCGCTGCGCTCGAGGACGGTGTCGCGCTGGGCCGGGTCCATCACCGGGAAGTCGTGCAATTGCTTGCCCGTGGTCGGGTTGATGACGGTCTGGCTCATGAGGCGCGCGACTCCTTGGATTGCTTCTGGGATTTCTTGTGGTCGTGCTTGTCGTGGGACTTGGACTTCTTCTCCCGCTTGCCACTCTCGGCGGCAAGCAGCTCGATCACCGGCTGCTCCTCCTGGATCTCGCGCTTGGCCTCCTCGCGCTTGACCGTGAAATCCTGGTCGAGGGTGAAGAACGACTCGCAACCATCCTTGGTGATGTAGATGGTGTCGGAGATGCCGCAGGTCTTGTCGCCGTCCACGCCCCAGGCCCAGGGAATGATGTGGAAGGTCATACCCTCGCGCAGCACGGTCTTGTCGCCGTGCATCAGGCTGAGGATGTAGCCCTCGTCCCAGCTGGGCGGGAAGGCGATGCCGATGGAATACCCGGAGCGGGTGATCAGCTTCCCGTGGGCATCGTCCACCGTCATGATCGAGCGGACCAGGTTGTCGGCGTCCGAGACGGTGACTCCCGGGCGGATCAGCGCCTTGACCCGTTCGAGCGCCTCCTTCATGCGCTCCTGGGCCTTCCACATCAGCTCGGTGGGCTCGCCCAGCACCGCGGTGCGCATCATGGCGGTGTGGTAGCGGCGATAGCAGCCGGCCACCTCGAGGAAGACGTGCTCGCCGGGCTTGACCACGCGCCCCTCCCAGGTGGCGTGCCCGATCATGGTGCGCGGCCCCGAGGTGACGTAGGGCAGCACGGCGGGCGGCTCGCCGCCGGCCCGGAACATCGCCGCGCAGACCTCGGCACCGATCTCGTTCTCGGTCACGCCGGCCATGCAGGCCTCCAGCCCCGCCTTCATGCCGGCCTCGGTGGCGACGGCCGCGCGGCGCATGATCTCGATCTCGTGCTTGGACTTGGTGCGCCGGCCGCACTCGACGATGCCGAAGCAGTCGAGCAGCTTGGCGCCGGTGAGCGTGGTGTGCAGCGCGTCCTGCTGATAGGCGGGGAAGAAGTAGCTGTTGCGCTCGTAGCCGATGTACTTGTTCGCCAGCCCGAATTCCTTCAACGAGGAAACCAGCATCTGGATGGCATCACCGGTGTCCGGGTAGGGCCGGGTGATCTCCACCCAGGTCCGCGCGTGGACGTTGGATTCCTCCATGGTGCGGGTGATCATGAACGGCTCGTCGTCGAGCGGCACCACCAGCGCCTGGAAGAACGAGTACCCCGTGGTCTGGTAGTCGGTCAGGTACATCAGGTTCTCGGGGTCGGTGATGATCACCGCGTCGAGCAGCCGCTCGGCCATGCGCGTGCGCAGTTCGCCGAGCCGGCGTTCGTACTCTTCCATCGGGAAGGTCATGTCGTCGCGTTGGCGCATGGGTCAGCCCTCCACCTGTGCATCGACGGCCTGTTCGAAGAGATTCAGCCCTTCCTCGAGGTCGTCGTCGGGAATGGTCAGCGGCGGGATCAGCTTGATCACCTGACCCTTCGAGCCGCAGACCGCTGCCAAGAGACCGCGATCGAAGCACTCGCGCGCGATCCGCTTGGCGAGATCGCCGTCGATAAAATCCAGCGCCTGCATCATGCCGCGGCCACGCACGGCGAAGCGCGGGTACTTCGCTGCGATTGTCTCCAGGCGCTTGCGGATCACCTCGCCCTTGCGGCGGGTCTCCTGCATGAAGGCCGGGTCGTCGAAGTAGCCCAGCGCCACGGTGCCCGCGATGAACGACAGGTCCTGGCCGCGGAAGGTGCCGGTGTGTTCGCCCGGCTTCCAGTGCTTGTCGTGCTCGGGCTTGTTGAGGTTCATCGCGATGGGCGTGCCGAAGCCGCCGAGACCCTTGGCCAGCGTGATGATGTCCGGGTCGAGATCCATGTCGTCGAAGCTGAAGTACGAGCCGGTGCGCCCGGAGCCCATCTGGATGTCATCGACGATGAACAGCGCGCCGGTCTCGCGCGCGAGATCCTGGATGCCCTTGAGCCATTCTTCCGAGGCAACGCGCACGCCGCCCTCGGCCTGGACGGTTTCCACCAGGAAGGCCGCCGGCGGCGCGTAGCCGGTCGACGGGTCGGCATAGATGTCGCGCAGGCGCTCCAGCGAGGGCATGCCGCAACCCAGCGTGCAGTTGGGGCACGGGGTCTCGCAACCGAATGCCTGGTGGACGACGTTGTCCAGCGGCACGCCGGCGGCGTTGCGGAAGTGCGCGTTGGTGGTCGCGGCCAGCGCGCCGAGCGTCATGCCGTGGAAGGCGTGGTGGAAGGAGACCACCTGCTGCCGGCCGGTGACGCGACGGGCGAGCTTCAGTGCCGCCTCAACGGCGTTGGTGCCGGTCGGGCCGACGAACTGCAGCCGGTAGTCCATGTCACGCGGCTTGAGGATCGTCTCCACGAACTTGTTGATGAACGCGCGCTTGGCCGTGGTGTACATGTCGAGGCTGTGGGCGACGCCGTCGTTCTGGATGTAGTCGATCAGCGCGTCCTTCATCTTCGGGTCGTTATGCCCGAAATTGAGCACCCCGGCGCCCGCGTAGAAATCGATGTAACTCCGCCCCTGCTCGTCGGTCTGGCGAGCGTTGCTCGCCGAATGAAAGACCGTGGGTGCGGCGCGGCAGTACGCGCGGATCTCGGATTCCCACTGCTCGAACACCTGCATGTGCATTGACGCTTTCTCCCCTGTTTGCGGGTGGTTTCGTCCCGCCGCCTCGCGGCGGGACGTGAGCCGGCTGGCCGGCATGTCGATCAGAGGCCTTGCAAGAGGCTTGCCTGTCAGCCCGCCTCGGGCTCGACCGGGGCGCCGACCAGGTCGGCGAAGATGCGCCCCACCGGGTCGATCAGCCGGTCGTTGAAGTCGTAGCGCGGGCTGTGGCAGGGCTCGTGGTGGCCCTGCCCGTCGTCGGCGCCGATCAGGGCGAAGGCGCCGGGGACCTCACGAAGGTAGTAGCTGAAATCCTCCGACGCCATGATCGGCACCGGCAGCGTCTCGTCGCGCCAGCCCGGACCCAGCACGCGTCCCAGTGCACCACGATAGTGCGACGCTGCCTCCGGCGCGTTGACGGTGGCGTGGTAGCGGGGCGTGAAGGTGAAACGCGCCTCGACGCCGTAGGCCGCGGCGGTATCGCGGGCGATCTGGTCGAGGTGCTGGGCGACCGCGTCGCGCTGGTCGGTACGTTCGACGCGCACGGAACCGGCCAGGCGAGCGGTGTCGGGAATGGCGGTGATCGCCCCGCCGGCCTCGAAGGTGGTCACGCTGACCACCGCAGCGGTCTGCGGAGCCAGCCGGCGCGAGACGATCTGCTGGATCGACTGGACCAGCGCGCTGCCGGCCAGCACCGGGTCGCGGCAGGCCTCGGGCTGGCTGGCGTGCCCGCCGCTGCCGGTCAGGCGGATCTCGAAGGTGCCGTTCGCACCCATCACCGGACCGTCCGGGCAGACGGCCTGACCGAAGGGGATCGCCGGCCAGTTGTGCCAGCCGAATACCCAGTCGACGCCCGCCAGCGCGCCGTCGCGGATCATCTCGCGCGCGCCGTGGCCGCCTTCCTCGGCCGGCTGGAAGAGCAGGGTGACCGGCCCGGGCAGGTGGTCCTCGCAGGTCTTGAGCCAACGGGCAACCGCCAGCAGCGTGGCGGTGTGCCCGTCGTGACCGCAGGCGTGCATGATGCCCGGCATGCCCGAGGCCCACTCGGCGCCGGTGATCTCGTCGATGGGCAGGGCGTCGATGTCGGCGCGCAGGGCGATGTGCCGTCCCCTGGCGTCGGCGGCCAGCGTTCCGACCGTGCCGGTGCCGGCACAGGCGCGCCAGGGGATGCCGAGGTGATCGAGCTCGCTGCGGATCGCGCCGGCGGTGGCGTGCTCCTGCCAGGTCAGTTCCGGGGCCTGGTGCAGGCGACGGCGGAAGACGGTGGCCTGGGTGGCGATGTCGGTCCAGATCGAGGGCACCGGGGCCTCCTCTCGGCAACCGGCGCGGAGCCGGTCAGGGGTGGTTTCGGGCGGATCGACGGGCCGCAGTCGCCGCGCGGGGAGCAGGGCGTGGGCGGTCCGTCGACTTCGAGCTAAGCACAGGTGCCGGCGCGGGCGCAACAATCGCCTTGCCGCACTGTGGCGCCGACGCCACGTCAGGCATCCGTCCGCTCATCCGGACCCACGGCACCAGCCGGACGATCAGGTGGCGGGGTTGAGAAACTCGTGGTCCGCCCCAAGGTCGGACAGTCAGCCAACAGATTATCTGATAGATTCCCAAACCACGCTTATTCATCTCCGAGGGAGCACCCATGCTGTTCGAAGCGTTCGAAGAATCCGGCCTGTCCCAACTGAGCTACGCCATCGGCTGCCAGCAGAGCAAGGAGCTGGCGATCGTCGACCCGCGTCGCGACATCGACATCTACCTCGATTTCGCCGAGCAGGAAGGCTACGTCATCCGCCACGTGCTGGACACCCACATCCACGCGGATTTCGCTTCCGGCGCGCGCGAACTGGCCGAGGTGAGCGGCGCGAAACTGCACCTGTCGGGCTACGACGACAACGAGATCTTCGAGGTCGGCTTCGATCACCTGCCGATGCAGGAAGGCGACTCGGTGCAGCTGGGCAACGTGCGCATCGAGGCGATGCACACCCCGGGGCACACCCCGGAGCACATCTCCTTCCTGGTCTACGACGGTGCCCGCTCGACCGACGTGCCGGCGGTCTTCCTCACCGGCGACTTCCTGTTCGTCGGCAGCCTCGGCCGCCCGGACCTGCTCGGCGAGGAAGCCACCCGCGGGCTGGCGAAACAGGCGTTCCACAGCGTCCGCGAGAAGATCAAGGACCTGCCCGACGGCCTCGAGATCCGCCCGGGCCACGGCGCGGGCTCGGCCTGCGGTGGCGGCATGGCGGGGCGCACCGTCTCCACGCTGGGCTACGAGCGCATCGCCAACCCGCTGCTCGACCCGGACCTGACCGAGGACGAGTTCATCGAACTGCTGATCGGCAACCTGCCGCCGGCGCCCGACTTCTACCCGCGCAACAAGGTCACCAACTCGGAGGGTCCCAAGCCGGTACAGGGCATGGTCGACCTGCTCGCCGAGGAGATCGAGGCCTTCGACATCGACGACCTCAAGGCGCAGATGGATGCCGGCGCGGTCGTAATCGACGTGCGCGACCGGCTGGCCTTCAACGCCGCGCACATCAAGGGCTCGCTGGGCATCGAGTACGGCGACGACCTCTCGACCTGGGCCGGCTGGGTCGCCCCCGCGGACAAGCCACTGATCCTGGTCGACCACGACGGTGACGACGAACTGATCAGCGACGCCATCCGCGCGCTGGTACGCGTCGGCCAGGACAAGGTGGTCGGCTTTCTCGACGGCGGCTTCGACGCCTGGCTCAAGGCCGGCGAGCCGTTCGACCACATCCCGCTGATCGACGCCGAGAGCGCCAAGAACGACCTCGATCACGACCGCCGCGCGCTCTGGGACGTGCGCGAGAGCAGCGAGTGGGACGAGGGCCATGCCCTGGGCGCCCGCCACATCCCGGCCCACCAGGTCCGCGACGGGCTCGAGGGCGTCGGCAAGGACGAACCGGTCACGCTGGTCTGCGGCACCGGCTTGCGCTCGACGGTCGCCGCCTGCCTGCTGGCGCGCCAGGGCTACAGCGACGTCGCCAACCTGATGGGCGGCATGGATGCCTGGGAAGAATCCGGGCTGCCGGTGGTCGCGAAGGACTGATCCATCCCCGGTCGACAAGAACGAAGCCCCGCTCGGACGAGCGGGGCTTTTTCGTGCCCGGGCCACGGCAGCGGCCCGGCGGAAAGCTGGCGGAAGAGAATAGGAGTCGAACCTATCAGGGGCCGCTTGACAGCCCCTCCCGGTTTTGAAGACCGGGCGCCCCACCGGGGAACGATCTCTTCCTTATCTCCACGGTGACGCGCTGCTGTCGTCGCGGAGGATATGGTCATCACGGACGCGCCGAGTGTAGCCGACGCGGTCGAAGAACTCGAGAATCCGGATCGCCACCTTGCGCCCGCCGCTGCCGTCCGGATAGATCCGGTCGCGGAAGGGGGCGGCGCGGGCCGCGCCCTCCTCTTCGGCAAGCTCGCGGACGATGTCGGCCAGCTCGGCCACGGCCTCGGCGGTGAAGTAGTGGTCCCGCGCGATCGGGTAGAGCTCGCCGGCGCGCGCCAGGCGCCGGCACAACTGGCGCACCTCGTCCTCCTCGAGCCCGACATCCCGGGCGGCGTAGCGTACGCGCGGCGGGTTGTAGGGGTTGGCGCGGAACAGCGGGGCGAGGATCTCGAAGCGCTCGCGGTCCTCCGCGCTGACCTGCGCGCGGTGTTCCGGCAGGTGCAGCCAGGCCCGGGTCAGCGCGATCGCGCCTTCCTCGAGCAGCTGGTCGCTCAACGCCCGGAACAGCAGCGGCGATAGCCGCACCGAGATCATGCGCCGCAGGCGGCCCGGCTCGACGCCGATCATGTCCTGGGCGCGCTCGTGTTCCTCGGCCAGCACGGCGAGCAGCCGTTCGCGCAGCGCCTCCCAGGCCGCCGCGCCGATGCCCACCGCCTCGTCGCCGTCACGGATCACCCGCAGGGAGGCGCGCTGCCAGAGTGCCTCGGCGCTGGCCTCGTCGAGGTTCCAGTTGCGGGCGAAGGCGGCGAGATCGACCCCGGTTTCCGACTCGTTGGCGAGGAAGGTCAGGGCGTCCGCGGGATCGTCGTTGCGCAGCCGTTCGAGCAGCTCGAGGCGGAAGGGGCGGCGCTTGTGGCGCTTCGGGGGAAAGATGTCGAGGGTGCGACCGCCGGCGACGGTGCGCGTGGCCCCCGCATCGCGCAGCACGAACGGATCGCCGCGCAGGGTGAGCGTCTCGCGCTGCAGGAGGATCTCGGCGAGCGCCGTCTGCCCCGGTTCGGCGGTCTTGCTGTCGAGCAGCGCGACCCGGCCCATGATGTCGTCGGTGCCGATGTGCACGTGCACCGACTGCATGTGCTTGACCGGCCGCTGACCCTTGGGCACGCGCAGCTCGGCCTGGAAGCGGGTCAGCGGCTCGGCCAGCCCCGGGTCGACCAGCCACAGGCCGCGCTCGATGTCCTTGCGGTCGAAGTCGCCCTTGATCGCCACGGCGCAGCGCTCGCCGGCGTGGCCCGTCTCGGCGGGGCGGTCCTGCACGTGCAGGCCGCGCACCCGGGCGGTGATGCCCGGCGGCGCGACGACGAGCGTGTCGTCGACGCGGACCTCGCCGGCCAGCGCGGTGCCCGTGACCACCGTACCCACGCCCTTGAGCGAGAAGGCGCGGTCGATGGCCATGCGGAAGCGCCCGCCGCTCGCCGGTCGCACGAAGTCGCGCGCGGTCGCCACCAGGTAGTCGCGCAGGGCGGGCACGCCGTCGCCGGTCGGCGCCGCGACGCGGAAGACCGGGCTGCCCGCGAGCCAGGTGCCGGCGAGGAGCTCGGCGATCTCGCGCTCGACCTCGTCGGCTCGGGCCGAATCGACCGCGTCGATCTTGGTCAGCGCCACCGCCCCGTGGCGGATGCCGATCAGGTCGAGCAGCTCGAGGTGCTCGACCGTCTGCGGCATGGGCCCGTCGTCGGCGGCGATCACCAGCAGGGCGAAATCGATCGCCTTGGCCCCGGCGAGCATGTTGCGGATCAGCTTCTCGTGGCCGGGCACGTCGACGAAGCCGAGGGTCGAGCCGTTCTCCAGCGCCGTGTAGGCGTAGCCCAGGTCCAGCGTGATGCCGCGC
>CAYUAO010000074.1:0-2321 GCA_964442775.1 uncultured Halothiobacillus sp. | reverse complement strand
CGGATGGCGATGCCGGCCGAGGGCAGGCGGTCGACCGGCAGCGACCCCGAGCCGATCTGCGAGCGCAGCGGGGTCACGCCCACGGTGACCGGCTGGTCGGCCAGCGCGCGTTCCACCGCCGGCAGCAACCGGTGGGCGAGCGCGACGATCTCGTCCTCCGGGCGGGTCAGCTGGCGCAGGGCGGTCAGGCGCTCGCCCAGCCGGTCCGGGTCGCGGTAGAGGCGCAGCACCGCCTCGAGTGCCGCCAGCGTGATCTTGCCCACCCGCAGGGCGCGCTTGAGCGGGTTTTGCTTGATCGCCTCGACGAGATCGCGCCGGCCGACGATCAGGCCGGCCTGCGGGCCGCCGAGCAGCTTGTCGCCGGAGAAGGTGACCAGATCCGCCCCCGCATCGATGCTCTCGCGCGGGGTGGGCTCGTGCGGCAGGCCGAAGCGTTCGAGATCGGTGAGCGTGCCGGAACCGAGATCGACGACGAACGGCAGGTCGTGCTCGTGGGCCAGCGCGGCCAGTTCGCGCTCGGGTACCGCTTTCGTGAAGCCTTCGATGGCGTAGTTGCTGGTGTGGACCTTCATCAGCATGGCGGTCTTCTTGCCGATCGCCTCGCGGAAGTCCTTGAGGTGCGTGCGGTTGGTGGTGCCCACTTCCTTCAGCTTCGCCCCGGCGCGGCTCATGATGTCGGGCACGCGAAAGGCGCCGCCGATCTCCACCAGCTCGCCGCGGGAGACGATCACCTTGCGCTTTCGCGCCAGGGTGTCGAGCAGCAGCATCACCGCCGCGGCGTTGTTGTTGACCACGGTGGCCGCCTCGGCGCCGGTCAGCTCGCAGATCAGCGATTCGACCACGTCGTCGCGGTCGCCGCGCCGGCCGGTGGCCAGATCGTATTCCAGCGCACATGGCGAGCGCGCCGCGGCCACCAGCGCCTCGACCGCCTCCTCGGGCAGCGGGGCGCGGCCGAGGTTGGTGTGCAGCACCGTGCCGGTCAGATTGAACACCGGCCGCAGCGCGGGCCGCGCCTGCGCCCCGGCCGTGGCGGCGATCCGCTCGATCAGCTCGGCCTCATCCGGTACCGGGGCGCCGTCCCGCGCCGCGGCGCGCGTCTCGTCGAGCACCCGGCGGACGAGGTCGGTCACCACCTGTCGGCCGTGGCGCTCGACCGACTCGGCCAGGGCAGGGGTCTCGAGCAGTCGGCCCACCGCGGGCAATCGGGAAAGGTCGGTCATTCTGTCGTCCATGTGCGCATCTCGCCTGGTTGGCATCTGCGGGGTTCTCACAAAAAACCCCGCCGGTTGGGGCGGGGTCGGGTCGGGCCGGTAGCCGTGAAGACGATTACTCGTCCGTCGGCTGCCAGTGTTCCCAGACCTTCGCGACCAGATCGGGTCCCGGCTTGAGCGTTTTCTTGCCCGGTTCCCATCCGGCGGGGCAGACCTCGGCACCTTGCGTCTTGCGCACGTGCTGGTACGCCTGGATCTGGCGGATGGTCTCCGACAGCTTGCGGCCCACCGGCGGCGTCAGGGTTTCGGCGGCCTGGATCACGCCGTCCGGGTCGATGATGAAGCGACCGCGGAGCTCGACCCCGGACTCTTCATCCCAGACGCCGTAGGCACGGCCAATGGCACCGCTCTGGTCGGACGCCATGTGGAACGGCACACCGCCCTCGGCCATCTTGCTCAGTTCCACGTCATTCCAGACCTTGTGGACGAAATGGCTGTCCACGCTGACGGAAATGACTTCCACACCCAGGTCCTGGAGCTTCTGATAGTTCGCTGCGACCGCAGACACTTCAGTTGCTCAGACGAAGGTGAAATCGCCCGGATAGAAACAGAGCACGACCCACTTGCCGGCAAAATCGGACAGGCTCACGTCGGTGAACTTGCCCCGGTGGTAGGCGGGTGCACTGAAATCCGGGGCCTGCTTGCCCACTCGTGCAGTCATTACGGGTTCCTCTACGTCACGGACTGGTTCCGCCGCGCGCGATTCCTCCGGCTGGCCGGAGGCGACCTTCGAGGCCGGTCGCGTGCAGGAACTGGAGTCATCGTTCATGGTTGCCTCCTCTGTCGCGTCAACAGACGCATCGATCAAGCTAGCCAAGGGATGGCAACCCGTCAATAGGCAGAACCGCCCCGCGGCCCCTTACTTCCTGAGGGCAGGGAAAGAAAAAAGAAAAACCCCTTGACAAGCAAGGGGTTGGGTTGATTTTGCAACACACCTTCTTGAGGTAACCGCTAAAACGGAATGTCATCCTCGCCGAAACCGTCGTCGATGGACTTGGCCGGACGCTCTTCCTGGCGCGGCGGCGGGGGCGGGGCGCCGTAGTCGGACTG
>CAYUAO010000073.1:3375-10415 GCA_964442775.1 uncultured Halothiobacillus sp. | reverse complement strand
GGGCATCTGCTGCGTCGCGAGGTCCGTCCTTGGACCTCGCCCTTCGGGCCGGCTCAAGGCGTGCAGAGCGGTATCGGGTTCGTGTAGACCTTCCCAAGGGAACGACCGCAATCGCCTCTTTTTCTCGACAGGCCCCGGGAAGAGTCACTCTCCCGGGGCCTGTGCGTCGTGCTCTTCAGCGACCGGTCGGGGTGTCGCCCGACGAGGAAGGGCTGGTCGTCCGGTCGTCGCGTAGGGGCACGGCGGTTTCCGGTGAGATCTCGATGATCTCGGCGTCTTCGTTGAATTGCACGGTCACGATGCGTCGATGTTCGATTTCCTCGGCCTTTTCCGTGGAGATGCAAAAGCGGTGTGCCAGTTCCCGCGGGCCGATGGGGGGTGGGGCATGGCGCCGTTCGTGACCGTGGAAGCGCAGCCAGTTGTAGCTTGCCCAGCCGATGAAGATCAGTCCGGCGATCAGGATGACCAGCGCGTAGACCTGGATCGCCTCGAGGGTTCCCATGGGGTCATCGAGGATGTACCGCTCGAACAACCCCACGCCCAGCGCCCAGCCGATCAGGGCGATGATGGGCGTGAACAGGTAGATCCAGATGATCCAGGCGATCACGCTGACGATCTGGCCCACGCGACGCTTCCTGGGGGAGACGAGATCGTCGCGGTCGATGATATCCGGCAGGCGGGGACGGGAATGCTTCATGAACTCATTCCTCCTCCTTCGGCGGTCGCAGTCCGCGGTCCGGGCTGACCCAGCGGGCCCGCTGGCCCGACCGCTTGAGAATGGCCTTGGGCAGCGCCACTACGGTGGTGGCCATCGACAGCAGCCAGAAGGCCAGCGGATACCAGATCACCCAGAAGTAGTTGCGGAAGAAGCGCCGATCGGTCTCGTAGCGCCGGTCGATCAGCAGGCTGACAAGGAACTGCAGCAGGGCCGTGACCCCGAGGATGACGCCTGCCCACTGCGGGATGATGCTCGGCCCGCTCCAGCCCGGCGGCAGATCGAAGGCCAGGCCCAGCAGGTAGATCACCAGCACGGCGGCCATGGCGTAGGCCCACAGGATGCTGACGGTGTACTCGAGGGCCACCGCCCACAGACGCCGCTTGTTCCAGTGGAACAGGCCGCTCGCGTGTCGCAGTATCGTTTCCACGCCCCCCTGGGCCCAGCGCAGGCGCTGGCGCCACAGTCCGAGCAGCGTCTCGGGCATGTAGATGTAGCACAGGGCATTGGGCTCGTAGCGGATGTCCCAGTGATCGAGCTGCAGCCGCCAGGAGATGTCGATGTCCTCGGTGACCATGTCGTTGCTCCAGTAGCCGACGCGGTCGAGCGCGGTGCGGCGGAACCCGGCGATCACGCCCGAGACGGTGAATATGCGCCCGTAGATCCGCTGGGCGCGCTTGATCAGGCCGATGGTGGCGGAGAACTCGCCCACCTGCAGTTTGCCCAGCAGGGTGCTGCGGTTGACGATGCGCGGGTTGCCCGTGACCGCGCCGACCCGCGGTCCCGAATCCAGGTGGAACATCATCCAGGCGACCGCCCTGGGATGGAGCAGGGCGTCGCCGTCGATGCCGATCAGGAATTCGTGCCTGGCGGCCAGCGCCCCGGTGCGCAGCGCGATCGCCTTGCCCTGGTTGGTGCCCAGGTGCACCACCCGCAGGCGCGGGTATTCCGTGGTCAGTTCATCGAGGATGCGGCCGGTGCCGTCGCTGCTGCCGTCGTCGATGGCGACGATCTCGAAGTCCGGATAATCGCTTGCGTGCGCGTAGTGCACGGTGTCCCGGATGTTCACGCCCTCGTTGAAGCAGGGGATGAGAATGCTGCACGGGGGATGGCGTTCGCTCGGCGGCGGGTGGTCAGGGTCGCCGTGTCTGCCGCGCTCCCAGCGCAGGAAGTACCAGGTGCCGCCGATCATCCACACCCAGGCCATGATCAGGGGATAGAAGAAGACGAAGTCGAGTAGCCAGTCGATGCTCATGCCCTCGGTCTCCTATCGCCGATGCGGGAAGTCGCTGAGCGAAATGCCTTCCCGGGTGGGTTCGAAGCGTGGGCGGTTGTTGAGAAAATCATCCGGGTAATAGGCCAGGTTCAGCACCCCGCGGCGCATCAACTGTTCCATCCAGTCGCGCAGGGTTTCCCCTTCCAGCCATCGTCCTTCGCCGCGCCAGTCACGCGCCTGCAGCTCGAAGACCACGTTCTCGAATCCGCCGGCCTGTTCCTCGACGGCATCGGCAAGCTCGTCAAGCCAGACATCGGCCGGCAGGTCCGTGCCGTCGAGCCAGGGCATGGCCATGATGGCCGTCTCGTCGTAGGCCGCCAGGAACGCCGGCAGCGACTGGGCGAAGCGTGCCTCGGCTCCCGGGTCGAGTACCACGCGGGCGTAGAGGTTGCGTGCCACCCGGAAGTTGAGGGATTGGTTGACGTGATGCTCGAGTCGCTGCGTGGCGAGCTTGCCGAAGTCGATCAGGGCCTGCGTTTTCTGCTCCGGGGAAAGGTCACAGTCGTCGATCGGTCGGTCCGTACCAGGCCAGCGCGCCTCGTTGCGGCAGGCGGTGCGGTCCTCATCGTCCGCCAGGTAGGCGTCGTCGTGGATCAACACCCCGGCAATGCCGCTGGCGGCGCGCCCGAGATCGGCGTAGATCTCGCCGACGATCTGCTCCGATTCCGGCAGGAAGGGGCTCAGGCGGCGGTAGTCACGCTCGGATGGCACCGGTTCGCCATCGGCGCCGGCGTGGCTTACCGACAGGGCGCGCCGACGCTCCTCGTCGGGCAAGTCGAAGGCCAGTAGCGGCATCCAGGCATAAACCTCCACGCCGGCGCGGGTGCGCAATTGCCAGGCCACGCGGTTGAACAGGTCGGCCCGCATCGGCAGGTGCCGGTTGGGGAAATACAGCTCGGCGGCATTGCCGTCGCCGTCGGGATCGGCGAAGGCCTGCAGGTAGACCGTGCGGACCTGCATGGCCTTGATGCGGTCGAGCAACTTGCCGAGATTGGCGTTGGCCTGTTCCGGGTCGGGATCGTGGACGTAGTCCAGGTCGATATGCACGGCTCGCTGTGGCGATGGCAGGTTGGCCGGGCGCTCGTCGATCGGCCGGGCCTCGTCGGCGACCTCGAGCGGCAGGGGGTCATCGACGATCAGCGCGCGGGAAAACGTTTCCGCCTCGGGGGTGTTGAGCGGCGTGCCGCCCAGCGAGAACGACCAGGGCATGCCGACGTCGGCGGCGATGGCGTCCACTTCCCGGCTGTGCGCGCCATAAGGCCAGACGATGGCTCTGGGTGCCCGGCCGGTAAGTGACTCGATCGCCGCCCGGCTGCGCTGCAGGTCGTCACGGATGCGCTGGCGGAACGTGTCGTCGCTCTCGTGTTCCCCGGTCTGTGGATCGAAGCGCCGCGTGATGGCCGCCGGCTGGCTGTTGCCCTGGGGATTGCCGAGGATGCCGCGGTGCAGGTCGTGGCTGTGGCTGGCGAATTCCACCAGCCCGGAATCGTGCATTTCCCGGATCTGGGCCGGGGTGACGAAGCCCGCCGCCCCGAGCGGCCGGTCGTTGTAGGTGACCGTGCCGGCGCCGTCCTCCCGGTCCGTTTCGGTTTCGGCGAACATCGCCGGCGTGTAGGTGATCTCCTCGCCGCCCCAGACAGTCTCCAGCCAGCCGGTCTGCAGCGCGAACAGGGCCGGGTAGTCGTAGGCCTCGAGCAGCGGGAAGACATGGTCGTGGAGGCTGGCCAGTCCGTCATCGAAGGTCAGTAGCACGGCGTTGTCCGGCAGCGGGGCCCCGCCGGAGCGCGCCTCGACGATCTGCTGCAGTGAGACCGGTTGCCAGTCGTTGGCGTGCATCCAGTCGAACCAGGCGACCAGTCGGTCGGTGCTGACGGCGTAGGTGTCGACATCGCGCCCGGCGACCACGTCGTCGCGCACGTCGTGGTAGCAGACGGCCATGAACTGGCCGTCGGGCACCTCGGGGAAGGCGGCGAGGGCGTTGCCGGCGAGCAGCAGGCCGGCGAGCAGGTGGGTGAGTCGCGTGATCCAGGGTGCCATCAGAAGATCCCCTCCAGACCGAACAGGCCGTACAGCCGGCGTTCGCGTTCGCCGTCGTAGGCGGTGCTGGACCAGCCCACGCCGTAGCGCACGGCCCAGCGACGGTTGATATCCCAGCGGTGCTCGTAGCGCAGTTCGATCATGGGGTCGTTGCCGAAATCCGTCTGGTAACCCACGCCGGTCGCGGCATGGAAGTGCTGGGTAAAGGCGCGATCGTAGCGCCGCCAGGTGATCCAGTCGTGGTCGATCCGCACCGAGGCGCTGCCGGATCTCTCCGGGTTGTAGTACGGCCCGCCCGGCTCACTGTTGCGCTGGTAGAAGAGGTCCCCGCCCAGGTCGGTGACATGGTGGGGGCCGGCGGACACGCGGCGGGTCACGCCGCTGCCCAGCGAGAGCCGACGGTTGCCGTCGTCGATGGACAACAGCCCGGTACTGGCGTAGGCCGACAGGGATTCGGAGGCCCGCCAGTCGACCGAGGCGTTCGCCGACCAGCCTTCCAGTCCCGCCGCTTCGGCCTGTAGCGGGGTCTCCGGCGAGTGGGAATCCCCCTCGACGGCGATCTGCCAGTGATCGTCGAGCCACTGCGACCAACCGGCGGCCACGCCGGTCTCCGCGCTGCCGAGGCGGTTGCGGTGCACGGCGGCCCAGGCGCGCTTGTGGTCCGCGGCCCATTCGATGCCCGCCGCTACCCGGTCGTGGGTGCCTTCGGTCTCGCCGAAGGTGGCCGTTTCGCGGCGATGCTCGACGAAGGCGCGGAGGTCCCGTTCCGACCAGGGCGAGTTCAGCCGCGTGCGCCAGCTGGTGTCGTCGTCGCCCGAGACCAGCGCATCGCCGCCCTCGCTGCGACCCACGGTGACCTCGCTCTCGATGGAGAAGCGATCGCGGTCGTCGAGCTCCTCGAGATGTCGCCGGACGCGGACGTCGCGGGGAAAATCCTGCGCCAGTCGGTCGGCCTCCCTTTCCCAGGCGTCCCAGTGGCCGAGGTCGCGGGCAGCGCCGGCCCGCGCCAGCCGGGTGTCGAGCGCCTCGGGGGCCCAGGCCTCGGCGCGTTCGGTGATGTCGGCCGACCGCTGGGGCCAGCCCCGCCAACGGGCAATCCGGGCGTGCTGGCTCCACAGCCCGGAGTGTGCCGGGGCGGCGTCGACCAGCTCTCGGCTCCGGCGCCACGCCTCGGCATCCTGCTGACGATAGGCGTCGTCGTCGACCAGGAGTTGGTCGACATCGACGCGTTCCCAGTTGGGAACGGGTTCCCGACCGGCGCCGGTGGGCAGCCACACCGGGGTCTTCTCGGCCTGCTCCCGTATCTCGGCCGCGCGGTCATAGTCTTCCAGCGCGATCAGCGTGTAGTAGAGATCGAGCAGCAACAGCAGGTCGGGCGGCCCCTCGGCGGGGAGCAGTGACTCGTACAGGGACAGCGCGGCCTCGGGCTGTTCCTCGGCCAGGTAGGCGTCCGCGGCGGCGCGGCGGACGAACGGCGGCGCGGTGGGGGTGGTCGGCAGACTCTCCCAGGTCGCGATGGCCTCGGGCATCCACTCCCTTTCACGGAGGAGGTAGACCCGGTCACCGAGCGCGCGACGATGTTGCGGGTGATCCGCGGGGATTCGCTCCAGGAACGCGTCCAGCCGTTGCAGCGTGGCGGCCATGACGGCATCGGCCTCTTGCGGGCGGGCGTCGGCGAGCAACACCTCGCGTCGGTCGACCACCTGGCGGATGTCGGCGGCGATCGCGTCGGCCTCGATCTGCCAACGGATATCGGGTTCGAAGCGGTCCGGGAAGGCTCGGACAGCCTCCAGGGCACGTTCGGCGGCGCCGAGGCGCCAGAGGGCCAGGGTCTGTTCGACGTGGGGCAGCGGGGCGTCGGGATTGATCCGGCGGGCGTGGTTGGCGAGGGCCAGCGCCTCGCGGGGACGCTCGGAAAGGCGCATGCCGTAGGCGATCATCGCCACTTCGCGGGCGGATTCGGGGAGCGGCGCGACGCCCTCGAGCACCTCGATGGCGGTGTCCGTGTTGCCGGCCTCGGCGCTGACCACGCCGTAGCGTACCTGCCCTGCCGTGCCGAGACGCCGGTGCGAGTCGCGCAGCAACTCGGCGGCCTGTTCGAATTGGCGGGCGTCACGCAGCGCGCCGGCCCAGGCCAGGTGGGCGTATTCCGGTATATCAGAGGGCGAAAGCCCGGCGGTGCGCTCAAGGATGGCGTCGTTGTCGCCGACCCGGCGGTAGAGAATGATCAGGTCGGCAAGGATGCGGCGGTCAGCGGCCTGGTCGGCATCGAGTTCCTCGAGGCGCGCGATGGCCCGATCGATCTGCCCTTCACGGGCCAGTTCGATGGCCATGGCGTGGCTGGAGGCGGCCGTTTCGGCGGCTTGGAGGCGTTCGGGCGGGGAAACCAGCAAAAGGGCGGCGAGAACCAGCCCGGTGGCGGGTCGAATACGGACGATCGATCCCTGGTCGGTTTCCATGCCTGTTCCTGTCTGATGCCTTTCTATTGTTGGGTTATAGCATGCTCAGGCAGGAAAATATCGAAATATCTCGGCGTGTCGACGCGGTCCGAGAGGAAGTCTCAGCCGGTGATGGCGGGCCAGCACCAGTCGCGGATCTCGGGCATGTCCTCGCCGTGTTCGCGGATGTAATGCTCGTGGTCGATCAGGCGCTGCTCGAGCTGCTGGCGCAGGTGGGCGCCGCGCACCTTGAGGCCGGGGACGCGTTCGATCACGTCGATGACCAGGTGGAAGCGGTCGATCTCGTTCTTCACGGCCATGTCGAAGGGTGTGGTGGTCGTGCCTTCCTCCTTGTAGCCGCGCACGTGCAGGTTGTGGTGGTTGGTGCGCCGGTAGGTCAGGCGATGGATCAGCCACGGGTAGCCGTGGTAGGCGAAGACCACCGGGCGGTCGGGGGTGAAGATCGAGTCGAAGGCGCGGTCGGACAGGCCGTGCGGGTGTTCGCTGTCGGGCTGGAGCTTCATCAGGTCGACCACGTTGACCACCCGCACGCGCAGCTCGGGCAGGTGGCGGC